>NZ_JBEXXE010000013.1:0-249216 GCF_040630255.1 Streptomyces sp. NPDC005820
GGTTACATTCCGAACCCGGAAGCTAAGCCTTACAGCGCCGATGGTACTGCAGGGGGGACCCTGTGGGAGAGTAGGACACCGCCGAACAATCATTCAAAGGGTTGGGTTCTGAACTTCGGTTCAGGGCCCAACCCTTTTTTGTTTGTCGTCACTTGAAGTTCAACTTCCGCCCGCAGCATCCACGGCATGGGTACTGCTGCAATGCTCAGGGCCGCAGGCGTCGGAGTCGGTGACGAGGTCATCGTGCCGGCCTTCGGGAACGCGGAAGTCGCCGGAGCCGTCGCCCTCGCGGGTGCGCTGCCCGTGTTCGCCGACGTGGATCCGGTGACCTACTGCCTCGACGCGGGCACCGTCGAAGCGGTCGTAACTCCGCGCACGGCGGCCATCGTTGTCGTACACCGCTTCGGGCGGCCGGCCGATGTGCCGCGGTTGCACGGGGTCGGGCAGCGGCACGGGCTGCTGGTGCTGGAGCAGGCGGAGTCCGAGGCGCCGTACGACGAGATCGCGCGGCGGCGGGAGCGGGCGGCCTATCTCGACGCGCGGCTGCGTGGAGTGCGCACGCCCGACGGCGGGGACGGGCACTCCTACCAGCAGTACGTCGTCCGGGTGCCGGGGAACGGCCGGCCCGACCGGGACGCCTTCGCGCGAGCCCTGCGGAGCAGGGGAGTTGACTGCCGGGTGCCGGTGAAGACCCCGCTGCACCGGCTGCCCGAGTACCGGCGCTGTGTGTCGCTGCCGGAGACCGAGCTGGCCGCCGATGAGACCCTCGCCCTGCCGGTGGACGCCTCGTTGACGAAGCGGGATATGCAGCGCATCGTCACCGCGTGCAACGCGCTCGGCGGACTGCTTCAGCCGGCCTTCTGAACGAGTTTGGGAGCACCGGCCAGTTCGGGGTATGCTCTATTTCGTTGCCGCGAGGGAAACCTCGAAAAGTGACCAGCCCCCTTAGCTCAGTCGGCAGAGCGTCTCCATGGTAAGGAGAAGGTCAACGGTTCGATTCCGTTAGGGGGCTCCATCGATTAAACCCCCCGCCCTTTCGGGCGGGGGGTTTTCTCATGCCACCCGCATGGCCAGAATCGCCATGTCGTCGGACGGGGCGTCCGAGGCGAAGCGTTCGACCGCGCGCATGATGCGGGCCGCGACCGCGCCGGCCGTGAGACCCGTACAGGTCGACAGGACATCGGTGAGGCCGTCGTCGCCCAGCATGCGGGTGCCCTCTCGGCGCTCGGTGACGCCGTCCGTGACACAGAGCAGGACGTCGCCCGGGTCGAGGGTGACCGTCTGCTCGTACAGCTCCAGGTCCTCGATGACGCCGAGCAGCGGCTGGGGCTCGGCGGCCGGCTCGACCGTGCCGTCCTGGCGCAGCCGGAGCGGGAGGGGGTGGCCGGCGCAGACCACCTTCAGTTCCGCGCTGCCGTCGGGCTGCGGGCGCATCTCGCCGTACAGGAGGGTCAGGAAGCGGCTGCGGGCGCCCTCGTCGAGGATGGCCGAATTGAGGCGCTCCAGGACCGCCGGGCCGCTGAGGCCCTCGCGGGCCAGCAGCCGTAGGGCGTGCCGGGCCAGCCCCGTCACGGCGGCCGCGTGCGGGCCCGTGCCGCAGACGTCGCCGATGGCGAAGCCGTAGGCGCCGTCGCTGATCGGGAAGACGTCGTAGAAGTCGCCGCCGACCTCGTTGCCCTCGCCGGCCGCGCGGTAGATGACGTCGACCTCCACGCCGTCGATCTCGGGGAGGCCCGGGGGCAGCAGGCTGCGCTGGAGGGACTGGCTGATGGCCGTCCGCTCGGAGTAGAGGCGGGCGTTGTCGAGGGCGAGGGCCGCTCGGCGGCTCAGGTCCTCGGCCAGTTCCAGGATCTCCTGGCGGAAGTGTTCGTCGGTGGGTTTGCCGAGGGTCAGCATGCCGATGACGCGGTTGCGGGCGACCAGGGGCAGGACGACCGTCTCGCCGCCGACCGCGGAGGCCGTGGCGAGGGTGGGGCCGATGCCGGAGGACACCTGGTGGGTGGGGCCGCCGGTCAGGCCCAGGCTGCGCATCGAGCTGCGCAGGGCCGCCTCGTGCGCGGCCTCGCCGGGGGCCGCCCAGACGCGGGCGCCCGGGGTGGGGACCGGGTCCGGCGGGGCGATCTTCGAGAGCAACGACTTGATGCCGTCGATGAGTTCCTCGTCCTCGTGCAGGACGTAGGACAGATACGGGTCGGAGGCCTGGTCGGCGATCGTGTAGACCGCGCACCAGGTGGCCAGGGTGGGGACGGTCATCTGGGCCATCAGGGCCAGGGTCTGGTCGCGGTCGAGGGTGCCGGCGAGGAGGTCGGAGGCCTCGACGAGGAAGCTGAGGGAGCCCCGGCGCAGGCGTTCCAGTTCGCCGAGGCGGGCCGACTCGACGGCGAGGGCGATGCGGTCGGCCGCGAACTGCAGGCGCAGGGCCTCCTCGTTGGAGTAGCGGCCCTGGGCCTCCGCCGCGACGCCCAGGGAGCCCGTGAGGCGGCCCTCCACCTTCAGGGGGACCGTGACGACCGAGCGCATGCCCGTGCCGTTCAGCAGGGGGACGGCGCCGGGGACGGCCAGGAGGTCCTCGTGGACGGCCGGCATGCGGGCGGAGCCGTAGCGGCCGGGGCCCGCCTCGACGGGCACGCGGGCGAAGCGCTGGCGGGCCGAGGGCAGACCCGTGGAGGCGCGCACCTCCAGCTCGGTCTCGTCGTCGGTGGCGAGGAGCAGGAAGGCGGAGTCGCCGTCGAGCATGTCGCGGGCGCGTTCCACGGTGCGCTGGAGGAGGCCGTCGAGGTCGTCCGGGGCGGGGGAGCCGATGAAGACCTCGAAGGGGTCGACGCTCTGGCCGTCCGCGGGGGCCGTGTCGGAGGCGGGCAGGCGCGACGGGGTCTGCAGGACGGCGCGTTCGTGGTCGCGGACCAGGAGGCAGACCGTGGAGGGTTCGCCGTCGGTGTCGCGGACGCGGAGGTGGGAGGCGTACACCGGGGTGACCCGGCCGGAGGCGCCGCGGATGCCGTAACTGCCTTCCCAGCGGGAGAGTTGGAGGGCCTCGGCGATCCCGGTGCCGGTGCCCGGGGTGTGCGGCCAGGCGGCGAGGTCGGTGAGCGGCTTGCCGATGACCTGGTCGGCGGCGTAGCCGAAGAGTTCCTCCGCGTCCTCGTTCCAGGCGGAGATGGCGCCGACGCGGTCGATCTGGAGGACCGCGACGCGGACGCGGCTGTCGGCGAGCGGCAGGAGGTCGGCCGGGAGGGACGGGCCGGCGGTGCGGGTGCCCACCGGGCGGTCGGGGAGGTGGAGTTGGAACCAGACCTGTTTGTGGGTGGAGGTGTAGTCGACGCCCCAGCGGGCCGCGATGGCGGCGCAGAGCTGGAGGCCGCGGCCGCCCTCGCGGTCGGGGCTGCCCATGGTGGCGGGGGAGCCCTGGAGGGGGATCTCGCGCTCCGGATAGCGGTCGGCCACCTCGATGCGTACGCCGTCCTCGGAGCGCAGACACAGGACGTCGGCGTGGGTGCCCGCGTGGACGACGGCGTTCGTCACCAGTTCGCTCGTGAGGACGACGGCGTCATCGACGATGTCGGCGAAACCCCAGCCCTGGAGGGTGTCGCGGACGAACGAGCGGGCGGTCGCGACCGATCGCCCGACGGGCTCGAAGCTGGCAGCCGCGCGCGCGGTGATCACGGAACTCCTCGGCCGGTCGTCGACGTGGGGGGATCCCTGGCCGCCCTGGTCGCGCCGCTGCTGCGGCGGGCGCAGGCCGGAAGGCCGGGGGTCCGGGGGCTGTCCCCCCGGGATCAGTCCGGTGGTCATGTTGCGGCCGCCCCTCCGATGCCCGCTCGTGCCTCGTGCCACCGCCCAGGCCGGACGGACCGGCGCGGCTGGACAGCCGCATGCAAGGTTACTTACCTTCCCCGCCCCTGCGGATGCCGGTCACCGCTGTTTCCGCCTCAAGAGGCGCCCGTGGGTGTGCGGACGATGTGCGAAGCTGCCGAACTGTTATGGCCGGGTTCGGAGAGGGTGAAACACTGGGCAAGCTTCTTGTGAAGGTCCGGGCAGACTGGGTGTCTTCTGAGTACAGGGGGCAGCAGCCCCCCGGGTCCGCCTGGTTGGATCAGGCGGAAACCCTGCGGTAACCGGCAACGGCGAGTAGTAACACCTCAGCACAGCGTAACGGTCGAATCCCTGCGGGAGGGACAAGTGGAGTCTGGCGCAGCGACGCGGAGCACTAAGGCGCGCGCGAAAGGCGGACAGTCCCTGAGCAGGCGTGGTTCGCGCGGTGGCACCACCACGGTGGACACGGCGGCCCTGGAGCGGCTGCTGGTGGCCCTGGTGTCGATGCGGGACGGGAACTTCCGCAAGCGGCTCACGGTGTCCGGCGACGGTGTGATGTCGGAGATCGCGGCCGTGTTCAACGAGGTGGCGGACCGCAATCTCCACCTCACGGGTGAGCTGTCGCGCGTACGTCGCATGGTGGGCCGGGAGGGCAAGCTCACCGAGCGGCTGGAGACGGGGGCCTGCGAGGGCTCGTGGGCGACTGCCATCGACCACTCCAACGCGCTGGTCGACGATCTCGTACGGCCGGTGTCCGAGGTGGGGCGGGTGCTGTCGGCGGTGGCCGAGGGTGATCTGTCGCCGCGGATGGAGCTGCGGACGCAGACGCCCGAGGGGGCGGCGGGGCAGCCGTTGCGCGGGGAGTTCCTGAAGGTCGGGCGGACCGTCAACAACCTGGTCGATCAGCTGTCGACGTTCACCGACGAGGTCACGCGGGTGGCCAGCGAGGTGGGCACCGAGGGCAAGCTGGGCGGTCAGGCGCAGGTGCGCGGCATGTCCGGGTCGTGGAAGGACCTGACGGAGTCCGTCAACACGATGGCGGAGCGGCTGACGGCCCAGGTGCGGGACATCGCGCTGGTGACGACGGCGGTGGCCAAGGGTGATCTGTCGCGGAAGGTGACGGTTCACGTCGAGGGCGAGATGCTCGAGTTGAAGAACACCGTCAACACGATGGTGGACCAGCTCTCGGCGTTCTCCTCCGAGGTGACCCGGGTGGCGCGCGAGGTGGGCACCGAGGGCATTCTGGGCGGCCAGGCGCAGGTGTCCGGTGTGGACGGTGTGTGGAAGGAACTCACCGATTCGGTGAACACCATGGCCGGGAACCTGACGGCCCAGGTGCGGGGGATCGCGGAGGTGACGACCGCGGTCGCCAACGGCGACCTGTCGCAGAAGGTGACGGTGTCGGCGCGCGGTGAGATCGCTCAGCTCGCCGACACCATCAACCAGATGACCGAGACGCTGCGGACCTTCGCGGACGAGGTCACCCGGGTGGCCAACGAGGTGGGGGCCGAGGGGCGGCTCGGCGGGCAGGCCAATGTGCCCGGTGCGGCGGGGACGTGGAAGGACCTGACGGACTCCGTCAACACGGTGTTCCGGAATCTCACCACTCAGGTGAGGGACATCGCGGCCGTGACGACGGCCGTGGCGAGCGGTGATCTGTCGCAGAAGGTCACCGTGGATGTGGCCGGCGAGATGCTGGAGCTGAAGAACACCGTCAACGGGATGGTGGACCAGCTCTCGGCGTTCGGTGCCGAAGTGACGCGTGTGGCGCGGGAGATCGGTGTCGAGGGTGAACTGGGCGGCCAGGCGCAGGTGTCGGGCGCGGCGGGGACGTGGAAGGACCTGACGGACTCCGTCAACACGGCGTTCCGGAACCTCACCGGACAGGTGAGGAACATCGCCCAGGTGACGACGGCCGTGGCCAACGGCGATCTGTCGCAGAAGGTGACCGTCGACGTCTCCGGCGAGATGCTCCAGCTGAAGAACACCGTGAACACGATGGTGGACCAGCTGTCGTCGTTCGCCGACCAGGTGACGCGGATGGCCCGGGACGTGGGCACCGAGGGCCGCCTGGGCGGTCAGGCGCGCGTGGACGGGGTGTCGGGCACCTGGCGGGAGCTGACGGACTCCGTCAACTTCATGGCCGGCAACCTCACCTCTCAGGTGCGGCAGATCGCCCAGGTGACGACGGCGGTGGCGCGCGGTGACTTGTCGCAGAAGATCGACGTGGACGCGCGCGGGGAGATCCTGGAGCTGAAGAACACCATCAACACGATGGTCGACCAGCTCTCCGCGTTCGCCGACCAGGTGACCCGGGTGTCGCGGGACGTGGGTACCGAGGGGCGGCTCGGCGGTCAGGCGCAGGTGCCCGGTGTGGCCGGGGTGTGGCGGGACCTGACCGACTCGGTGAACGGCATGGCCGGCAACCTCACCGCCCAGGTGCGCAACATCGCGCAGGTCGCCACGGCGGTGGCGCGCGGTGACCTGTCCCAGAAGATCACCGTGGACGCGCGCGGGGAGATCCTGGAGCTGAAGAACACCCTGAACACGATGGTCGACCAGCTCTCCTCCTTCGCCCAGGAGGTCACCAGGGTCGCCCGAGAGGTCGGTACGGAGGGGCAGCTCGGCGGGCAGGCCGAGGTGCAGGGTGTCTCCGGCACCTGGAAGGACCTCACGCAGTCGGTGAACTTCATGGCGAACAACCTGACCATCCAGGTGCGCCAGATCGCCGAGGTCACGACGGCGGTCGCCAAGGGCGATCTGTCGAAGAAGATCACGGTCGACGCCAAGGGGGAGATCCTCGAGCTCGTGACCACCGTGAACACGATGGTGGACCAGCTGTCGTCGTTCGCCGAGCAGGTGACGCGGGTGGCCCGTGAGGTGGGCACCGAGGGCATTCTGGGCGGCCAGGCGCACGTTCCGGGGATCACGGGCATCTGGAAGGACCTCAGCGGCAATGTGAACCTGATGGCCAAGAACCTGACCATGCAGGTGCGCAACATCTCGCAGGTCGCCGCGGCGGTCGCCAACGGCGATCTGACCCGGACGGTGACGATCGAGGCGCGCGGCGAGGTCCAGCAGCTCGCCGACACGATCAACACCATGGTGAAGACGCTGAGCTCGTTCGCCGAGCAGGTCACCAAGGTGGCCCGTGAGGTGGGTACGGACGGCATCCTGGGCGGTCAGGCGCACGTACCGGGTGTGGCGGGTACGTGGAAGGACCTCACCGACTCCGTGAACGGCATGGCGTCCAACCTGACCGGCCAGGTGCGCAACATCGCCATGGTCACGACGGCCATCGCCAAGGGTGATCTGACGAAGAAGATCGACATCGACGCGCGCGGGGAGATCCTTGAGCTGAAGACGACCATCAACACGATGGTCGACCAGCTGTCGTCCTTCGCCGAGGAGGTCACCCGGGTGGCCCGCGAGGTGGGTACCGAGGGGCAGCTGGGCGGTCAGGCACGCGTGCGTGACGTGGACGGCACCTGGCGGGACCTGACGGAGTCCGTGAACGAGATGGCCGGGAACCTGACCCGGCAGGTGCGTGCCATCGCGCGGGCGGCGACCGCGGTGACCCGGGGCGACCTGAACCTGAAGCTGGACGTGGACGCGGCCGGCGAGATCCAGGAGCTGCAGGACTACATCAACAAGATGATCGCCAACCTGCGCGACACCACGATCGCCAACAAGGAGCAGGACTGGCTCAAGGGCAACCTCGCGCGCGTGTCGGCGCTCATGCAGGGGCGGCGCGACCTGGAGGACGTGGCTTCGCTGATCATGAGCGAGCTGCCGCCGCTGGTGGCGGCGCAGCACGGCGCGTTCTTCCTGGCGATGCCGTCGCCGGAGGGTACGGACGACCCGTACGAGCTGCGGATGCTGGGGTCGTACGGCTACTCGATGGGGTCGATGCCGACGTCGTTCCGGCCGGGTGAGGCGCTGGTGGGGACGGCCGCCGAGGAGAAGCGCACGATCCTGGTGGAGAACGCGCCGAGCGGCTATCTGAAGATCTCCTCCGGGCTCGGAGAGGCGCCGCCCGCGCAGGTGATCGTGCTGCCGGTGCTGTTCGAGGGCCAGGTGCTCGGGGTGATCGAGCTGGCGTCGTTCGCGCCGTTCACGCAGATCCAGAAGGATTTCCTCAACCAGCTCGCCGAGATGATCGCGACCAGCGTCAACACGATCTCCGTGAACACCAAGACGGAGCTGCTGCTGAAGCAGTCGCAGGAGCTGACCGAGCAACTGCGGGAGCGGTCGGCGGAGTTGGAGCAGCGGCAGAAGGCCCTCCAGGCGTCCAACGCGGAACTGGAGGAGAAGGCCGAGCTGCTGGCCCAGCAGAACCGGGACATCGAGGTGAAGAACACCGAGATCGAGGAGGCGCGGCAGGTCCTGGAGGAGCGCGCCGAGCAGCTCGCGGTGTCGATGCGCTACAAGAGCGAGTTCCTCGCGAACATGTCGCACGAGCTGCGTACGCCGCTGAACTCGCTGCTGATCCTGGCGAAGCTGCTCGCGGACAACGCGGAGGGCAATCTCTCGCCGAAGCAGGTGGAGTTCGCCGAGACGATCCACGGGGCGGGGTCCGATCTGCTGCAGCTGATCAACGACATCCTCGACCTGTCGAAGGTCGAGGCGGGCAAGATGGACGTCTCGCCGACGCGGATCGCGCTGGTGCAGCTCGTGGACTACGTGGAGGCGACCTTCCGGCCGTTGACCGCGGAGAAGGGCCTGGATCTGTCCGTGCGGGTGTCGCCGGAGCTGCCGGCCACGCTGCACACGGACGAGCAGCGGCTGCTGCAGGTGCTGCGCAATCTGCTGTCCAACGCGGTGAAGTTCACCGATTCGGGGTCGGTGGAGCTGGTGATCCGGCCGGCCGGGGCGGATGTGCCGGTGGCGATCCGGGAGCAGTTGCTGGAGGCCGGTTCGCTGACGGATCCGGACGCGCCGATGATCGCGTTCTCGGTGACCGACACGGGCATCGGGATCGCGGCGAGCAAGATGCGGGTGATCTTCGAGGCGTTCAAGCAGGCGGACGGCACGACCAGCCGCAAGTACGGCGGTACGGGCCTCGGGCTGTCGATCTCGCGGGAGATCGCGCAGTTGCTCGGCGGTGAGATCCATGCCCAGAGCGAGCCGGGGCGCGGCTCGACGTTCACGCTGTATCTGCCCCTGCACCCCAGTGAGCTGCCCCCGCAGGGCTACCAGCAGATCGTGCCCGCGCTGGAGGCCGGTGACCTGGTGGCCTCGGAGAACGGGGCGATCGAGCTGTCGGAGCTGCGCGAGGCGGAGATCGTGACGCCGGCCGAGGTGAAGTCGTACCAGGAGACCCAGAACGGCGCGGCAGCGCTGTTCCGGCGCCGGCGGCGTTCGTCGAACGGCGGCGAGCGGGTCGGTGAGGCGGCGCAGTGGCCGGCGCCGCAGGGGCAGCGGGGCATCCGCTTCGGCGGTGAGAAGGTGCTGATCGTCGACGACGACATCCGCAATGTGTTCGCGCTGACCAGTGTCCTGGAGCAGCACGGGCTGTCCGTGCTGTACGCGGAGAACGGCCGCGAGGGCATCGAGGTGCTGGAGCAGCACGACGACGTGGCGGTCGTCCTGATGGACATCATGATGCCCGAGATGGACGGGTACGCGACGACGACGGCGATCCGCCGGATGCCGCAGTTCTCCGGTCTGCCGATCATCGCGCTGACGGCGAAGGCGATGAAGGGCGACCGGGAGAAGGCGATCGAGTCGGGTGCCTCCGACTACGTCACGAAGCCGGTCGATCCCGATCATCTGCTGTCGGTGATGCAGCAGTGGATGCGCGGGGTGTGACCGGATCGGCTCGTGTGACGGGATGCGGCGGAAGACGTGAGAGGTTGCCGACCGAGGGCGTGCCGAGTCGTGTAGCGGGGCGCGAATCGGGGAACCTTCTGGTCTCCTGCCGCGTTCCTGCTACGTGCACAGTGACATCACGGTGACAGGGTGTGGCGACGGTCGGGGTGCGGCTACCATGACCGGCACAAGGAAGGGCGGCGCAAAGGAGTCGTCCCCAGGGGCGGCGCCCGGTGCACTGCCGGGGCGAGGAGGGCGGGCCATGGTGCAGAAGGCCAAGATCCTCCTGGTCGATGACCGGCCGGAGAATCTGCTGGCGCTGGAGGCGATCCTCTCGGCGCTCGATCAGACGCTGGTGCGGGCATCGTCCGGGGAAGAGGCGCTCAAAGCACTGTTGACGGACGACTTCGCGGTCATTCTGCTGGACGTCCAGATGCCGGGAATGGACGGTTTCGAAACGGCCGCGCACATCAAGCGGCGAGAACGCACCAGGGACATCCCGATCATCTTCCTCACGGCGATCAATCACGGCCCGCATCACACCTTCCGTGGGTACGCGGCCGGCGCGGTGGACTACATCTCCAAGCCGTTCGACCCGTGGGTGCTGCGTGCGAAGGTCTCCGTGTTCGTCGAGCTGTACATGAAGAACTGCCAGCTGAGGGAGCAGGCGGCGCTGCTGCGGCTCCAGTTGGAGGGTGGTGGCGGCAAGGCCGCGGCGGGCGGCGCCAAGGAGCCGGCCGGGCTGCTGGCCGAGCTGTCCGCACGGCTCGCGGCCGTCGAGGAGCAGGCGGAGGCGCTGTCCAAGCAGCTCGACGACGAGTCGGCGGACGCGGCCGCGGTGGCCACGGCGGCGCATCTGGAGCGCAAACTCACCGGCCTGCGCCGGGCGCTGGACGCGCTCGAGCCGGGCACGGGCAACGGCGCCGCCTCGGTGCCGTCGCAGAACTGAGCCGAGGCTCGGGCGCGGTTGGGCGTGAGCGGCGGTCAGTTCCCTGCCGTCAGGGGGCTGATGCGCCGGCTCA
The DNA here is from genome assembly GCF_040630255.1 of Streptomyces sp. NPDC005820. Taxonomy (NCBI): domain Bacteria; kingdom Bacillati; phylum Actinomycetota; class Actinomycetes; order Kitasatosporales; family Streptomycetaceae; genus Streptomyces; species Streptomyces sp. NPDC005820. The sequence goes on from NZ_JBEXXE010000013.1 coordinate 10,647, forward strand.
CCTCCCCCACGCGGGGGACGCGTCAGTTCCGCGCCTGCGCCGGGCCGACACGAACGGGTGAAGCAGCGGGCACACGTGTCTGCCGTCGCCTCCCCCGGTAACCTCACATCCATGGCCTCACGTCCCTCCGCAGCGAAGAAGCAGACCGCCAAGAAGGCCGCTGCTCCCGCGAAGGCTCCGGCGAAGAAGGCCGCCGCGAAAAAGGCCCAGGCCAAGAAGGCGCCCGCCAAGAAAGCCGCGGCCAAGAAGGCGGCGCCGGCGCCCAAGCCGGCGCCCAGCCCCACCGGGGGCATCTACCGGCTCGTGCGCGCCCTCTGGCTGGGCCTGGCGCACGCCGTCGGCGCGGTGTTCCGGGGCATAGGGAACGGCGCGAAGAACCTCGACCCCGCCCACCGAAAGGACGGCGTCGCCCTGCTGCTGCTCGGCATGGCGCTGATCGTCGCGGCGGGCACCTGGGCGGACCTCAAGGGCCCCGTCGGCGATCTGGTCGAGATCCTCGTCACCGGCTCCTTCGGCCGGCTCGACCTGCTCGTGCCGATCCTGCTCGCGGTCATCGCCGTGCGCTTCATCCGCCACCCCGAGCAGCCCGACGCCAACGGCCGCATCGTGATCGGCCTGTCCGCGCTCGTCATCGGCGTCCTCGGCCAGGTCCACATCGCCTGCGGCGCGCCCGCCCGCAGCGACGGCATGCAGGCGATAAGGGACGCCGGCGGCCTCATCGGCTGGGGCGCGGCGACCCCGCTGACGTACACCATGGGCGAGGTGCTCGCCGTACCGCTGCTCGTGCTGCTCACGATCTTCGGGCTGCTGGTGGTCACGGCCACCCCGGTCAACGCGATCCCGCAGCGGCTGCGCCAGCTCGGGGTGCGCCTCGGCGTGCTGGACGACCCCGAGGCGGACGAGGAACTCTCCGACGACGACGCGCGCTACGACGAGCAGTGGCGCGAGGGGCTGCCCGGGCGCCCCCGCCGGCGCTCCGGCGGTTCCCGGGCGTACGACCCCGACGGCGCCGAGCAGGAGGCGCTCTCCGAGCGCCGCAGTCGGCCCCGGCGCTCGGCCGTGCCGCAGCCCGCGATGGACCGGGAGCTGGACGCCGTGGACATCGCCGCGGCCGCCGCGGCCGATCTCGACGGGGTCGTGATGCACGGCCTGCCGCCCTCCCCGCTCGTCGCCGACCTCACCCAGGGCGTGCGCGTCGGCGACCGCGAGGCGACCACGCCGACGCCGGTCCCGGCCGCGCGGCCCAAGCAGGAGAAGCTCAAGGGCGGGGCCGTCCCCGATCTGACCAAGGCGCCGCCGGAGGAGATCCGCGATCTGCCGCCGCGCGCCGAGCAGCTCCAGCTCTCCGGCGACATCACCTACTCGCTGCCCTCGCTCGACCTCCTGGAGCGCGGCGGCCCCGGCAAGGCGCGCAGCGCGGCCAACGACGCCGTCGTCGCCTCGCTGACGAACGTCTTCACCGAGTTCAAGGTCGACGCCGCCGTCACCGGTTTCACCCGGGGCCCGACGGTCACCCGCTACGAGGTGGAGCTCGGCCCCGCGGTGAAGGTCGAGCGGATCACCGCGCTCACCAAGAACATCGCGTACGCCGTCGCCAGCCCGGACGTGCGGATCATCAGCCCGATCCCCGGCAAGTCGGCGGTCGGCATCGAGATCCCCAACACCGACCGGGAGATGGTCAACCTCGGGGACGTGCTGCGGCTCGCCGACGCGGCCGAGGACGACCATCCGATGCTGGTGGCGCTCGGCAAGGACGTCGAGGGCGGCTATGTGATGGCCAACCTGGCGAAGATGCCGCACATCCTCGTCGCCGGAGCCACCGGTTCCGGCAAGTCCTCGTGCATCAACTGCCTCATCACGTCCGTCATGGTCCGCGCGACCCCCGAGGACGTGCGGATGGTCCTCGTCGACCCCAAGCGCGTCGAGCTCACCGCGTACGAGGGCATCCCGCACCTGATCACGCCGATCATCACCAACCCGAAGCGGGCCGCCGAGGCGCTGCAGTGGGTCGTACGCGAGATGGACCTGCGCTACGACGACCTCGCCGCGTACGGCTTCCGGCACATCGACGACTTCAACGAGGCCATAAGGAACGGCAAGGTCAAGCCGCCCGAGGGCAGCGAACGCGAGCTTCAGCCGTACCCGTATCTGCTGGTGATCGTGGACGAGCTCGCCGACCTGATGATGGTCGCCCCGCGGGACGTCGAGGACGCGATCGTGCGGATCACGCAGCTCGCGCGCGCGGCCGGCATCCATCTGGTGCTCGCCACCCAGCGGCCCTCGGTCGACGTCGTCACCGGTCTGATCAAGGCGAACGTGCCCTCGCGGCTCGCGTTCGCCACCTCCTCGCTCGCCGACTCGCGGGTCATCCTCGACCAGCCGGGCGCCGAGAAGCTGATCGGCAAGGGCGACGGGCTGTTCCTGCCGATGGGCGCCAACAAGCCGACCCGTATGCAGGGCGCCTTCGTGACCGAGGCCGAGGTCGCGGTGGTCGTCCAGCACTGCAAGGACCAGATGGCGCCCGTCTTCCGGGACGACGTCACCGTCGGCTCCAAGCAGAAGAAGGAGATCGACGAGGACATCGGCGACGACCTCGATCTGCTGTGCCAGGCGGCCGAGCTGGTCGTCTCCACCCAGTTCGGCTCGACCTCGATGCTCCAGCGCAAGCTGCGCGTCGGCTTCGCCAAGGCGGGCCGGCTGATGGACCTCATGGAGTCGCGGAACATCGTCGGGCCGAGCGAGGGTTCGAAGGCTCGTGACGTTCTTGTGAAACCCGATGAGCTGGACGGGGTGCTCGCGGTGATTCGGGGGGAGTCCGCGGGGTAGGCGTTGCACCGGGATGCCGGGGGTCCGTGACTCACCCGTTAGAAACCGCAGGGCAACCGTTTCCCTTTGGCGTACGTCCAGTTGAGCGAGAGGACAGGTACGACTTTCAACAGGGGTCGTGCCTGGCCGCCGTCATCGGCGTGACCGGCCATTCCGATGGCGTACAAAGTCGTACTGTCCGGTTGCCCCTCCCTTTGGCACCCCCCCTAGACTGAACTTCCAGCACAGGTGGCTACACGCTCGAAAGGCGCCCCCGTGTCCATCGGCAACTCCCCTGAAGACGAGCGTCCGTTCGAAGACCCGTCCGAGGAAGCCCCCTTCTCCATCGGTCGTGCCCTGCGCCAGGCGCGGATCAGCGCCGGGCTGACCGTGGACGATGTCAGTACCGCCACCCGAGTCCGCATCGCCATCATCCATGCCATCGAGTCGGACGACTTCGCCCCCTGCGGCGGTGACGTCTACGCGCGCGGGCACATCCGGACCCTGGCCCGCGCCGTCCGGCTCGACCCCGCGCCACTGATCGAACGGTACGACGCGACCCACGGCGGCCGTCCCGCGCCGACCCCGGCCGCCCCGATGTTCGAGGCGGAACGCATCCGTCCCGAACGGCGCGGACCGAACTGGACGGCGGCCATGGTCGCCGCGATCGTCGCCGTGGTCGGCTTCGTCGGCTTCACCGCCTTCAAGGGCGGCGACGAGGACGGCTCCAAGAACGCCGTCGCCGAGGGCAGCACGCCCACGGCCGGTGTCACCGCCTCGCCCACCCCGAAGACCGAGAAATCCGTCGACGAGACGCCCGAGCCCTCCGACAGCGCCATCGCCGCGGCTCCCCAGGACAAGGTGACCGTCCAGGTCAGCGCGACCGACGGCCGCAGCTGGATCTCCGCCAAGGACCACAACGGGCGGCTGCTGTTCGACGGACTCCTCAAGCAGGGCGACTCCAAGACCTTCCAGGACAGCGAGAAGATCAATCTCGTCCTCGGCGACGCCGGGGCGATCGATCTGTTCGTCAACGGCAAGAAGATCGACGACAACTTCCGGCCCGGCGCCGTGGAACGCCTGACGTACACCAAGGGCGACCCGCAGGCTGGGTGAGGCACGAGAAATCCGTGCGGGTCGACGGGGTTGGCCAAGATCGCCAACCCCGTCGACGTTCGCTGTCGGTGGGACAAAGTAGTCTTGAGCCCATGCCTGAACGCCGTACCGTCGCACTCGTCACCCTTGGCTGCGCCCGTAACGAGGTGGACTCGGAGGAGCTCGCAGGCCGTTTGGAGGCGGACGGCTGGCAGCTCGTCGAGGACGCCGAGGACGCGGACGTCGCCGTCGTCAACACCTGTGGCTTCGTCGAGGCCGCCAAGAAGGACTCCGTCGACGCCCTCCTGGAGGCCAACGACCTCAAGGGCCACGGCAGAACCCAGGCCGTCGTGGCGGTGGGCTGCATGGCCGAGCGCTACGGCAAGGAGCTCGCCGAAGCCCTCCCCGAGGCCGACGGCGTGCTCGGTTTCGACGACTACGCGGACATCTCCGATCGCCTCCAGACCATCCTGAACGGCGGCATCCACGCCTCCCACACCCCGCGCGACCGGCGCAAGCTGCTGCCGATCAGCCCGGCCGAGCGGCAGTCGGCGACCGGCGTGGCACTGCCCGGGCACGGCGCCCCGGTGGACCTGCCCGCGCAGAGCGCGCCGGTGGATCTGCCGGAGGGCCTCGCCCCGCAGTCCGGCCCCCGCGCGCCCCTGCGCCGCCGCCTCGACGGCGCCCCCGTCGCCTCGGTGAAGCTCGCCTCCGGCTGCGACCGGCGCTGCTCCTTCTGCGCCATCCCGTCCTTCCGGGGCTCCTTCATCTCGCGCCGGCCGAGCGACGTGCTGAACGAATCGCGGTGGCTGGCCGAGCAGGGCGTCAAGGAGATCATGCTGGTCTCCGAGAACAACACCTCCTACGGCAAGGACCTCGGCGACATCCGCCTGCTGGAGTCCCTGCTGCCCGAGCTCGCGGACATCGACGGCCTCGAACGGGTGCGGGTCAGCTACCTCCAGCCCGCCGAGATGCGCCCGGGCCTCATCGACGTCCTGACGTCCACGCCCAAGATCGCTCCCTACTTCGACCTGTCCTTCCAGCACTCCGCGCCCGGCGTGCTGCGCGCGATGCGCCGCTTCGGCGACACCGACCGGTTCCTGGAACTGCTCGACACGATCCGCAGCAAGGCGCCCCAGGCGGGCGTGCGCTCCAACTTCATCGTCGGTTTCCCCGGCGAGTCCGAGGCCGACCTGGCCGAGCTGGAGCGGTTCCTGAACGGCGCGCGGCTGGACGCCATCGGCGTCTTCGGGTACTCCGACGAGGAGGGCACCGAGGCCGCGACGTACGAGGACAAGCTCGACGAGGATCTCGTCGCCGAGCGGCTCGCCCGGGTCTCCCGGCTCGCCGAGGAACTCGTCTCGCAGCGGGCCGAGGAGCGTGTCGGCGAGACCGTGCACGTGCTCGTGGAGTCCCTGGACGAGGACGGCGTGCACGGCCGCGGGGCGCACCAGGCGCCGGAGACCGACGGCCAGGTGCTGCTCACATCGGGCGAAGGTCTGGCCGTCGGCCGTATGGTCGAGGCGAAGGTGGTCGGCACCGAAGGCGTCGACCTCGTGGCCGAACCCCTGCAGGGCTCTTTCGGGTGTAGTGAGGAGGCGGGCAGATGACGGGTGTCCCGGCATCGGCCGCGGGCGGCTCCTCGCCGGCGAAGCAGGCGAAGCAGATGAAGTCGGCGAAACCGGCGAACGCGGCGAACCCGGCGACGGGGGCCGCCGCTGCGGACGCGTCCGCCGACCGGGCGTCCGACGCCGTTGAGCCGACCGCCGCCGTGGGGTCCGGTGTCGCGGGGCCTGGTGTTGTGGGACCCGGCGCTGCGGGGCCCGGCGCTGCGGGGCCCGGTGTCGGCCCGGTCGCCGCCGACGGCAGGGCGCCGCGGGGCGGCAAGCTGGCCGCCGCGGCCGTCAACCAGGCGAGCGTCTGGAACATCGCCAATCTGCTGACGATGCTCCGGCTGATCCTCGTGCCCGGCTTCGTCGCGCTGATGCTGGCCGACGGGGGCTACGATCCGGCCTGGCGTGCCTTCGCGTGGGCGGCCTTCGCCATCGCCATGATCACCGACCTGTTCGACGGGCACATCGCGCGCACGTACGACCTCGTCACCGACTTCGGGAAGATCGCCGACCCCATCGCCGACAAGGCGATCATGGGAGCGGCGCTGATCTGCCTCTCCGCGCTCGGCGACCTGCCGTGGTGGGTGACGATCGTGATCCTCGGCCGGGAACTCGGGATCACCCTGCTGCGTTTCATCGTCATCCGGTACGGAGTCATCCCGGCGAGCCGGGGCGGCAAGCTCAAGACGCTCACCCAGGGCGTGGCCGTCGGGATGTACGTCCTGCCCCTGACGGGGTGGCTGGCCACTCTGCGGTGGTGGGTGATGGCTGCGGCGGTCGTCCTGACCGTGGTGACCGGCCTCGACTACGTAAGACAGGCCATTGTGCTGCGCCGGCAGGGAATCGCCGCGCGCGAGGCCGCCTCGCAGGAGACGGAAGCGTGAATTCCACGGCCACCGACGTGGTGCGACTACTCACGGTGAATGGCGGGACGCTCGCCGTCGCCGAGTCGCTGACCGGTGGCCTGGTTGCGGCGGAGATCACATCGGTGCCCGGGGCGTCCAAGGTCTTCCGGGGCTCGGTCACGGCCTACGCGACCGAGCTGAAGCAGGAACTGCTCGGTGTCGACGCGGCGCTGCTGGCCGCCCGTGGGGCGGTGGATCCGCAGGTCGCGGCCCAGATGGCGGCCGGCGTGCGCAAGGCGCTGGGCGCCGACTGGGGCATCGCGACCACCGGGGTCGCCGGCCCCGACCCCCAGGACGGGCAGCCCGTCGGGACGGTCTTCGTGGCCGTCGACGGCCCGTCCGGGCCCCGTACCGGTTCCGCCTCTGGCGGAAAAGTGGAGGCCCTGCGGTTGAACGGCGACCGCGCGGAAATTCGTAGAGAGAGTGTACGGAGCGTGCTCGTACTGCTTCTGACAGAACTTGCGGGCGAACACACCGGGAATGAGCGGGCACAGGATACGGAACAGAACGGGGGGTTTTGATGTTTGCAGCCCTGAGTGAACACGACATCGCTCCCCGCACGGCCGCAGCGCAAGGCGGTACGGTGGGGCGTGAAGGATGCGGCTACGCGGTCCGAGGAGGGAGCCACCGATGATTCTGCTCCGTCGCCTGCTGGGTGACGTGCTGCGTCGGCAGCGCCAGCGCCAGGGCCGTACTCTGCGCGAAGTCTCCTCGTCCGCCCGAGTCTCACTCGGCTATCTCTCCGAGGTGGAGCGGGGGCAGAAGGAGGCTTCCTCCGAGCTGCTCTCCGCCATCTGCGACGCGTTGGACGTACGGATGTCCGAGCTCATGCGGGAAGTGAGCGACGAGCTCGCCCTCGCCGAGCTGGCCCAGTCTGCTGCGGCCACCCCCAGCGAGCCTGTGCCCACGTCGGTCCGTCCGATGCTGGGTTCCGTGTCGGTGACCGGTGTGCCGCCGGAGCGGGTGACCATCAAGGCGCCCGCCGAGGCGGTGGACGTGGTCGCCGCATAGGTTCATCTGCGTGGGCGCCGAGCGCCGACGTGCGTGTGTGAGGCCCCGGCCGGGGCTTCTCCGGGGAGACCCCGGGGGGCGTGGCCGGGGCCTTCCGCGTCCTGGGGCGTCGGTTTGCCCATCCGGGGTACTGCGGTCATGGTGAAGAGGCACGACGGCCGCCACACACCGGAGGTAGGGATGTACGTCGTGAAGAGCCCCCTGTCCGACGCCGACCTGAAGACCGTCGGCGAGGCGCTGCAGGGCGCACTCGTCGACCTGATCGATCTTTCACTGCTCGCCAAGCAGGTCCACTGGAACGTCGTCGGATCCCGGTTCCGGTCCATCCACCTCCAGCTCGACGAGGTCGTGGCCGTCGCCCGGGTCCACTCCGACACCGTGGCGGAGCGGGCGTCCGCGCTCGGCGTCCCGCCCGACGGCCGGGCGGCGACCGTCGCGGGCGGCAGCGGACTCGGCTCGGTGCCGGAGGGCTGGATCAAGGATGCGGACGCGGTCGGCGCGCTCGTGTCGGCGCTGGGCGCGGCCATCACCCGGATGCGGGAGCGCGTCGCGGCCACCGGACACCCGGACCCCGTCAGCCAGGACATCTTCATCGGGATCACGGCGGATCTCGAGAAGCACCACTGGATGTTCCAGGCGGAGAACGTCTGATCCCGGGCGGCAGGGCCATCGCGGATCGCGGGGTGCGCCGGAGGGTGCGTCCGGGGGTGCTGCTGCTGGCGCTCGGCGCCGTGTGGTGGTGGGCCGTGATCAGGCTCGCCGTGGCGCCGGGCGCCGGGGCGCTGGAGGGGGCGGTCGCCGCCGGCGGCTGGGGTTTGAGCCTGCTGCCGGTGCACTGTGTGGCCAAGGGGCGGGCCGTGGGGGTCGTTGCGGCGGGGCGGTGGCGGGCGGCCTGGCGCGGGCCGGGCACAGCGGCCGGCCGGCTGCTCTGCGCGGAGACCGGTGCCGGGATCGGCGCCGGGATCGGTGGCGGGGCTGGTGGCGGGACTGGTGGTGAGGTCGGTGGCGAGGCGGGTGACGGGACGCGTGCCGGGATCGGTGCGGAGGCCGGTGACGAGACGGGTGCCGGGATCGGTGCCGAGGCCGGTGCCGAGGCCGGTGGTGGGATCGGTGGTGGGGTCGGTGGTGGGATCGGTGGCGAGGCAGGTGAGGAGACGGGTGCCGAGGGCGGGTGAGGGCGCTACCAGGGCATGACCACGCCGCCGTTCGGGCGGAGGATCTGGCCCGTGGTGAAGGCGGACGCGTCGGAGGCCAGATGGAGGACCGCGTGGGCGATGTCCTCCGGTGCGCCGACGCGGCCCAGGGGTGACATACGGGCCATGAGCGCCTCGGTGTGCGCCTGTGCGCCGGGGTCGTGGCGGTCGGTCATGGGGGTGCGGATCCAGCCGGGGGCGACGGCGTTGACGCGGATGCCGTGCCGGCCGACCTCGGTCGCCAGGGTCTTCGTCAACTGGACCACGGCCGCCTTCGCGACGCCGTAGCAGAGCAGTCCGGGGCCGCCGGTGTCCACGGCGCCGGAGGCCATCGTGACGATGCTGCCGCCTCCACCCTGCGCGAGCATCAGGCGGGCGGCCTCCTGGCAGGCGTACAGCACGCCCTTGAAGTTGACGTCCAGGACCCGGTCCAGGTCCTCGTCACGGGTCTCCAGGACGGGGCTGCTGTGCATGATCCCGGCGACCGCGGCCATCACGTCCAGGCGCTCGCAGGACTCCACGGCCCGGCGGACCTGCGCGCGGTCGGTGACGTCCAGCTGGTGCGTACGGGCGGTGCCGCCCCGGTCCTTGATCAGCGTCTCCGTCTCGTGCAGGCCCTGCGCGTCACGGTCCGCGCCGTGCACGGTGGCCCCTGCCTCGGCGAGCAGGACGGCGCAGGCACGGCCGATCCCGCTCGCGGCGCCGGTGACGAACGCGGTGCGTCCGGTGAGGTCGTACGCCTTCACGCCCATGAGGGGACGGTACGAGCGTTTCTGACGGGGCGTCAATTGGTCGTGCGGCGGCTGGTTGGTTGTACGGCTGCTGGTTGGTCGTACGGCGGCTAGTTGGTCGTACGGCGATAACGCTCCCGCCAGCGCTGACGGGAACCCGGCGCGGGCGCGGGGCCCTTCTGGCAGGACGGGCACCAGTACGTGGGGCGCTCTTGCGATCCGTCGCCCTGGTCGGCGACCCGGACAGACGTGCGGCAGCGCAGGCAGGGGCGGGGTGCGCGGCCGTAGACGAACAGGTCCTGGTTGCGCAGGCCCGTGGTCTGACGGACCAGTCGGTCGCGGTTCACCTCCAGCAGCCTCTGCGCGAGGCCGGGCAGCTTCGCGGCGCGGTCGGCGGGGAGCGCGCCGACGGGGAGCCAGGGGGTGACGCCGAGCAGGAAGCAGAGCTCGCTCTTGTAGACGTTGCCGATGCCGGCGAGATTGCGCTGGTCGAGGAGTGCCTCGCCCAGGGGACGCGCGGGGTCGGCGAGCAGGTTCGTGAGCGCGAGGTCGGGGTTCCAGTCGGGGCCGAGGAGATCGGGGCCGAGATGGCCCACCACGCGTTCCTCCTCGGTGGTGCGCAGCAGCTCCATGACCTGGAGCCGGTAGCCGACCGCCGTGCGGTCGTCGGTGCCGAGGACCACCCGGATCTGATGGGCCGGCCCGCCCTTCCAGCGCTCGCCGTCGCCGTAGACCTTCCAGGCGCCCTCCATGCGCAGATGGGTGTGCAGGGTCAGTCCGCCCTCGACCCGGGTGAGGAGATGCTTGCCGCGCGGAACCGTGTTCAGCACGTGTCGGCCGGTCAGGTCGACCGTGGCGTACTTCGGCACCCGGAAGTCGCTCGAGGTCAGCACCTTGCCCGCGAGAGCGCCGTGCAGTCGCTTCGCGGTCTGCCAGACCGTGTCACCCTCGGGCATGGGTCAAGGGTGGCATGCGGCCCGGTCGTGAGGCTGTCTCGTCATGCGCGCAGCCGCAGGCCCCGGGGGGTCGCCACGAAGCCCGATCCTTCCAGGAGGACGCCTATGGGGGAGGTCAGGGCCGAGACGCCATTGATCCGCTCCACGGTGACGGTGCCGAGGGAGCCCGCGCGAGCGGCCTGGGCGAGGGCCTCCGCCGCGGCCCGCAGACGGGGGTCGTCGGTGGGGCTGCCTTCGGCGTCCGAGGTGGAGGGCCAGGCCAGCACGGTCTTGCCGCCGCGCTCCATGTAGAGCGTCAGCTCACCCTCGACGAGCACCACCAGGGAGCCCGCTTTACGGCCCGGCTTGTGCCCTGCGCCCGTCGGCGGCTCCGGCCAGGCCAGGGCCGCACCGTACGCGTTCGCCGGGTCGGCGGCGGCGAGGACGACCGCGCGGGAGGCGGTGTCCTGGGCGCGGGGTGCCGTACGGCGGTGACGCTGGGCGGGACCGCCCGGGCCGCCCGTGCCGTAGAGCCAGTCCGGGGGGTAGGGGGATTCGCGGGTGTACGGGGATGCCGAGCCGTAGCCGGAGGGGGTGCCGCCGCCTCGGGGGCCGCCCGCGCCCGGGGAGTTGAAGTCGTGCGGTGAGGCGTACCCGCCGGGGTCCGAGGGGTCCCACTGGGCGTCCCTGTCCCCGTCCTCATCCCCAGGCCCGTGCCCATCTCCGTCCTCGGACAGGAACGCGTCGGTGAAGCCTTCGGAGAAGCCGTCGGTGAACGGGCCGGGGAAGGCGCCCGGTGCGGTCGGCCGGGCGTCAGCGGGGGCCAGCAGCTGTTCGCCCCGGTCGCGGGCGTTGGACACCGCGCGCAGACGGTCCACGGCGCCGTCCATCGCGAACTGTGCCGCGCCGAGACCCTCCACGACATACCCGCGCCGGGCCTGGCCGCTCTCCTCGAAGGCGGACAGGATGCGGTACGTCGCCGAGAAGCCGCCCTCGACACCCTCGGCCGCGACCGCTCCGCGGGTCACCACACCGTGTCGGTCGAGGAGCGCGCGGGCGAGGGCGTGGGCGCGGACGGTGGGGTCGGGTTCCTGGGCCGGGACGAGGGACCAGCGGCCGGCGACGGTCGGCGGGCCGCTGCGGGAGGCGGGGCGGGCGGCGGCCGTCAGGGAGCCGTAGCGGCCCCGGGGGACCGCGCGCTTGGCACGGTGGGCGGTGGAGCCGGCCGTGCGGCCCGAGCCCAGCAGGGAGCGCATCGGCGCCAGCGTGTCGTTGGTGAGCCGGCCGGACCAGGCCAGGTCCCAGACGGCGTCGGCGAGTTGGGGGTCCGTGGCGTCGGGATGGGTGGTGGCGCGGACCTGGTCGGCGATCTGGCGGAAGAACAGACCGTAGCCCCCGGACAGCGCGTCGAGGACGGACTGGTGCAGTGCCGTCGGCTTCAGTGGGTGGGGTGGGGGCAGCAGCAGTGGTGCGGCGTCCGCCAGGTAGAGGGAGACCCAGCCGTCCTTGCCGGGGAGTGCGCCCGCGCCCGCCCAGACGACCTCCCCGGCGGCCGTGAGCTCGTCGAGCAGGGCGGGGGTGTAGTCCCTCACCCGGGAGGGCAGGACGAGCTTCTCCAGGGCCGAGGCCGGTACGGAGGCGCCCTGGAGCTGCTCCACGGCACGCACCAGTCCGTCGACTCCGCGCAGGGAGTGGCCCTTGCCGATGTGCTGCCACTGGGGCAGGAACTGGGCGAGAGCCGGTGGCGGGACCGGTTCCAGTTCGTGCCGCAGGGCGGCGAGCGAGCGGCGGCGCAGTCTGCGCAGGACCGTCGCGTCGCACCACTCCTGGCCGATGCCCGCCGGATGGAACTCGCCCTGGACGACGCGTCCGCTCGCCGCGAGCCGCTGCAGCGCGCCCTCGGTGACCGCGACCCCCAGACCGAAGCGGGCGGCGGCGGTGGCCGAGGTGAACGGGCCGTGCGTACGGGCGTGGCGGGCGAGGAGGTCGCCCAGGGGGTCCTTCACCGGTTCGGTGAAGGCCTCCGGGACCCCGACCGGGAGCGCCGTGCCGAGCGCGTCGCGGAGCCGGCCCGCGTCCTCGACGGCCGCCCAGTGATCCGCGCCGGCGATACGGACGCGGATGGCGCGGCGCGCCGAGGCCAGCTCCTGCGCCCACTGCGGTTCGGCGCCGCGCCGGGCCAGCTCGGCGTCGGTGAGCGGACCGAGCAGACGGAGGAGGTCGGCGACGCCTTCGGGATCCTTGGCGCGACGGTCCTCGGTGAGCCACTGGAGTTCCTGTTCGAGCTCCGCGAGGACCTCGGCGTCGAGCAGCTCGCGCAGCTCCGCCTGGCCGAGCAGCTCGGCCAGCAGCCGCGAGTCCAGGGAGAGCGCGGCGGCGCGGCGCTCGGCGAGCGGCGAGTCGCCCTCGTACAGGAACTGGGCGACGTACCCGAACAGCAGCGAGCGGGCGAACGGTGAGGGTTCGGGGGTGGTGACCTCGACCAGGCGGACCTTGCGGGATTCCAGGTCGCCCATCAGCTCGGCCAGGCCGGGGACGTCGAAGACGTCCTGGAGGCACTCGCGGACCGCCTCCAGGACGATCGGGAACGAGCCGAACTCGCTCGCCACCTGCAGCAGTTGCGCGGCGCGCTGGCGCTGCTGCCACAGCGGGGTGCGCTTGCCGGGGTTGCGGCGGGGCAGCAGCAGCGCGCGGGCGGCGCACTCGCGGAACCGGGACGCGAACAGGGCGGAACCGCCGACCTGGTCGGTGACGATCTGGTCGACCTCGCCCTTGTCGAACACGACGTCCGCCGCGCCGACCGGGGCCTGCTCCGCGTCGTACTCCGTCCCGGCCTTCCTCGGTTCCTGGTCGAGCAGGTCCAGGCCCATGAGATCGGCGTCGGGCAGGCGCAGCACGATGCCGTCGTCGGCGTGCATGACCTGGGCGTCCATGCCGTACCGCTCGGAGAGCTTCGCACCGAGCGCCAGCGCCCACGGGGCGTGGACCTGGGCGCCGAACGGGGAGTGGACGACGACCCGCCAGTCGCCGAGCTCGTCGCGGAAGCGCTCCACGACGATCGTGCGGTCGTCGGGGACATGGCCGCAGGCCTCGCGCTGTTCGTCCAGGTAGGCGAGGACGTTGTCGGCCGCCCAGGCGTCCAGGCCCGCGGTGAGCAGCCGCAGCCGGGCGTCGTCCTTGGGCAGGGAGCCGACCTCGCGCAGGAACGCGCCTACCGCCCGGCCCAGCTCCAGGGGGCGGCCCAGCTGGTCGCCCTTCCAGAAGGGGAGGCGGCCCGGGACGCCGGGGGCCGGGGACACGAGGACCCGGTCGCGGGTGATGTCCTCGATGCGCCAGGAACTGGTGCCGAGCGTGAAGACATCGCCCACGCGGGATTCGTAGACCATTTCCTCGTCGAGCTCGCCGACCCGGCCGCCGCCCTTCTTCGGGTCGGCGCCCGCGAGGAAGACGCCGAACAGGCCGCGGTCCGGGATCGTGCCGCCGGAGGTGACGGCGAGGCGCTGGGCGCCCGGGCGGCCGGTGACCGTGCCGGCGACGCGGTCCCACACCACGCGCGGGCGCAGCTCGGCGAACGCGTCGGAGGGGTAGCGGCCCGCGAGCATGTCCAGGGTGGCCGTGAAGGCGGACTCCGGGAGGGACGCGAAAGGGGCGGCCCGGCGGACCGTCGCGAGCAGGTCGTCCACCTGCCAGGTGTCCAGCGCGGTCATGGCCACGAGCTGCTGGGCCAGGACGTCCAGGGGGTTCGCGGGGACCCTCAGGGACTCGATCGAGCCCGTGCGCATGCGTTCGGTGACCACGGCCGCCTGGACCAGGTCGCCTCGGTACTTGGGGAACACCACGCCGGTCGAGACCGCTCCCACCTGGTGTCCCGCGCGGCCCACGCGCTGGAGGCCCGAGGCCACCGAGGGCGGGGACTCGACCTGGACCACCAGGTCCACCGCGCCCATGTCGATGCCCAGCTCCAGGCTGGAGGTGGCGACCACCGCGGGCAGGCGGCCCGCCTTGAGGTCCTCTTCGACCAGGGCGCGCTGTTCCTTGGACACCGAGCCGTGGTGGGCGCGCGCGATGACCGGCGGTGCGCCCTGGGCCGCGCCCGAGCCGCCCATCAGCTCGGCGGGGGCGTGGTCCTCGTCCAGCGGTCGGCCCGTGGCGCGTTCGTACGCGATCTCGTTCAGACGGTTGCACAGGCGCTCGGCCAGGCGGCGGGAGTTCGCGAAGACGATCGTGGAGTGGTGGGCCTGGATCAGATCCGTGATCCGCTCCTCCACGTGCGGCCAGATCGAGGGACGCTCGGCTCCCTCGGAGCCGTCGGCCACCGGCGAGCCGCCCAGTTCGCCCAGGTCCTCCACGGGGACGACGACCGAGAGGTCGAACTCCTTGCCCGACTTCGGCTGGACGATCTCCACCTTGCGGTGCGGGGAGAGATAGCGGGCGACCTCGTCCACCGGGCGGACGGTGGCGGAGAGGCCGATGCGGCGGGCCGGCCCGGGAAGGAGTTCGTCCAGGCGCTCCAGGGACAGGGCGAGGTGCGCGCCGCGCTTGGTGCCGGCGACCGCGTGGACCTCGTCGAGGATCACCGTGTCGATGCCGGTCAGCGCGTCGCGCGTGGCCGACGTCAGCATCAGGAACAGGGACTCGGGGGTGGTGATCAGGATGTCCGGCGGGCGGGTGCTCAGTGCGCGGCGCTCGGCGGGCGGGGTGTCGCCGGAGCGGATGCCCACCTTGACCTCGGGTTCGGGCAGGCCCAGACGGACGGACTCCTGGCGGATGCCGGTCAGGGGACTGCGGAGGTTGCGCTCGACGTCCACCGCGAGGGCCTTGAGGGGAGAGACGTAGAGGACGCGGCAGCGCTTCTTGGGGTCCGCGGGCGGAGGCGTGGAGGTGAGGCGGTCGAGGGCCGCGAGGAAGGCGGCGAGGGTCTTGCCGGAGCCGGTCGGGGCCACCACCAGGACGTCCGAGCCCGCGGCGATGGCCTGCCACGCGCCGGCCTGGGCCGCGGTGGGCGCGGAGAACGCCCCCGTGAACCAGCCGCGGGTCGCGGGCGAGAAGCCGTCGAGGGCTCGGTGTGCGGAGCTGACCATGCGTCCATCCTGCACCCCGGCACTGACAATCGCTCTGACCTGCGGTGATGGCGGCCGCGACGCGGGCCTGGGCGGGGGCGGACAATGGGGACATGGCGGGTTCTCGTGAGTCGGCTCGGCACTGGCGGTACGCGGACCTGCCCGGTGTCGATCTGCTGCGGGCCTCGTACGTCCGCAAGACGTTCCTGCGGCACACCCACGAGCACTTCGTGATCGCCGCCGTCGCCGAGGGGGCGGAGGTCTTCCGGCATCGCGGGTCCGATGTGTACGTGGGGGCCGGAGCGCTGGCGCTGGTCAATCCCGACACCCCGCACACCGGGCGGGCCGGCGTTCCGGAGGGGTGGCGGTACGGCGCCGTCTACCCGATGCCCGAGCTGGTGGCCGAGATCGCGGCCGAGACGACGAGCCTGCGGGGCACGCCCGGCTTCGTGAGTCCCGTGCTCGAGGACCCCGACGCCGCCGCGCTGGTGCACCGGGTGCTCCGGGCCGCCGACGAGGGCAACGCGCTCGCCGCCGACACGCTGCTGAGGGTCGCCGTGACGCGGTTGCTGCGGCTGAACGGCGGGGCGTTGCCGCAGCGGGAGGTGCGGACGGCCGGGGCGCGGATCGCGGCACGCGCGCGTGGGGTGCTGGAGGAACGGATGGCCGATCCGCCGACGCTGGAGGGGCTGGCGCGGGAGCTCGGGACCGGTTCCTTCGCACTCCTGCGTGCCTTCCGGGACACGTTCGGGATGCCGCCGCACGCCTGGCTCACCGACGCCCGGGTGCGGCGAGCCAGGTGGCTGCTCGACGGCGGCATGTCTCCCGCCGAGGCCGCGGTGACCGTGGGGTTCACCGATCAACCGCATCTCAACCGCCACTTCGCCCGGATCGTGGGCGTGCCGCCGGGGGCCTACCAGCGCGAGCGCAAGAACGTACAAGACGCGCGGGGGCGGCTCCTCCTACCGTCCGACACGTGGCAGAACGGACAGCTCTCTCAGACATACGCGCCGGCGGAGCCGGGAAGCCGGATTCCGCCGTCGTCCGGGACGGACTGGGCGTCGGCGTCGCCGTAGGCCTCTCCGGGTTCGCGTTCGGGGTGACCTCGGCGGGCAGCGGGCTCACCGTGTGGCAGACCTGTGCGCTGAGCCTCCTGGTGTTCACCGGCGCGTCCCAGTTCGCGCTCGTCGGCGCGCTGGCGGCGGGCGGCAATCCGCTCACGGCGGCCGCGGGCGCGTTCTTCCTGGGGGTGCGCAACGCGTTCTACGGTCTGCGGCTGTCCCAGGTGCTCGCCCTCCCGCGCGCGGTGCGTCCGCTGGCCGCCCAGTGGGTGATCGACGAGACGGCGGCCGTGTCGCTGGCGCAGTCCGGGCGGCGCGCGGCCCGGATCGGCTTCACCGTCACCGGGGTGAGCCTGTACGTGCTGTGGAATCTCACGACGCTGCTGGGTGCTCTGGGGGCCGAGGCGATCGGGGACACGGACGCGTGGGGGCTCGACGCGGCCGGGCCCGCCGTCTTCCTGGCGCTGCTCGCGCCCATGCTGCGGACCGGCACCGAGCGGGTCGTGGCCGGGCTCGCCGTCGTGCTGGGGCTCGGGCTGCTGCCGGTGGTGCCGGCCGGGGTGCCGGTGCTGGTGGCCGCGCTCGCCGCGCCAGCCGTGCTGTACCTGAAGGGGCGGCGGCGGGACGAGGGGGGTGCGTGATGGGTGTCTGGGTCGCGATCGCCGCCACCGCTGTGGGGTGTTACGCCGTCAAGCTCGCCGGGCTGCTCGTGCCCGCCGGGGTCCTGGAGCGGCCTCTCGTGCGGCGGCTCGCCGCCCTGCTGCCCGTGGCTCTGCTGGCCGCTCTCACGGCCCAGCAGACCTTCGCCGACGGGCACGCGCTCGTGCTCGACGCCCGGGCGGCCGGGCTTGGCGCGGCCGCCGTGGCGCTGGTGCTGCGGGCGCCCTTCCTGGTCGTCGTCGCGGCGGCCGTGGTGGTCACGGCGGGGGTGCGGGCCCTGGGCGGATGACGCCGGGGCCCGGGTGATCAGCCGATCGGGCGGCCGTGGGCCCTCAGGCTGCGCAGGGCCTCGATCGTCACCATGGGGCGTGCCTCCAGGACCGGGGCCGGTGCCCAGCGGCGCCATCGGACCGGCCAGCCGCCGTCCTCCTGCTGCCCGCTCGCGAGGAAGTCCAGGGAGCGTGCCATCTCGTCGTCCGTGAACCACGCGCGCGCGAGGGAGCGCGGCGTGCGCGCGAAGTCGTGCGGGAAGTGGTGCTCGCCAGGGGCGTACCCGGGCGCCACCGGATACGCGTCCAGGTCGTCGGGGTCCAGCGCCGCCAGACGCTGGCTCCGCACCAGGCGGCCCAGGCGGTCGGCGGCCGCCTCCGCGCGCGGCCGGTCGGGAGAGGAGTCCAGGAAGGCGACGGCGGCCTCGATCTCGTAGGGGTGTGACCGCTCCAGGGAGTCCACGGCCTGCCAGCAGAAGTCCGTGGCCCGGAACAGCCAGGCGTGCCACACGTCGTTGCGGTGCAGCAGCCCCACCACCGGTCCCGTGGCCAGCAGGTCGCTGGGCGGGTCGTCCACGATCGGGACGAAGGGGGCTGCGGGGTAGCCGCGCTGGCCGGGATCGATCGCGGGGAGGGCGCCGTCGGCGGTGGAGACCGCGGTGAGGTAGCGGCACACCCGCTCGACGCGCCGCCCGCCGAGCCGGCCGACCGAGTCCAGCACCCGCAGCGCGTGCGCGGTGTGCAGGGGCTGGCTCACGGGGCCCCGCAGATCGGGTTCCAGCGCGTGGCCGTAGCCGCCGTCCTCGTTGCGGTAGGCGTCGAGCGCCGCCTCGACGGGGTCGGCGCCGCCGTGCAGGAAGTCGTACGCGAAGAGGCGCTGCTCCAGCACGCGCGCGGTGAGCCAGACGAAGTGCTCGGCGCGGAAGAGCGGGGAACGCGCCGGGGGCGTCGGGGGGAGTGGGGATGCTCCGGTTTCGGCCATGCTCAGACCGTAGGGGGGAAAGCGGTCTCGGCAGGCGGTCCCGGCGGGGGCCACCCCCGGGGGCGGGATACTGGGGGCATGCGGTTGACGGTCTTCTGGCAGCGGATGGACGAGCACTTCGGTACGGGCTACGCCGAGACGTTCGCGCGTGATCACGTGATGACGGAACTCGGCGGGCGCACCGTGGACGAGGCGCTGGCGGACGGCTGGGAGGCCAAGGACGTGTGGCGCGTGGTCTGCGCGGTGATGAACGTTCCCGCGGAACTGCGCTGATCCACAGGGATGATCACCCGGGGGTGCCGGACTGTCGGTGCCGTAGGCGAGACTTGTGCTGTGGCACCCACTGACGAGACCGGGCAGGCCGCCCGGCACGCATCCCCGTCCGGCACGACGCCGCCGAACCGGCCCCCGGCCGACGGCGCCGTCGCGGCGGGCGAGCGCATGCCGCGCTGGCTCCCGCGCGCGATGGTCCTCGCGTTCGCGCTCTTCGGTCTGTTCCAGCTGGGCACCTGGGCCTTCCACCAGGTCATCGGCCTGCTGCTCAACATCCTCATCGCGTTCTTCCTGGCCCTCGCGGTGGAACCCGCGGTCAGCCGGATGGCGGCCCGCGGCATACGCAGGGGGTTCGCCACCTTCCTGGTCTTCTTCGGCCTGCTGATCATGGTCGCCGGGTTCTTCACGCTGCTCGGCTCGATGCTCGCGGGGCAGATCATCAAGATGATCGAGGGCTTCCCGGACTACCTCGACTCCGTGATCAACTGGGTCAACACCACGTTCCACACCGATCTGCGACGCGTGGACATCCAGGAGGGCCTCCTCCACTCGGACTGGCTGAGGAAGTACGCGCAGAACAGCGCCGCCGGCGTCCTGGACGTCTCCACCCAGGTCCTGGGCGGCCTCTTCCAGCTGCTGACGATCGCCCTGTTCTCGTTCTACTTCGCCGCCGACGGACCGCGGCTGCGCCGCGCGCTGTGCTCCGTCCTGCCGCCCGCCCGGCAGACCGAGGTGCTGCGCGCGTGGGAGATCGCCGTCGCCAAGACCGGCGGGTACCTGTACTCCCGCGGGCTGATGGCGCTGATCTCGGGGGTCGCGCACTACGTGCTGCTGCAGGCGCTCGGCATCCCGTACGCGCCCGTGCTCGCCGTGTGGGTGGGCGTGGTCTCGCAGTTCATCCCGACCATCGGCACCTATCTCGCGGGCGCCCTGCCCATGCTGATCGCCTTCACTGTCTCGCCGTTGTACGCGCTGTGGGTGCTGATCTTCGTCGTGGTCTACCAGCAGTTCGAGAACTACATGCTCCAGCCGAAGCTGACCTCCAAGACCGTCGACATCCATCCCGCGGTCGCCTTCGGCTCGGTCATCGCCGGCACCGCTCTCCTCGGCGCCATAGGCGCCCTGATCGCCATCCCGGCCGTCGCCACCCTCCAGGCGTTCCTGGGCGCGTACGTGAAGCGCTACGCCGTCACCGACGACCCCCGCGTCCACGGTCACCGGGGCGGCGGCGACGGCTCGCGGCTGCTCACCCGCGCGCGGAGCCTGTGGGTGAGAGCGCGAGAGCGGCGCGGGAGCCGATCGGACGGAGACTGACGTTGCGCCGGGTCGTACGGCGCGAGCCGTGCCCGGGTGTCATCGGTAGGTGAGGACCGCCCACACCGCGGTCGCGGCGACGGCCGCCGCGTAACAGGAGGCCGCCGTGGCCACGATCCGGCGGCGCGCCGTGGCGCTCCAGGGCGTGCGGGACAGCAGCCAGGCCAGCGCGGGCAGCACCAGGACCGCGTGCAGGCTCACTCCGTGCAGGGGCTTGAGGGAGGCCGTCGAGCGGTACGCCGCCTCCTGGTGGCCGGTGCGGGTGAGGACGACTCCGCGCGCGATCATCGCCGCTCCTGAGACGAGCGCGACGAGGAGGATCGCGAATCCGGAGCGGACGGCGAGGGCCATTCCGGCCGGGCCGGTCGGCCGGTGCCGGAAGGACAGCACGGCGAACACCGTGAGCAGTACGACCAGCACTCCGCCGCCGACCGCCAGCGTCATGGACACCGCCGTGTCGAAGGGCGTCTCCATGTCCAGGTGGGACGGCACTCCGCGCCAGGCCTGGAGGGTGATGCCGCCGACCTCCACGACGCAGTCCGCGGCGAACACCCCGAGCAGCGCGATGCGCAGCCGCGGACCGATGCGGAGACACGCCGTGACCCTGACGATCGCGAGGAGCGTCACCCCGAAGGAGAGACCGAAGGTCACCGGCTTGCGCCAGGAGACGGGGCCGGTCCACGGGCCGCCGTCGACGGCGAACATCCCGAGGTGGGCGAGGCCCGAGAGGACCAGGAGGAGGGCGGTGGCCTCGTAGAGGCGGTACGGGAGGGGCGGCTTCTCGTCGTCCATGCGCCGAGCTTCCCGGCCGCGCCGGACGCCGTCGTCGTCCGGTCGGAGACTCCTGTCGTACGTCGGGGGAAGCAGGGGTTGTACGTCCTGGGGAACCGGGGGGTGGGGCGCGTGGTGCGCTTGACACGAAAATCGAACATCTATTCTTATGGAGGCTCCAGCGAGGCTCGCGACAGGGGTTACATCCCGGTTTGCACCGGGAAGTCCCTGAGTTATCCACAGGCTGGACCGGCGTCGGGGCGCATTGTCAGTGGCAGGCGTTAGCGTCTTTGACGTGAAGCGATCGACTCAAGCAAACCGGGTGGAACCCATGGCAGGAACCGACCGCGAGAAGGCCCTGGATGCCGCACTCGCACAGATTGAACGGCAATTCGGCAAGGGCGCGGTCATGCGCATGGGCGAGCGGTCGAGGGAGCCCATCGAGGTCATCCCGACCGGGTCGACCGCACTCGACGTGGCGCTCGGCGTCGGCGGTCTGCCGCGCGGCCGTGTCGTGGAGATCTACGGACCGGAATCCTCCGGTAAGACCACGCTGACCCTGCACGCCGTCGCCAACGCCCAGAAGGCCGGCGGCCAGGTCGCCTTCGTGGACGCGGAGCACGCCCTCGACCCCGAGTACGCGCGCAAGCTCGGCGTCGACATCGACAACCTGATCCTCTCCCAGCCCGACAACGGCGAGCAGGCCCTGGAGATCGTGGACATGCTCGTCCGCTCCGGCGCCCTCGACCTCATCGTCATCGACTCCGTCGCCGCGCTCGTCCCGCGCGCGGAGATCGAGGGCGAGATGGGTGACAGCCACGTCGGTCTGCAGGCCCGTCTGATGAGCCAGGCGCTGCGGAAGATCACCAGCGCGCTCAACCAGTCCAAGACCACCGCGATCTTCATCAACCAGCTCCGCGAGAAGATCGGCGTGATGTTCGGCTCCCCGGAGACCACGACCGGTGGCCGGGCGCTGAAGTTCTACGCCTCGGTGCGACTCGACATCCGTCGTATCGAGACCTTGAAGGACGGTACGGACGCGGTCGGCAACCGCACCCGGGTCAAGGTCGTCAAGAACAAGGTCGCGCCGCCCTTCAAGCAGGCCGAGTTCGACATCCTCTACGGGCAGGGCATCAGCCGCGAGGGCGGTCTGATCGACATGGGCGTGGAGAACGGCTTCGTCCGCAAGGCCGGTGCCTGGTACACGTACGAGGGCGACCAGCTGGGACAGGGCAAGGAGAACGCCCGCAACTTCCTGAAGGACAACCCCGATCTCGCCAACGAGATCGAGAGGAAGATCAAGGAGAAGCTGGGCGTCGGCGTACGCCCGGAGGAGCCCGCCGCCGAGCAGGTCACGGACGCCGCGGCCACCCCGGGCGCCCCCGCGGACGACGCCAAGACGGTGCCGGCACCCGCCGCCAAGACCGCCAAGACCAAGGCCGCGACCGCCAAGAGCTGATCCGTGACACGACGAACGGACTGGGCCGAGTACGACGCCCACCCCGGCGCCCCCTGGGGGCGAGGGAGCGGGGACCACGGCGGTCCCGCCCGGGGTGGCGACGACCGGCCGGGCGACCTGCCGTACGACGCCGACGGCGCGCAGGGTGACGGCCCGCGCCGTGGCGGCCGGGCGGCCGGACGCGGTGGCGAGGGCGGCCCGCGCGGCGGGCGCGCACGTCGTCGCCGCGGCTTCGGCGAACCGTCCGCCGAGGACGGAGGCGCTTCCCCCTCGTCGAGGGCCGATCGGGAAGAGCCTTCGGCGGACCCGGCTGAGCGGGCGCGGGCGATCTGCCTGCGCCTGCTCACCGGGACCCCGCGCACGCGGAAACAGCTCGCCGACGCCCTGCGCAAGCGGGAGATCCCGGACGACGTCGCCGAGGAGGTGCTCTCGCGGTTCGAGGAGGTCGGGCTGATCAACGACAGTGCCTTCGCGGACGCCTGGGTGGAGTCCCGGCACCACGGCCGCGGACTGGCCCGGCGCGCACTCGCGCAGGAGCTGCGGACCAAGGGGGTCGACCCGACGCTGATCGGCGAGGCCATCGCCCAGCTCGACTCCGAGCAGGAGGAGGAGACCGCGCGCGACCTCGTCGCCCGCAAGCTCCGCTCGACCCGCGGTCTCGACCGCGACAAACGGATCCGCCGCCTCGCGGGCATGCTCGCCCGCAAGGGCTACTCCGAGGGCATGGCCCTGCGGGTGGTCCGGCAGGCGCTGGAGGAGGAGGGGGAGGACACGGAGCTCCTCGTGGAGGACGGGGGCTGAGCCGGTGGAAAATGCCCGGCTCGGCGAGAAGCGGGCGTGGTACGTTCTGCGCCGTCAAGTGCCGCTGCGCACCGAGGAGGTGAGACCGATCAACGCTGTGACAGGTCGGGGCTCCCTCCTCCGTACGGGCTAGGGAGTGCCCGCAGCAGGCATCCCGAAAGGCTTGAAACGCAGATGCGCTTCATCTCCCGGACGTCGTCCGACGGCGTCACCGAGCAGCTCTTCACCCTCCCCTTCACCTTCGGCGAGATCCCCGGCGCGCTGTGGACGCCGGACGGCACCGCCGGCAGCCGCCCGCTGATCCTCATGGGACACGGCGGCGGTCAGCACAAGCAGGCCCCCGGCATCGTGGCGCGTGCCCGCCGGTTCGCGGCCGAGTGCGGCTTCGCCGTGGCGGCAGTCGACGCGCCCGCCCACGGCGGCAGACCGCGAACCGAGGAACACGACCGGCTCATCGGCGAACTGCGCGACCGTATGCGGACCGGAGGGGACGCGGCCCCGGTGCTCGCCGAAGTCCACACCCTCATCGCCGGCCAGAGCGTCCCGGAATGGCGGGCGGTCGTGGACGCGGTCCAGGAACTCGACCAGGTCGGCGACGGCCCGGTGGGCTACTGGGGGCTGTCCCTGGGCTGCGGGCTCGGCGTTCCGTTCGTCGCCGCCGAACCCCGGGTCCGGGCCGCCGTGCTGGGCCTGAACGGGGCGGAGACCTCGGCCGAGGCCGCCTCGCGCATCACCGTCCCGGTGGAGTTCCTGGTGCAGTGGGACGACGAGCGGGTTCCACGGGCCGCCGCCCTGGCGCTGTTCGACGCCTTCGCCTCCACGGAGAAGACCCTGCACGCCAACCCCGGCAGCCATGGCGCGGTCCCGGGCTTCGAACTGGACAGCTCACTGCGGTTCTTCACCCGGCACCTGAGCTGACCCCCCGGCGCCCGCGCCCTCGGTGGGGTGGGGTAAACCCCCCACCGAGGACACCGGGCCACCGCAGTGCACAGACCCGTATGCACAGACGACTGTGTACGCATGCTCCCCACGCCCCCTACGCCGGTCGAGATCGGCGATCTCGCCGCGCTCAAGGCACTCGCCCAGCCCCGACGCCAGCGCATGCTCGAGCATCTGACCCTGCACGGCCCCGCCACTTCGGCGACCCTCGCCCGGGCCCTCGGTCTGAACACCGGATCCACCAGCTACCACCTGCGTGAACTGGCCAGATACGGCTTCGTCGAGGAGACCGGCGGGGAGCCGCCCGAGGGGCGGGGCGCCGAACCGTCCGCGCACCGGGAGCGCTGGTGGCGGGTGGTGCCCGGCGACCGCCGCTTCCCGCCGCGCAGCCGCCAGAGCCCCGAGATGCGGCACGTCATGGACGAGCTCAACCACCATGCCTACGCCGCCGACCTGGACCTCTTCGAGCGGCTCCAGCGGGACGCGGCCGGCGGCGACCCCTGGGCCGACGCCTTCCCCTACTCGCGCGGCACGATCCGGCTCACGCTCCCCGAACTCCGGGAGTTCTTCGAGGAGTACATCGCCCTCCTCAACCGCTACAAGCGCCCCGAGACCGAGACCCCGCCCGGCGCGC
Source organism: Streptomyces sp. NPDC005820 (assembly GCF_040630255.1). Lineage (NCBI taxonomy): Bacteria > Bacillati > Actinomycetota > Actinomycetes > Kitasatosporales > Streptomycetaceae > Streptomyces > Streptomyces sp. NPDC005820. The sequence continues at coordinate 35,158 of NZ_JBEXXE010000013.1, forward strand.
GCACCGTCCTCACCCGTCTGTTCGCCCACCCCGCCCCCGACCACCGCGACCAGGCACACAACAGAAGAGAGACCGGTCCGTCATGATGCTGCGCTACGCCCTGAAGACCGTGCGCGCCCGCAAGGCGGGCTTCCTCGGCGCCTTCCTCGCCCTCATGTGCGCGGCCGCCCTGATCACCGCGTGCGGCACCCTGCTGGAGACGGGGCTGCGCGGCACCGTCCGCACCGAGCGGTACGCGGCCGCGCCGGTCGTGGTCTCCGCCGACCAGAACGTCCACCGGACCACCGTCAAGCACAAGAAGGGCAAGACCAAGGTCAAACACAAGGCCAAACCCATCGCCGAGCGCGCCTGGCTCCCCGCCGACCTCGAAAGGACGATCGCCGCCCTGCCCGGCACCGCCCGTGTCGTCCCCGAACTCACCTTCCTCGCCCAGCCCCTGACCCCTGAGGGGACCGGAGACGAGGACAGGCCCGCCTACGGGCACGCCTGGGCCTCCGCCGCGCTGACGCCGTACCGCCTCACAGCGGGCGCCGCCCCCGCGAAGGCGACCGACGTCGTCGTCGACCGCGACCTCGCCGAGCGCGCCCACCTCGCACCCGGCGACCGCCTCACCGTCCAGTCGACGCAGGCCCCACGTACCTACCGCGTCTCCGGAATCGCCGCACCCGCCACGGCCGTACGCCACCAGACCTCCCTCTTCTTCTCTGCCGAGGAGGCCAGGCGCCTCGCCGCGCACCCCGGGCAGGTCACCGCTTTCGGGGTGCTGTCCAAGGCGGGAACCGACCCGGAGCGGCTGCGCCAAGCCGTGGCCACGGCGCTGCACGGCACCGGAGCGCAGGTCAGCACCGGTGAGGCCCGCGGCCCGGTCGAGTTCCTGGACGCCGCCGCGGCCCGCACCAGGCTCGTCAGCATGGGCGGCGCGATGGGCGGCACCTCACTGCTGGTGGCGGTCCTCGTGGTCGTCGGGACCTTCGCGCTCTCCGTCCAGCAACGCCACCGCGAACTCGCCCTCCTGCGCGCCGTCGCCGCCACCTCCGGACAGATCCGCAGGCTCCTCGGCCGCGAGGCCCTGATCGTCGGAGCGGCCGCCGGCACGGTCGGGGCAGGCCTCGGACTGGTGCTGGGCGGTCAGCTCTACGACAGGTTCGTCGCCCTGGGCGCCGTACCGGCCACGCTTCAGCACACCGTCAGCGTCTTCCCGCCGTTCGCCGCCGTCGCCGCGACCCTGTTCGGGGCCTGGGCCGCGGCCCGTATCGCCTCCCGCAGGGTCGCCCGGATCCGCCCGGCCGAGGCGCTCGCCGAGGCCCGGACCGAACGCACCCGACCCGCCTGGGGCCGGCTTCTCACCGGTCTGCTGCTGCTCGCCGGCGGCGCCGTCCTCGTCGCCGTACTCGGCGTCCTGCGGACCGAACCCGCGTCGACGCCCGTCACCTTCCTCGCCGTCGTCGTCCTGTCCACCTCCGTCGCCCTGCTCGGGCCGCTCCTGGTCAAAGCGGCCGCGCTGTTCCTGTCCGGCCCGCTGCGGCTGACCGGCCACGGCGGCAGGCTCGCCACCGCCAACCTCCGCGGCAACGCCGCCCGTATGGCCTCCGTCGTCACCCCTCTCACCCTGCTCATCGGCATGACCTGCACCGTGCTGTTCGTACAGCCCACCCTCGGCGACGCGGCCCGCGCCCAGGCCCGCGAGGGCGTCCGCGCCGACTGGGTCGTCGCCTCCCGGGGACCCGGCGTCCCGGCCGAGGCGGCACGACAGCTCCGTACGGGACACGACGCCGTCACCGAGGTCGTCCGGACCACCGTCAGGGTCGGCCTCGACAAGTACGCGGCCCAGGGCGTCACCCCGGCCGGGCTCATCCGCACCTGGGACCCCGACGTCACCGCCGGCTCCCTCTCCGGCCTCACCGAGGACACCGTCGCCGTCAGCGAACTGGCCGCGGACCAGCTGCACTTGACGCCCGGCAGCACCCTGAGGCTCACGCTCGGCGACGGCACGCCCGCCACGCTCACCGTCGCCGCCGTCTACACCAGGGGCCTCGGCTTCGGAGACCTCACCTTCGCGCACGACCTCCTCGCCCGCCACGTCGACAACCCGCTCTCCTCCTCCCTCCTCGTCAGCACGGACCGCACACGGACACAACTCTCGACCACGCTCCGTGAGTTCCCGGGACTCACAGTGATTTCTCCGGCGGTGGCCGACTCGCTCCAGGCCGAGCGGCAGCAGGCGAACGCGGAGGTCAACCTGCTCGCGATGGGGCTCGTCCTCGCCTTCACGGCCATCGCCGTGGTGAACACACTGGCGATGTCGGTCTCCGAACGCGTCCGGGAGTTCGCCCTGCTGCGCCTCGCGGGGGCGACCCGCCGTCAGGTGCTGCGCATGCTGCGCATCGAGGCCCTGTCGGTGCTCCTGCTGGCCACGACCCTGGGCAGCGCCATCGCCTTGGCGGTCCTCACCGCGTTCAGCGTCGGTATGACCGGTCGTGCGGCACCGGCGGTCACCCCGCTCGTGTACGCGGTCGTGGTCGCCGTGGCCGGCCTGCTCGCCCTCGTCGCCACCGCCCTGCCCGGCCGCGTGGCCCTGCGGGTCCGCGCGGTGACGGTGGCCACGGCCAAGGAGTGAGGCCGAGCGAGAGCGGCCGGGGGACGACGGCCGAGGACCGACCGGTGTGCCGGGGCTACGGTGTCACCGGCAGTCCCGCCGCCTTCCATGCCTGGAAGCCGCCGATCAGATCGGTCGCCCGGTGCAGCCCGAGCTGGTGCAGGGAGACGGCGGCCAGGCTCGACGCGTACCCCTCGTTGCAGATCACGACGATCCGCAGATCGTGGCTCGTGGCCTCGGGCAGGCGGTGGCTGCCCCGCGGGTCGAGCCGCCACTCCAGTTCGTTGCGCTCGACGACCACGGCCCCGGGGATCAGACCGTCCCGTTCGCGCAGGGCCTGGTACCGGATGTCGACGAGCAGCGCCTCACCCGTGCGGGCGGCCTCGTAGGCCTCGTGGGCCGCCACGCGCGCGTACCCCGCTCGCACCCGGTCGAGCAGTTCGTCTATGCCGTCAGGCCTGTCGTCGCTCACTGCCAGTCCTCCGGGCGCTCGACCTGCTCCAGGCGGAGCACCTGTCCCGTGCGGCTGAAGCGGCGGATGCGCGGCAGCGGCGGGTAGTAGGCGTGGACCGAGACGGCGTGCTCCTCGGTCGACTCGTTGAGCACCTCGTGGACGTGGTGGCGTCCGAAGGAGCGGCCCCGCCCGGCGGGCAGGGTGCGTTCCCGGTCCACGTCGTCGGTCAGCTCCAGGGTCTTCCAGCCGTCGGTGGGCAGCCGCGCGGCGAGCGAGTACTCCTTGAGCTCGCCCCGGGCGGTGACGAAGGCGCCCACCGAGTCGGCGTGGTCGTGCCAGCCGGTGCCGGTGCCGGGAGGCCAGCCGATCAGCCAGGCCTCGCTGCCCCCGGGCCCCTCCAGGCGCAGCCAGGTGCGGCCCTCGGGGTCGAGGGGGAGCGAGGCGATCAGCTCGGTGTCGGCGGCCGTGCGCCGGGCGAAGTCGAGGAGGTCCGCCTGGGTGGGTGCGTCGACGGTGACGGACAAGGAGGGGGAGACAGACACGGGAACCGTCCTGAAGGGTTCGCTGGAGCGTGCGGCGGCGTACGAGCGCTCAGGCGTCTCGGCGGCGCGCGCCCGTGGGAGAGGGGGGAGGCGAGTTCAGCAGGACGGACGACACACGCAGCCCGCATAGCGGACCAGGTCCATATGGACCCTCCGCCACAGGCGCACATCGGTGTCGGTCACGATGCGGAGTACACCATGCCGGTGGTGGCCGGTCAACTCACTGTCACCCCGCGGACGGCACGGTGACCGTGAGTGCGGTCACCCGTCCGTCTACTGCGCCGCCGACCCCGCCGTCGCCTCCTGGGTCGCCTTGCCGCCCGCCGCCGCCTCCGCCGCCGCGTACAGGTCGGCCGGGCGCACCCCGTTCAGCGCGGTGACCAGGTGACCGTCGGGCCGTACCAGCAGCACGGTGTGGGCGGCGGCGCCCGGGTAGCTCTCGGCCACGAGCAGCTCGGCCGGGGTCGGCAGGGCCGTCACGGCGGCGGCCAGCCGGGGCATCAGCCCGGCGCTCACCCAGTGCCGGCGCTCCCATACACCCGTACCCGGCGCGATCAGCACGACGAGCAGCCGGCCCCGGCCGAGCCGGTCCCGCAGCTGCACGAAGGAGCCGTCCTCGGCGGTCACCCGCACATCCTCGACGGCCGCGCCGAGGGGCGTGTCCACCGGCACCTCGGCCTCCAGGTGCTGGGGCGCGAGCGGCGACCCGGCGTACGTGCCCGGCGCGCCGAGCTGGCCGCGCCCCAGGTGGCCGTCGGAGAGCAGCACGTCGTGGCCGCGGGCCGCGCCGGGGACGTACGACCTTATGCCGCCGCTTCCGCGCAGCAGCGGCAGCACCTGATCGGCCGCGCGCAGCCGGGCGGCGACCACCGCGCGGCGCTCGCTCTGGTAGCTGTCGAGCAGCGCCTCGTGCGGACCGTGGTGCCAGGTCAGGGCCAGTTTCCAGGCGAGGTTGTCGGCGTCCCGCAGCCCTTCGTCGAGCCCCTGGGTGCCGAGCGTGCCGAGCAGGTGCGCGGCGTCCCCGGCGAGCAGGATCCGGCCCACGCGCCAGCGGCGGGCGAGCCGGTGGTGCACGGCGTGCACGCCGGTGTCGAGCAGCTCGTACTCCGGCGTCGGGCCCTCGCTCCAGCCCGCGAGGGTCTCGCGGACCCGGGCCACCAGCAGCTCGGGGGTGACCAGGTCCTTGCCGGGCGGGAGCAGCCAGTCCAGGCGCCAGACGCCGTCCGGCAGCGGGCGTCCGGTGACTTCCCCGGCGGAGGGACCGGACGAGCGCCACGGCGGTGTCCGATGGAGCAACGCCTCGCCGTCCCACGGAAGTTCCACGCGCAGCGCGGCCACGGCGTGTCGCTCCACCGCCGTACGCCCGGGGAAGCGGATGTCGAGGAGTTTGCGGACCGTGGAGCGGGGGCCGTCGCAGCCGACCAGATGACTGCCGCGCCACCAGGTGCCCTGCGGGCCGCGCGTGTGGGCGGTGACACCGGAAGGTTCCTGCTCGACCGAGTCCAGACGGCTGTCCACGGCGATCTTCACCAGCCGCTCGCGCGCGAGGGCCGCGCGCAGGGCGCCGGTCAGCACATGCTGGGCGATGTGGAGCGGGGCGGGTTCGCCCTCGCCGAACACGACCTCGTTCGTCACCTGCCGGCGCCGCATCGACCGCCAGCCCGACCAGCGCATCCCCGCCTCGCCCAGGGGCATCCCGGTGAGCCGCTCCATGAGGGCGGCGGTGTCCTCCCGCAGCACGACCGTGCGCGCGAGCCGCGGTTCGTCCTTGCCCGGGCCCTCGTCGAGCACGACCGAAGGCACCTCCTGGCGTGCCAGCGCCAGGGCGAGCGTGAGGCCGACCGGCCCCGCTCCGACGATGATCACCGGGTCCACGGCGTGGCGCTCCCTGCCTTCGACGGTGTCCTCGGGGACGAGAGTGAACAACAGGTTGGAGCAGGGTGCACGATCACAGAACGTATGCAACCCATTGTCGTTGTTTGCGTCAAGCGACGAAAGGCAGTGGCGCGCGGGCCACTGCCTTCCGGACACATCGATCGACGTGAGTGCGCGTCAGAAGCTCGCTCCACCCGCGCCGGTGCCGTAGCCGCCGCCGACCTCGGCCGCGTTCAGGTCGTCGACCTTTTCGGTGCCGAGCACCGCGCCCGTGCTGCGCTTGCTGCGCCGCAGACGGCCCTCCAGCCAGCTCGCGAAGCTGGTCAGGATGAAGTTGAGCACGATGAACATGGCCGCGACCACGATGAAGCTCGGGATCGGGTTGGCGTAGTTCGCCGCCAGGGTGCCTCGCGTGTTGAGCAGTTCGGTGAAGCCGATCATCACACCGCCGAGCGCGGTGTCCTTCACGATGACCACGAGTTGGCTGACGATCGCCGGAAGCATGGCCGTGACCGCCTGCGGCAGCAGGATGCTGCTCATCGTCTGCCCCTTGCGCAGACCGATGGCGTACGCCGCCTCCGTCTGGCCCTTCGGCAGGGCCAGGATGCCGGCCCGCACGACCTCGGCGAGGACCGCCGCGTTGTAGAGGACCAGGCCGGTGACGACGGCGTAGAGGGGCCGGTCCTCGCTGGTGACGTCCGTGGAGCGGGCGTAGAACTCGTTGGCGAACAGCATCAGCAGCAGCACCGGGATGGCGCGGAAGAACTCCACCACCGTCCCGGACGCGATCCGCACCCACCGGTGGTCGGACAGACGGGCGATGCCGAAGACCGCGCCCAGCGGAAGGGCGATCACCATGGCGAGCGCCGCGGCTTTCAGCGTGTCGACGAGACCGGGCAGCAGATACGTCGTCCAGGCCTCGGACTCCGTGAACGGCTTCCACTGGGCGGACGTCAGGAGGTCCTTCTCGTCCATCTTCAGCCACACCCACCACAGGAGCAGGATGACGAGGGCGGAGAAGACCACCGAGAACAGGAGGTTGCGCCGTTTGGCGCGGGGGCCGGGAGTGTCGTACAGGACCGAGCTCATCGCTTCACCGCCAGTCGCTTGCCCAGCCAGCCCAGGATCAGGCCGGTCGGCAGGGTCAGAACCACGAACCCGAACGCGAAGACCGCGCCGATGAGCAGCGTCTGCGCCTCGTTCTCGATCATCGTCTTCATCAGGTAGGCGGCCTCGGCGACGCCGATGGCGGCCGCCACCGTGGTGTTCTTGGTCAGCGCGATCAGGACGTTGGCCAGCGGGCCGATGACCGCGCGGAAGGCCTGCGGCAGGATGATCAGCCGCAGGGTCTGGCTGAAGCCGAGCCCGATGGCGCGGGCCGCCTCCGCCTGTCCGAGCGGCACCGTGTTGATGCCGGAGCGCAGCGCCTCGCAGACGAAGGCCGCCGTGTACGCGATCAGGCCGAGGACGGCCAGCCGAAAGCCCTGGATCTTGAAGTTGTCGCCGCCCAAGGTCACATGGAAGACGTCGGCGAGGCCGGCCGAACAGAAGAGGATGATGACTGTCAGGGGGATGTTCCGGACGATGTTGACGTAGGTGGTGCCGAAGGTGCGCATCAGCGGCACCGGGCTGACCCGCATCGCGGCCAGCAGGGTGCCCCAGACCAGGGAGCCCACGGCGGAGAGGGCGGTGAGTTTCACCGTCATCCAGAACGCCCCGAGGACGTCGTAACCTTCAAGAAAGTCGAACACGATCTCCCGCGCTTCCGGGTGGGTGGCGTATGTGGAGGGCAGGGCACGCCGCCGCCGTGATCGCGACGGCGGCGGCGCGCTGCAGGGACCCGCTGGGCCGCGGTGACTAGCCGGCGTTCGGGACGATCACGCCGATCTTCGGGGCCGGCTCGTTCTTGTAGTTCGCCGGGCCGAAGTTGGCGTCGACCGCCTTCTGCCAGGAGCCGTCGCTGACCATCTGCTCCAGCGCCTTGTTGATCTTGTCGAGTGTCGCGGTGTCACCCTTCTTGACGCCGATGCCGTAGTTCTCGTTGCTGAGCTTCAGGCCCGCCAGCTTGAACTTGCCCTTGTACTGGTCCTGGGCGGCGAAGCCCGCGAGGATCGAGTCGTCGGTGGTCACCGCGTCCACCGCGCCGTTCTGCAGCGCGGCGACGCACTCCGAGTACGTGGGGTACTCCTTCAGGTCCGCCTTGGGCGCGATCGACTTCTGGACGTTCTGCGCCGAGGTCGAGCCGGTCACGGAACACAGCTTCTTGCCGTTGAGGTCGGTGCCCTTGGAGATGTCCGAGTCGGACTTGATCAGCAGGTCCTGGTGGGCCAGCAGGTACGGGCCGGCGAAGTCGACCTTCTGCTTGCGCTCGTCCGTGATCGAGTAGGTCGCGGCGATGAACTTGACGTCACCGCGCGCGAGGGCGTTCTCGCGGTCCGCGCTCTTGGTCTCGACGAACTCGATCTTGTCCGGCGCGTAGCCGAGCTGCTTGGCGACGTAGGTGGCCACGTCCACGTCGAAGCCGGCGAAGGATCCGTCGGGCTTCTTCAGGCCGAGACCGGGCTGGTCGTACTTGATGCCGACCTTGATCGTGCCGCCGCCGCCCCCGGTGGAGCCGCTGCCCGCGTCGTCCTTGTTGTCGCCGCCGCAGGCGGTGGCGGACAGGGCGAGCGCGAGCACGACGGCCGAGGCGGCGGTGACCTTGCGAAGCTTCATGGCTACTTCCTTGGGGAGTATGGGATGAAGGGCTGAGGGCGGTGCGGGTCCGGCGATTCAGTGGTGCAGGATCTTGGACAGGAAGTCCTTGGCACGGTCACTGCGCGGGTTGCTGAAGAACTGGTCGGGCGCGGCCTCCTCGACGATCCGGCCGTCGGCCATGAAGACCACGCGGTTCGCGGCCGATCGTGCGAAGCCCATCTCATGGGTGACGACGATCATGGTCATGCCCTCCCGGGCGAGCTGCTGCATGACCTCCAGGACCTCGTTGATCATCTCCGGGTCGAGGGCCGAGGTCGGCTCGTCGAAGAGCATGACCTTGGGGTCCATCGCCAGCGCCCGGGCGATGGCGACACGCTGCTGCTGACCGCCGGAGAGCTGGGCCGGGTACTTGTCCGCCTGAGTACCCACTCCGACGCGGTCCAGCAGGGCGCGGGCCTTGTCCTCGGCCTGCTTCTTGTCGGCCTTGCGGACCTTGATCTGGCCCAGCATCACGTTCTCGAGCACGGTCTTGTGTGCGAACAGGTTGAACGACTGGAAGACCATGCCGACGTCGGCGCGCAGCCGCGCCAGCGCCTTGCCCTCCTGGGGCAGCGGCTTCCCGTCGATCGTGATCGTGCCGTCGTCGATCGTCTCGAGACGGTTGATGGTGCGGCACAGGGTCGACTTCCCGGACCCGGAGGGCCCGATGACCACGACGACCTCACCGCGGGTGATCGTCAGATCGATGTCCTGGAGCACGTGCAACGCGCCGAAGTGCTTGTTGACGCTCTTCAGGACGACGAGATCGCCGCCGGGCGGGACCGCGTCTTGCTTGGTCACCGATACTTCGGTCATCGCTCTCAGGCTCCGTCCACCTCGGTTTCGGAGGACAGTAGTAACCGGCCGCGACCAGCGTCATTACATCTGAGGGGAATCTGAGCATCACGATCCGATAGCAATCGGACACGTGTCGTAGCACTTGCGACCTGTGCGTATCGGGCGAGTAACGGAAGTCGCGTGCAACCGGAACCCACTTGACTGCGTCCTCGTCCATCAGCGTGACTGCATGGTGCGCCTGCGCGCGTGCCCGCGTTTTGTACACAAATAGACCAAACGGCCGATGAATCGGAGGGGGCCGGGATGAGACTGCTCCTCGTCGAGGACGACAACCATGTCGCCGCCGCACTGTCCGCGGTCCTCAAGCGGCACGGTTTCGACGTCACGCACGCCCGCAACGGCGAGGAGGCACTCCAGGCGCTCGTTCCCGAAGGCCCCGGCTTCGGGGTCGTCCTGCTCGACCTCGGCCTGCCCGACCAGGACGGCTACGAGGTCTGCGGCAAGATCCGCAAGCGCACCGCCACCCCGGTGATCATGGTGACGGCCCGCTCCGACGTGCGCTCCCGCATCCACGGCCTCAACCTGGGCGCCGACGACTACGTGGTGAAGCCGTACGACACCGGAGAGCTGCTCGCCCGGATCCACGCCGTCAGCCGGCGCACCGTCCACGAGGACGCGGGCGCGGCCGGCGAGGACGCGCTGCGGCTCGGACCCGTCCAGATCGAACTGCCCACCCGCCGTGTCACCGTGGACGGCACGGTCGTCCAGCTCACCCGCAAGGAGTTCGACCTGCTCGCGCTGCTCGCCCAGCGACCCGGTGTCGTCTTCCGCCGGGAGCAGATCATCAGCGAGGTGTGGCGCACCAGCTGGGAGGGGACGGGACGCACCCTGGAGGTGCACGTCGCCTCCCTGCGCGCCAAGCTGCGCATGCCCGCCCTGATCGAGACCGTACGGGGCGTCGGGTACCGGCTCGTCGCCCCGGCCGGGTAGCGGGGACCGTTGCGTACACGTCTGCTGCCGCTGCTCATCGTCCTGATGGCGGCCGTACTGCTCGCCCTCGGGGTGCCGTTGGCCGTCAGCGTGGCCGGGGCGGAGCAGCAGCGGGTGGTCGTCGACCGGATCGACGACACCGCGCGCTTCGCCGCGCTCGCCCAGAACGTCACCGTGCCCTCGGGCACGGACGCGAGCGCGACCGCGTCCATGGACGAGCGGCTGCTGACGCTCGCACGCGAACTCGACAGCTACTACGAGGTCTACGACATCCGTGCCGCCGTCTTCTCCACCACCGGTACCCCGCTGGCTCGTGCGCCCAAGAGCCTGAGTCTCCCCCAAAAGGGTGAGGTGAAGGACGCCTACGCCGAGGCCCTGCTCAGCCGGCGCAGCCACGACCCCCGGCAGGTGTGGCCCTGGCAGCGCAGCCGGCTCGTCGTGGCGTCGCCGGTCATCCGGGACGGTGACGTGGTCGCGGTGGTCGTCACCGACTCGCCCACCGGGCCGATGCGGTCGCGGATCCTGCACGGCTGGCTGGTCGTCGGCGCGGGCGAGGTGGCCGCGATGCTGCTGGCCATCGGCGCCGCGCTGCAGCTGACCGGATGGGTCCTCAAACCCGTGCGCGTCCTGGACATCACCACGCACGCGATCGCCAGCGGCCGGCTGAAGTCCCGGGTGGCGGTCGCCAGCGGGCCGCCGGAACTCAGGCGGCTGGCCCGGTCGTTCAACGAGATGGCCGACAACGTCGAGGATGTGCTGGAGCAGCAGCGCGCCTTCGTCGCCGACGCCTCGCACCAGTTGCGCAACCCGCTCGCCGCGCTGCTGCTGCGCATCGAACTGCTCTCCTACGAACTCCCGGCGGGCAACGAGGAGATCGCCTCCGTCCAGAGCGAGGGCAAACGCCTGTCCCAGGTCCTGGACGATCTGCTCGACCTCGCGCTGGCCGAGCACACCGAGGCCGATCTGAGGGTCACCGACATCGGCGCGCTGACCGCCGAGCGCGTCGCCGCCTGGGCGCCCACGGCCGAGGCCAAGGGGGTGCGGCTGGTGGGCGACTGCCCGGCCACCACGGCCTGGGCCGACCCCGTCACCCTGTCCAGCGCGCTGGACGCGGTGATCGACAACGCGGTGAAGTTCACGCCGGAGGGGGAGAGCGTCGAGGTGACCGTCGCGGCCGACGGCGAGATCTCCAGCGTCGTCGTCACCGACCACGGCCCCGGCCTCACCGACGAGGAACTCACGCGCGTGGGCGACCGCTTCTGGCGCAGCGGCCGCCACCAGAACATCAAGGGCTCGGGTCTCGGCCTGTCCATCACCCGCACCCTCCTCGCGGCGGGCGGCGGTTCGCTCTCGTACGACCATCACGAGCCGAACGGGCTCAAGGTGACGGTGTCGGTGCCGAGGTCACGGCCTACGGCTTGACCGAGCGGTAGTAGCGCCGGGCGCCGGCGTGCAGGGGGAGCGGGTTGGTGTCGATCGCCGTGCGCAGGTCGACCAGTTGCGCGGAGTGGACCTGCCTGCCGATCGCGTCACGGCTCTTGATGACGATCCGGGTCATCCACTCGGTGAGCCGCGGATCCATGTCCGTGCGGGTGATCAACACGTTGGACACGGCGATCGTCGGGACCGTCTCGCCGTTCTGGACGCTCCGGTACACCGACTCGGCCATGTTCGTGGCCCGGTAGTAGCTCGTGGAGCTGTCCTGGCCGTGCATCTTGGCGACGAGGGCGGCGTCGATGGGCACGAACCGGAAGGCGAAGGTCTTCGCCAGGTCCGTCAGACCGCCCGTGGGAATGCCCCCGGACCAGAAGAACGCGTCGATGTCTCCCTCCTTCAAGGCCTGGGGGCCGTTGTTGATGCCCTTGTCCACCGCCGTGACGTCCTTGTCCGGGTCCAGGCCCGCCGCCTCGAGCACCCGGTTGGCTATCAGGCGCACACCCGAGCCGGACAGGCCCGTCGCCACCGTCTTCCCCTTGAGATCGGCGACGGAGTGGACGTCGGAGTCGCGCGGCACCACCAACTGGACGTAGTCGTCGTAGAGCCGGGCCACCCCGCGCAGCTGGGCCGCCGAGCCCGGGTGCCGCGACTCGTACAACTGCACGGCGTCGGCCGCCGCGATGGTGAAGTCGGCCTCGCCCTTCGCCACCCGCTCGACGTTCTGCTGCGAGCCGTTGCTGGACTTCAGGACCACGGTCAGACCCGGCATGTCCTTGGCGAGCTCGTCGCGCAACTGGGTGCCGTACGACTGGTAGACGCCGCGCGGGCTGCCCGTGCTGAAGGTGATCGTCCCGCTCGGCGGATCCTCGCCCAGGGGCAGCAGCCACCACAGCAGCAGCCCGAGCACGACGACTGCGGCCGCCGCCCCCTGCAGGGCCTGGCGTCTGCCGATACGGGAGAAGACCTTGGACATGCGCCGATCCTGCCAGCCGGTGCGTGGGGCTGACCAGGGCGGGGCTCACAGAGGCGGGCGCGGACGGACCCACCGGGGCGCACGGGACGCGCGAGGCGGGAACGGCCGGGGCACCGGGGCAGTTGGCGGTCCCCGAGGCACTGGGGCAGATGGCGGTCCGGGCCGGGTGTCAGTGGGGGTCGTTACAGTCGGGGGCATGAGCATTTCCTCGCCCGCGGACCTGGTCCGTGACTTCCACCGGGCCTTCGGGCTCGACGTGCGCAGCACGCCCTCGGAGGTGCCGCCGGGCCTCGCCGCGCACCGGGGCGAGCTCCTCGCCGAGGAGGCGGCGGAGGTCGCCGAGGTGTCGGTGAGCGGCCCGCTGGACCGGCTGGCGCATGAACTGGCCGACGTCGTCTACGTCGCGTACGGCACGGCTCTGGTGCACGGGATCGACCTCGACGCGGTGATCGCCGAGATCCACCGCTCGAACATGACCAAGCTGGGCCCCGACGGCCAGGTCTCCCGCCGGGCCGACGGCAAGGTGCTCAAAGGGGAGCACTACGAGGCACCGGACGTGTCGGCGGTGCTGCGCCGCCAGGGGTGGATACCCGGCGGCGCGGCGACCGGCTGACAGGCGACCGGACGACAGGTCGGCCAGGGGGATGTCCTTGGTGAGCACGGGGTTCCGAAGACGGTCGGCTGCAGTCGCAGGGTGCCGGTGAGGTCGCCCCCGCCGTGGAGCGCCCAGGTGCCGTCGGCCTCGGTGCCCACGGCCGCCTTGACGCTTCCGGCGATGGTGACGGAGGTGCGCACCGGGCTGCTGGTCATGTCGGAGGGGGTCGAGGTCGGCCACGACGGGGACGGGGCCGCCCTGGAGGACGGGGTCGGCTTGCAGGGTCAGGGTGACGAAGGGGATCCGGGTCGGAGGCACCGGCCCGGCCCTTGAGCGACCTCCCGAGGTCCGGTCCCCGGACCCGCCCGGACAGGCCGAGGCGGGTGCGGTGTCGGCGCCCTCGCCGCCGTAGCGGAAGCCGACCTGCGGCGCGACCTGGACGAAGCCCTCGACGGAGGCGTCCGCGGAGGCCGCGCTCCGGAAGAACGCGGCCCCGCTTCGCGCTTCGAGAGGTGCGGCCCGGTGCCGGAGTGCCCGGCCGCCGTACGCGCCGTGGCTCAGTCGCCCACCGGCGTCTGCGGCCGGGCCAGGGATTCGGGCTGTTGTTCCACCGTGTCCGCGCGGGGCGCCCGGCGGCTCGTCCACCAGCGGGCGAGCGGTTCCGTGTAGCGCGCGGTGAGCGGGCCCAGGACCACCAGGAGCAGCACGTACGCCGTCGCCAGCGGGCCGAGGGACGGCTCGATCCCGGCGGTGACCGCCAGACCGGCGATGACGATCGAGAACTCGCCGCGGGCGACCAGAGCACCGCCCGCCCGCCAGCGGCCCTTCACGGAGATGCCCGCGCGCCGGGCCGCCCAGTAGCCGGTGGCGATCTTCGTCGCGGCGGTGACGACGGCCAGCGCCAGCGCGGGCACGATGACCGGGGGAATGCTCGCCGGGTCGGTGTGCAGCCCGAAGAAGACGAAGAAGATCGCCGCGAACAGGTCCCGCAGCGGGCTCAGCAGCGTGTGCGCGCCCTCCGCCGCCTCCCCGGACAGCGCGATGCCCACCAGGAACGCGCCCACCGCCGCCGACACCTGCAACTGCTGCGCCACACCGGCCACCAGGATCGTCAGGCCCAGCACCACCAGCAGCAGCTTCTCCGGGTCGTCGCTGGAGACGAACCGGGAGATGACCCGCCCGTAGCGCACCGCCGCGAACAGCACGAGCCCCGCGACGCCCAGCGCGACGGCCAGGGTGAGGCTGCCCGCAGCCAGCCCCGCCCCGGCCACCAGCGCCGTGACGATGGGCAGATAGACCGCCATCGCCAGGTCTTCGAGGACCAGCACGCTCAGGATGACCGGCGTCTCACGGTTGCCGACCCGGCCCAGGTCGTTCAGCACCTTCGCGATCACCCCGGACGACGAGATCCAGGTGACGCCCGCCAGCACCACCGCCGCCACCGGGCCCCAGCCCAGCAGCAGCGCCATGGCCGCGCCCGGCAGCGCGTTGAGGGCGCAGTCGACCAGGCCCGACGGGTAGTGCGACTTCAGGTTGGAGACCAGATCGCTCGCCGTGTACTCCAGGCCGAGCATCAGCAGCAGCAGGATGACGCCGATCTCGGCCCCGGTGGCGACGAACTCCTCGCTCGCCCCCAGCGGCAGCAGCCCGCCCTCGCCGAAGGCCAGCCCGGCCAGCAGGTACAGCGGTATCGGCGAGAACGAGAAACGGGCGGCGAACCGGCCGAGCAGCCCGAGCGCCAGGATGATGGAACCGAACTCGATCAGCAGGACTGCGGAGTGCACTCGATCACTCCCGCCCGAGTATCGCCGCGGCCGCGTCCACGCCCTCGCGGGTGCCGATCACGATGAGGGTGTCGCCGCCTGCCAGCCGGAAGTCCGGCGCCGGGGACGGGATCGCCTCGGCGCGCCGCAGCACCGCCACGATCGACGCGCCCGTCTCCGTGCGCATCCGGGTGTCGCCCAGCAGCCGGCCGTTCCAGCGGGAGGCCCCCGCGACCTCGATGCGCTCGGCGACCAGGCCCAGGTCACTGGTGTACAGCAGGCTCGGGCTGTGGTGGGACGGCATCAGCGCGTCGATCAGCGAAGCGGCCTCCGCGCCGGTCAGGCGCAGCGACTGGGCGCAGGAGTCAGGGTCGTCGGCCCGGTACACGCCGACGGTACGGGTGCCGTCACGGTGGGCCACCACGGACAGATGGCGCTGCTCTCGTGTCACCAGGTCGTACTGGACACCGATGCCTGGCAGCGGTGTCGTGCGGAGGCGTGGAGCAGACACGTTTCTTCCCCTTGCTGGTCGGTCACGGACGGCCACCGGCCGATCGCCGGTCGCGGTCATGCTGCCATCCGCCCGTACCGTGGCGACATGGGTGTTGTCACGGATGGACAGGGGCGGCGGAGCCCGGAGAGGCTGGTCGGGGCTGTGCCGTGGGCGCTTGGCGGGAAGGGAGGGGCCAGGAGCATGTCGCTGTTCGTGCGGATCTTCACGCTCAACGCCGTCGGTCTGACCGTGGCCGCCGCGCTGCTGCTGGGCCCGGTCACCGTCTCCACCCCTGTGCTGCCCGGCGAGGCGCTCGTCGTCCTGGGCGGGCTGGCCGTGCTCCTGGCCGTCAACGTCCTGGTGCTGCGGGTGGGGCTGGCCCCGCTCGGGCGGCTGGGCCGGGCGATGGCCGACGCCGACCTGCTGCGGCCCGGGGCCCGTGCCGTGGTCTCCGGGCCGGTCGAGACGGCGGAGCTGATCACCACGTACAACGCCATGCTCGACCGGCTGGAGGCCGAGCGCGCCGCCAGCGCGGCCCGGGCGCTGTCCGCCCAGGAACGCGAACGCCATCGCATCGCCCGCGAACTCCACGACGAGGTCGGCCAGACCCTGACCGCCGTCCTCCTCCAGCTCAAGCGGGTCGCCGACCGCGCGCCGGACGACCTGCGAGGGGAACTGGGCCAGGCCCAGGAGGCCACCCGCGCCGGGCTGGAGGAGATCCGGCACATCGCGCGCCGACTGCGCCCCGGCGTCCTCGACGAGCTCGGCCTGCTCAGCGCGTTGCGCTCGCTCGCGGCCGAGTTCACCACCCATGGGCTGACGGTGCGTCATGAGCTGCGCGCCGGTCTGCCTCCGCTGACCGAGGAGACGGAGCTCGTGCTCTACCGGGTCGCCCAGGAAGCCCTCACCAACACCGCACGGCACGCCGAGGCGCGCCTCGCCGAACTCCGGCTGCGTCCGCTCGGCGACGGCGTCGAGCTCGTCGTACGGGACAACGGCAGGGGCCTCGGTACGGCGGCCGGGGAGGGGGCCGGCATCACGGGGATGCGGGAGCGGGCGCTGCTGATTGGGGCGACGCTGAGTGTTGTGTCGCCGAGCGGCGGTGCGGGCAGTGGTGGCGGTGCGAGCGGTGGTGGCGGTGCGGAGAAACGTTCTTCCGACGCCGGGGACCCGGTGAGCGGTGGCGCGGGTACGGAGGTACGGCTACGGGTGGCGGCGAAACCCGCCGCGGGCGACGCTCCCGTCATCGGTGACTCCGAGGAAGCCCCCACTGCGGGCGACGCCTCCGTCACCGGTGACTCCAAGGACGCCCCGGTGGACACGACCCCGTCTGGGGCGGGCCGGTGACCCCCGACCGCCCGGTGCCCCCCGAGGGCCCGGTGACCCCCAACGGCTCGGTGACCCCGGCCACGCCACCGGCCTCGCCGTCAGACCCCTCACCGGCCCTACCGCCGATCGCACGTCGGTCGGTCCCGCCGGGCCCGCCCCGGTCGGCCCCGTCACCGGCCCTACCGCCGACCGCACGTCGGTCGGTCCCGCCCCGGTCGGCCCCGCCACCGCTCCCACCCCCGTCCGCCCCGCCACCGCCCCCACCCTCGTCCGCCCCGCCGCCGATCCGTGTCCTCCTTGCCGACGATCACACCCTCGTCCGCCGTGGGGTGCGGCTCATTCTCGACGGTGAGCCCGGTCTGGAGGTCGTGGCCGAGGCCGGGGACGGGGCCGAGGCCGTCGAGCGGGCCCGGGTCGGGGACATCGACCTGGCCGTCCTCGACGTGGCCATGCCCCGGATGACCGGACTGCAGGCGGCGCGCGAGCTGTCCCGGCGGCTGCCCGGCCTGCGCATCCTCGTCCTCACCATGTACGACAACGAGCAGTACTTCTTCGAGGCCCTCAAGGCAGGGGCGGGCGGTTACGTCCTGAAGTCCGTCGCCGACCGCGACCTGGTAGAGGCCTGCCGGGCCGTGGTGCGCGACGAACCGTTCATCTACCCCGGCGCCGAACGGGCCCTGGTCCGCTCGTACCTGGAGCGGCTGCACCGGGGGGACGGTGTCGAAGGGCTGCCGGAGCGGCCGATCACCGAGCGGGAGGAGGAGATCCTCAAGCTGGTCGCCGAGGGCCACACCTCAAGGGAGATCGGCACCCTGCTCCACATCAGCGCCAAGACCGTCGAACGGCACCGGGCCAACCTCCTGCAGAAACTCGGCATGCGCGACCGTCTGGAGCTGACCCGCTACGCCATCCGTGCCGGCCTCATCGATCCCTGAGGAGGCCCACGGTCGTCACAGCAGCGCGCTCCAGTCCTCGTCCCCGTCGAAACCGGCCGCCTTCAGGAACATCAGTTCCGGGTCGTCGGCCGACTCCTCGGACCCCCCGTCCGGGCCGGGCAGCGGCTGTTCGGTCCAGATGCACTTGCCGTGCGGGGTGTAGCGCGCACCCCACCGCCCGGACAGCGCCGTGATCAGCTGCAGGCCGCGGCCGCCCTCGTCGGTCTCCGTGGCACGGCGGATGCGGGGCATGGCCTGGCTGCCGTCGTAGACCTCGCAGATCAGCTCGGCGCCGTACAGCAGCCGCAGCCGCACCGGGCCCCGGGCATGGCGAACGACATTGCCCACGAGTTCGCTGACCAGGAGTTCCGCGGTGGGGGCCAGCTGGTCCAGGTCCCAGAGGGCGAGCTGCTCACGGACGTGCCGGCGCGCACGGCCCGCCGCTCGCGGGTCGTCGGGCAGCGGCCAGGAGGCCATGTGCCCGGTGGGCAGCGCGTGCAGACGGGCGACGAGCAGGGCCGCGTCGTCGGCGGCCTGCTGCTCGGCGGGCAGCAGCGCGGCCGTCAGCGTGTCGCACAGACGCTCGAGGTCCGCGGCGGTGTCGAGCGCGCCACGCGCATGGGCCGCCCTCAGTAACCGGGCCAGCTCCGCCGTCCCCTCGTCGATGTCCCGCTTCGCCGACTCCACCAGACCGTCGGTGTACAGCACGAGCAGACTGCCCTCCGGCACCTCCAGCTCGACCGTCTCGAACGGCGGCTCCGCCGCGCCCAGCGGCGGGTCGGCGTCCCGCTCCGGGAAGTACACGCTTCCGTCGGGACGCACCAGCGCCGGCGGCGGATGCCCGGCGCGGACCAGGGAACAGACCCGGGTGGTGGAGTCGTAGAGTGCGTAGAGACAGGTGGCGTACGAACCCTCGCCCATGGCGCCGACGATGTCGTTGAGGTGGCCCATGATCTCGCCGGGGGGAAGTTCCAGGTCGGCCAGGGTGTGGACGGCGGTGCGCAGCCGCCCCATGGTGGCCGCCTCCGGCAGCCCGTGGCCCATGACGTCACCGGCGACGAGCGCGACCTGCCCCCCGGACAGCGGGATCACGTCGTACCAGTCGCCGCCCACGTCCGCGCCCTGCCCGGACGGCAGATAGCGGGCGGCCGCCGTACAGGCGGACAGTTCGGGCAGCGCCTGGGGGAGCAGACTGCGCTGGAGTTCACGGGAGCGGGTGTACTCGGCGTCGTAGAGCCGGGCCCGTTCCAGCGACTGCGCCACTAAGGCGCTGATCGTGGTCAGCAGGGCGCGCTCCTCGGCGGTGAGCAGTCGCAGCCGGTCGAAGGCGACGACACACACCCCGAACGTGTGTCCGGACGCGGTGAGCGGCAGGAACGCCCACGCCTGCATGCCCGAGCGCTCCGGAAGTCCGGCCATCCGGAAGGAGTGCGCGGTCAGCTCCTGCGGCGAGGAGAAGAACAGGGGCGTGCCGGAGCGGATCGCGTCCCAGCCCGGATCGCCGGACAGCCTGCGGCGGCCGTCGATGAGTTCCAGGAAGTCGTCCGGGTAGCCGACGGCTCCGACCGGGTGCAGCCGCTCCTCCTCGATCACCTGGACCAGAACCCCGGCGGCGGCGAACGGCGGCAGCACCCGGCGGGCGACCGCGTCCACCACGTCCTGCGAGGTGGTGGCCTTCGCGAGCTCCGCGGCGAGCTCCGCGATCCGGGCCGACCGCTCGGCCGCGGCGCGCTCGTCCGACCGTCGCTCCTCCGCGAGCCGCCGGTTCTCGGTGACGTCGGTGAAGTAGAGGGTGCGGCCGTCGGGCCCCGGCACCAGCCGCAGGTGGTAGCGGCACCCGCAGGTCGGCACCTGCACATCGAAGCCGGCCGGCTTCTCCTCGGCCGCGGCGGCCCGGCACCGGGCCTCCAGTTCGGGCACCTGCCGGGCGGCGGGCAGGTCCCAGAGCAGCCGCCCGAACAGCTCCTCCTCCGAGAAGCCCAGGAAGCGCTCCGCCTCCAGGTTGGCGAAGGTGATCCGCCATCCGTCGTCCACCGCCAGGAAGCCGTCGCTCATGTGCCGCAGGGCCCGGCCGAGCGTGTCCCGGGCGGTCCGCGACTCGTCGCTCTCCCAGCCCACCCCGATCATCCGCAGCGCCTCGCCCCGCGCGTCGTACGTGGCCCTGCCGCGCGCCTGCGTCCAGCCGTACGAACCGTCCAGGCGCCGTACCCGGTACTCGGCCTCGTAGACGGAGTGGCCGAGGATCGCCCGCTGCGCCGCCGCCAGCGTGGGCGCCAGGTCGTCGGGGTGGACGATCCGCATCCAGCTGTCGATCTTCCCGGTGAAGTCGGCCGGCCGGGTGCCGTACAGCTCCAGCGCCGCCTCGTCCCAGATCAGATCGCCGTTGCGGATGTCCCAGTCCCACGAGCCGACCCGGACCTCCTTCAGGGCCTGCCGCAGCCGCTCCCCGCTCCGCTCCGGCTGCGCGGGCCCGGCCGGGCGCGGTGCGCCGACCATGCGGTCCTCGGTCCAGGCGACGAGGGACCGCAGGAACTCCCAGTGCTCCGGCGTGGGTTCACCGCGCTCGCCGGCCAGCACGGTCAGCGCGCCTATGCTCCGCGGCCCGCTGAACACGGGGAGGGCGGCGAGTCCGGTGCCGGGCCAGAGGGGCTCGGAGGCCGGCCCGGAGGGCCTCGGCACCCACACGCCCCCGCTCCCTCGGACCGCACGCGTCCCCCGGAGCGCACGCGCCGGAGCCGACCGGCCCTCCTGGTCGACGATCTCCCAGGAACGGGCCAGCACGGGAGGCAGGCCCACGGCGGACACCAGCCGCAGGGCCGACATCGGACCCCTCAGATGCATCGCCGCGCCGAGCGCGCCCAGCTCGCCCATCGCGTGCTGCAACGCAAGCCGGAACACCTCGCTCTCCGTGACACCGGGGGCCACAGTGCTGAGCAGAGCGAGCCGTGCGTTCATGCTGGGAACCTATCGTTCCCGTTCTCGAACGAAACCCCTTTCACACATTCTCACCGGCGGTTTCCTGCCAGTTTCACGGTTCAACGACCTAAAAAACGAACCGAATTGATCAAATGTGGTCCATGGACATCGGTGTCTTCATCCCCATCGGCAACAACGGCTGGCTCATCTCCAAGAGCGCCCCGCAGTACCTGCCGACCTTCGAACTGAACAAGGCGGTCGTCCGGAAGGCCGAGGAGCACGGCCTCGACTTCGCCCTGTCCATGATCAAACTCAAGGGCTTCGGCGGTGAGACGGAGTTCTGGGACCACTGTCTGGAGTCGTTCACGCTGATGGCGGGCCTGGCCGCGGTGACGGAGCGGATCAGGCTGTACGCCTCCACGCCCATCCTCGCCCTGCCGCCCGCCATCGTCGCGCGCATGGCGGTCACGGTCGACTCCATCGCCCCCGGCCGCTTCGGCGTCAACATCGTCACCGGCTGGGCGCCCGGTGAGTACGCGCAGATGGGCGCGTGGCCCGGCGACGAGCACTTCGGCAACCGGTACGCGCGGGCCGCCGAGTACGTGACCGTCATGAAGGAGCTGTGGAGCGAGGGCGTCAGCGACTTCAAGGGCGCGTTCTACGAGATGGACGGCTGCGTGCTGTCCCCGCGGCCGGCGCACGGGCACATCGACATCGTCGCCGCCGGGCAGAGCGGCACCGGCATGCGGTTCGCCGCCGAGCACGCCGACTACAACTTCGTCCTGGGCAGCGGCGTCAACACGCCGCTCGCCTTCGCCGACACCACCGCCGCACTGGTGGACGCGGTGCGCGAGACGGGACGGGACGTCGGGGCGCTGTCGCTGTTCATGGTCATCGCCGACGAGACCGACGAGGCCGCCCACGCGAAGTGGCGGGACTACCACGACCACGCCGACCACGCGGCGCTGGCGTACATGGCGGGCGAGTCGGCCACCGACACCACCGCCGACGCCTCCTCCACCGCCCGCACCATCGTCCTCCCCGAAGGCGCCGTGAACTTCAACATGGGCACGCTCGTCGGCTCGTACGAGACCGTCGCGGCGATGCTCGACGAGATCGCCGGGGTGCCCGGCACCAAGGGGATCATGCTCGTCTTCGACGACTTCCTGGAGGGACTGGAGAACTTCGGCACCCGCGTCCAGCCACTGATGCGCTCCCGGGCGGGACGCGGCACGACCGGCGGAGCGACCGCCTGAGCGAGCGGTGGAATCCTCACGCGGGCCGCCTACGCTGGAGACATGACCGGCAGGACCGGCAGTGGCGACCGGGGCCGATGGTGACGCCCCATGCCCTACGTCGCCGTCAGTGCGCTCAGCCATCCCGGGCTGCTCCGTGAACGCAACGAGGACAGCCTCGTCGTGGGGCCGTGGACGCTCTGCGCCACCGTCACGGAGAACCCGCAGACCCTGGTGTTCCCGCTCGGCACCCCCCTCGTGGCCGCCGTCGCCGACGGGCTCGGCGGGCACCCCGGCGGCGACGTGGCCAGCGCCCTGGTCGCCCGCCGGATCGCGGCCGTCGGCGCGCGCCTGACCGGCGAGGACGCCGTGCGCGACGCCCTGACCGCCTGCAACCGCGCCGTGTACGAGGCCGCCGACGACCCGGGGGACGAGCTCGCCGGCATGGGGACCACGGTCGCCGGAGTCGTCGTACGCCCCGGCTCGGCACTGGTGTTCAACGTGGGCGACAGCCGGGTCTACGCGGCCTCCCGGGACGGGCTGCGCCGGGTGAGCGTGGACGACAGTCCGGCGCTCGGGCCCGGTCGGCACATCACCTCCCTCGTCACCCAGTGCCTGGGCGGTTCCCTCACCCACCGCCCCGTGCACCCCCATGTGTCGACCGTGCCGCTGACCCCCGGCGAGCGCTATCTGATCTGCACCGACGGCCTCAGCGACCCCGTGCCGGACGAGACCCTCGACGAGGTGATGCGGGAGTACGACGACGTCCGCGCCGCCTTCGAACTCTGGAAGTCCGCCATCGCCGCGGGCGGCCCCGACAACATCACGCTCGCGGTCGTACGGGTCGCCGAGGACGGGGCGGGCGGTGAGGTCCCGGACGGCTTCGGAGCCTGAACGACCAGCAACCACGCCTGGGAGGCGATCATGTTCGGTACGACGAAGGCGTTCAGCGGCTTCTCGGTGGACGACCTCGACGCGGCCAGGAAGTTCTACGCCGAGACGCTCGGCCTGCGGGTGTCCGAGGAGAACGGACTGCTGACCCTGCACATCGCGGGCGACCGGGACACCCTGGTCTACCCCAAGCCCGACCACACCCCGGCGACCTACACGGTCCTCAACTTCCCCGTCGACGACATCGAGGCGGCGGTGGACGAGCTGACCCGCCGGGGGGTGCGCCTCGAGCGCTACGACCATCTCCAGGCCGACGAGAAGGGCATCTTCCGCGGTGGGGGTCCGCTGATCGCGTGGTTCACCGACCCGGCGGGCAATGTGCTCTCCGTCATCGAGGAACCGGTACGGACATGAGCGAGATCGTCGTCTACGAAGTAGAGAACCCGGTGCCGGCCCCCGGCGGCGCGGAGTCGCACGTCCGCAGGGTCCACGCGGCGCCCGCCGCCCCCGGCACCCCCGGGACCACCGGACCGCGCACCCTGTGCGGCAAGGACACCTTCGCCATGGTGCGGGCCCGCCGGCAGCCCGCGGAGCACGAGGGAGCGCGCTGGTACCCGCCGGAACACGAGTCCGTGGTCTGCCCCGACTGCGACGCCGTGATCGAGACCTGAGAGGCGGTGAAACGGCCGGGGCGGGGCTCGCGCGCGAGCACCTACCCTTGAGGCATGACCAGCAGCAGCGACCGGAGCCTCGCAGTGGACGTTCCCGCACCCAAGAGCTATGAAATCCGCACCTACGGGTGCCAGATGAACGTCCACGACTCCGAGCGGTTGTCCGGGCTGCTGGAGGAGGCGGGTTACGTCCGCGCCCCCGAGGGGTCCGACGGGGACGCGGACGTCGTCGTCTTCAACACCTGCGCGGTCCGGGAGAACGCCGACAACCGGCTGTACGGCAACCTCGGCCGCCTCGCGCCGAAGAAGGCCTCCCGCCCCGGCATGCAGATCGCGGTCGGCGGCTGCCTCGCGCAGAAGGACCAGGACACCATCGTGAAGAAGGCGCCCTGGGTGGACGTCGTCTTCGGCACGCACAACATCGGCAAACTGCCGATCCTGCTGGAACGCGCGCGCGTGCAGGAAGAGGCACAGGTCGAGATCGCCGAGTCCCTGGAGGCCTTCCCCTCCACGCTGCCGACCCGCCGCGAGAGCGCGTACGCGGCCTGGGTGTCGATCTCCGTCGGCTGCAACAACACCTGCACCTTCTGCATCGTCCCGGCCCTGCGCGGCAAGGAGAAGGACCGCCGCACCGGCGACATCCTCGCCGAGATCGAGGCCCTGGTCGGCGAGGGCGTCTCCGAGATCACCCTGCTCGGCCAGAACGTCAACGCCTACGGCTCCGACATCGGCGACCGCGAGGCCTTCAGCAAGCTGCTGCGCGCCTGCGGGCGGATCGAGGGCCTGGAGCGCGTCCGCTTCACCTCCCCCCACCCCCGCGACTTCACCGACGACGTCATCGCGGCCATGGCGGAGACCCCGAACGTCATGCCCCAGCTCCACATGCCGCTCCAGTCCGGCTCCGACCCGGTCCTGAAGGCCATGCGCCGCTCCTACCGGCAGGACCGCTACCTCGGGATCATCGAGAAGGTGCGGGCCGCGATCCCGCACGCGGCGATCACCACCGACATCATCGTGGGCTTCCCCGGCGAGACCGAGGAGGACTTCGAGCAGACCCTGCACGTCGTCCGCGAGGCCCGCTTCTCCCAGGCCTTCACCTTCCAGTACTCCAAGCGCCCCGGCACCCCGGCCGCGACCATGGAGAACCAGATCCCCAAGGAGGTCGTCCAGGCGCGCTACGAGCGTCTCGTCGCCCTTCAGGAGGAGATCTCCTGGGAGGAGAACAAGAAGCAGGTCGGCCGCACGCTGGAGCTGATGGTCGCCGAGGGCGAGGGCCGCAAGGACGGCGCCACCCACCGGCTCTCCGGCCGCGCCCCCGACAACCGCCTGGTCCACTTCACCAAGCCCGACCAGGAGGTCCGCCCCGGCGACGTCGTCACGGTCGGGATCACCTACGCCGCCCCGCACCACCTCCTCGCCGAGGGCGCCGTCCTCGACGTGCGCCGCACGCGCGCGGGCGACGCCTGGGAGAAGCGCAACGCCGAGAAGGCCGCCAAGCCGGCCGGCGTCATGCTGGGCCTGCCCCGGGTCGGCGCCCCGGCCCCGGCCCCGCTGCCGGCGGCTGCGGGGAGCGGCTGCGGCTGCGACTGACGGCATGCCTGCGGCCGTACCGGTGACCTCGATCGAGCCCGTCGACGTACCGGTGAAGAACTGACCTGCGGCGGGCCGCGGGGTTACCCTGCCGGTCATGCTTGTCGCCGCCGCCGTCTGCCCCTGTCCGCCGCTGCTCGTGCCCGAGGTCGCCGCGGGGGCCGCGCCCGAGCTGGACGCGGCACGTGCCGCCTGCTCCGACGCGCTGGCCGTGCTGGCGGCCGCCCGGCCGGACCTGCTCCACGTCGTCGGGCCCGCGGAGAAGACCGGCCGCGGCCCGTATCCGGAGGGCGCGCGCGGCTCGTTCGGCGGCTTCGGCGTGGACGTGACGGTGCGGCTGGGCCGGGCGGGCGTGGCGGCCCCCTCCGCACCCGGCCTGCCGACCTCGCTCGCCGTCGCCGCCTGGCTGCTGGAACGGACCGGCTGGGCCGCCGCGCCCGTCGCGGGACTCGGGGTCGGAGAACCCCTCCCGGTCGAGCGGTGCCTCGAGGTCGGCAGGGAGCTCGGCGCGCAGGCGGAACGCGTCGCGCTGCTCGTCATGGGCGACGCGAGCGCCTGCCGGACCCTGAAGGCGCCCGGCTACCTCGACGAGCGCGCCGCGCCCTTCGACGCGGAGGTCGCGCGAGCGCTGGGCACGGCGGACCTGGCGGCGATCAAGGCACTCGACGCCGGGCTGGCGCAGGAACTGAAGGCCGCCGGCCGGACCTCCTGGCAGGTCCTGGCGGGCGCCGCCGAGGGCGCCGGGCTCAGCGGCGCGCTGCTGTACGAGGACGCGCCGTACGGAGTGGGATACGTGGTCGCGACCTGGTCCTAGCCTCGCGGCACGCGCGCGTGCGGGGGCCGCGAGCCGGGGTCAGGAGGCCGGGGGAGGGGTGCGCGGTGGCGTGAACGTGTCGCCGCCGCCCGCCGGCGGCTCGTCCTTGTGCGCGAGCCGGTCCATGGCTCCCTTGGCCTTGTCGGTGCCCGTGTGGATCCTGTCGGAGTACTTGCCCTTGGTCTTCTCGTCGACGGCCTTCGCCGCCCTGTCGAGACCGTGCGTGACCTTGTCCCCGTGCTCGTGGGCGAGGTGCGAGACCTTGTCCTTGGCCGGGGCGAGCCTGGCCTTCAAATTGTCCAAGAGACCCATGGGCCACCTTCCCTGCGGGTACTTAAACGCCCATACCAACCCATACGGTACTCGTGCGGGGCGCATCCCGCCCTGTCCGTGACAGCCCTTCGTGTTCCGGAACGTAACTCGTTCGAGTGCGGGCCCGGCGGTTTGGGAGACTGATGCGGTGAGCAGCGCAGCCCCCACCCCCCGAGTCATCGCCGTCGTCGGACCGACCGCGGCCGGAAAGTCCGATCTGGGCGTCTTTCTCGCCCAACGGCTCGGCGGTGAGGTGGTCAACGCCGACTCCATGCAGCTGTACCGAGGGATGGACATCGGCACCGCCAAGCTGACACCCGAGGAACGCGGCGGGGTCCCGCACCACCTCCTCGACATCTGGGACGTCACCGTCACCGCCTCCGTCGCCGAGTACCAGAAGCTGGCCCGGGCCCGGATCGACGCCCTGCTCGCCGAGGGCCGCTGGCCGATTCTCGTCGGCGGCTCCGGGCTGTACGTCCGCGGCGCCGTCGACAACCTGGAGTTCCCCGGCACCGACCCCGCGGTCCGCGCCCGTCTGGAGGAGGAGCTGACCCTGCGCGGCTCCGGCGCGCTGCACGCCCGGCTGGCCGCCGCCGACCCCGAGGCCGCCCAGGCGATCCTGCCCGGCAACGGCCGCCGGATCGTCCGCGCCCTGGAGGTCATCGAGATCACCGGCCGGCCCTTCACGGCCAACCTGCCCGGCCACGACTCGGTCTACGACACCGTCCAGATCGGGGTCGACGTGGCGCGCCCCGAGCTCGACGAGCGCATCGCCCGCCGGGTCGACCGCATGTGGGACGCCGGGCTCGTGGACGAGGTGCGCGCACTGGAGGCGCAGGGCCTGCGCGGGGGGCGTACGGCGTCGCGCGCGCTCGGCTACCAGCAGCTCCTCACCGCCCTCGCCGGGGAGTGCACGGACGCCGAGGCGCGGGCCGAGACCGTCCGCGCCACCAAGCGCTTCGCGCGCCGTCAGGATTCGTGGTTCAGGCGCGATCCGCGGGTGCACTGGTTGAGTGGGGCTGCGGCGGATCTCACAGAACTTCCGGGGCTCGCGCTGGCGTTGGTGGAACGACCGGTTACAGCCTGATCACGTCATGGCATCGGGACGCCCAGGCCGTCATCCGTGCCTCCGGTGCCGTGCCATCATCGAGCTTCGATCGACCAAGTGGAGTCCGAGTTGGGAGGGCGCGTGGCGATGGAGGCCGGCCCTCGTGACACCGCACAAGGCACCGAGGGCCTCACGCCGGAGCGTGGGGAACCGGAGCCCCAGGAGGGGCGTGCCCTTCCCGAGGCGGTGGACCCCGACGTGGTGGACGACACCCAGGGCGGCGGCGTGACCGACGACGGTCCCGAGCCCGAGGAGATGTTCGCGAGCGGGCCCGAGGTCGAGGTCGAGCTGCGCCCGCAGCGCCGGCTGCGGATCTGGCAGCTCGCCCCCATCGTCGCCCTCTCCGCGACCGGCTCCCTGATGTTCGCGTTCCCCCTCGCCTTCGACTTCGGCGACAGCGGGGCCGTGATCGCCATGCTGGGGCTGCTGATCTGCTCCTGTGCGGCCGGCTGGGGCATGATGGCCGCGCGTCGCGTTGGTTACACGTGGCCCGGGCTGCCCGCGCGCGGCTCCGGCCGTCGCCCCGACTGGCGGGTCGTCCTGGCGTACGTCGTCCTGGTCGCCGTGGTGGCGGTCCTCGCCGTCTGGAGAGTCGCCCGCCTGCGCTGACGGGCCTGTCGGCGGCACGCCGTACGATCGAGGAATGAGCACGCGGATCGCCTTCCTCAAGGGACACGGGACCGAGAACGACTTCGTGATCGTCCCGGACCCGGAGAACGTCATCGACCTCCCCCCGACCGCCGTCGCCGCCCTGTGCGACCGGCGCGCGGGCATCGGCGGCGACGGGCTGCTGCATGTCGTGCGGTCCGCAGCCCATCCCGAGGCGAAGGCCATGGCGGCCGAGGCCGAGTGGTTCATGGACTACCGCAACGGCGACGGCTCGATCGCGGAGATGTGCGGCAACGGCGTGCGCGTGTTCGCGCGCTACCTCCAGCACGCGGGACTCGTCCCCGAGGGGGACATCGCCGTCGCCACGCGCGCGGGCGTCAAGAGCGCGCACATCGCCAAGGACGGCGACGTCACCGTCGGCATGGGCCGGGCGCGTCTGCCCGAGGGCGAGGTCACCGTGAGCGTCGGCGAGCGCAGCTGGCCCGCGCGCAACGTGAACATGGGCAACCCGCACGCCGTCGCCTTCGTCGAGGACCTCGCGCACGCCGGCGATCTGTACAGCCCGCCGCCCTTCAGCCCGGCCTCCGCCTACCCGGACGGCGTCAACGTCGAGTTCGTCGTCGACCGCGGCCCGGAGCATGTCGCCCTGCGCGTGCACGAGCGCGGTTCCGGCGAGACCCGCTCCTGCGGCACGGGCGCGTGCGCCGTCGCCGTGGCCGCCGCCCGCAGGGACGGCGTCGACCCGGCCGCCACCGGGACCCCGGCGACGTACACCGTGGACGTCCCCGGCGGACGTCTGGTGATCACCGAGCGCCCCGACGGCGAGATCGAGATGACCGGACCCGCAGTGATCGTCGCCACAGGCGAGATCGATCCCGAGTGGCTGGAAAGCGTCGCTCGCTGACCCGATGACGGCTTGGTATCGCAGGTTTGTGCGGTCGCGGAACACGCGACCGCACATCTGAGTCACGGTCAGAGGTTCGAAATGGTGGCCGGTCCTGGTTCTGATGGCGCAAAACCGTAAACCCTCAAATCGTCGCTCGAATGGGTGATCCGTTTCACGCTCGGCGAGAGGCGGTCAGTCGCACGTGATGGGCTCGGTAGCATCAAGCACCGGCCCGGACGGGGGACCTTTGCCAGTCCCCTGAGCCGTGTCCGCCCTGGGACACCCCGTCCGCCGGTCCACGCAGCCGGAGGTGCCCATGAGTGCGGAGGCCACGAACCCTGCGACGCCGGGCCCGGTAGCGCCGGCCACGACCCGCAGGCGCAGCCTGCCCCGGATCGACCTGCGCCGCCTGGGACGGGCCGCCCTGCTCGGCAGCCCCTCGCGCGGCCGACTGCCCGACGCCATCGGCCATGTCGTCGAGGCCCACCGCGCCCACCACCCCGACGCCGACCTCGAACCCCTGCGCCGCGCCTATGTGCTGGCCGAGTCCTCGCACCGCGGCCAGATGCGCAAGAGCGGCGAGCCGTACATCACCCACCCGCTCGCCGTGACCCTGATCCTCGCCGAACTCGGCGCCGAGACCACCACCTTGACGGCCTCTCTGCTCCACGACACCGTCGAGGACACGGATGTGACGCTCGACCAGGTGCGCGAGCAGTTCGGCGAGGAGGTGCGCTATCTCGTCGACGGCGTCACCAAGCTGGAGAAGGTCGACTACGGTGCCGCCGCCGAGCCCGAGACCTTCCGCAAGATGCTCGTCGCCACCGGCAGCGACGTCCGCGTGATGTCGATCAAGCTCGCCGACCGGCTGCACAACATGCGCACCCTCGGCGTGATGCGCCCCGAGAAACAGGAGCGCATCGCCAAGATCACCCGGGACTTCCTCATCCCGCTCGCCGAACGCCTAGGCGTCCAGGCCCTCAAGACCGAGCTGGAAGACCTCGTCTTCGCGATCCTGCACCCCGAGGAGTACGAGCACACCCGCGAGCTGATCGTCGACAACGCCTCCCGCGCCGACGACCCCCTCGCCGAGTTCGCCGACGCGATGCGCGCGGTCCTGCGCGAGGCCGGCATCCAGGCCGAAGTCCTCATCCGCCCCCGCCACTTCGTCTCCGTCCACCGCGTCTCACGCAAGCGCGGCGAACTGCGCGGCTGCGACTTCGGCCGACTGCTGGTACTCGTCAACGAGGACGCGGACTGCTACGCCGTCCTCGGCGAACTGCACACCTGTATGACGCCCGTCGTCTCGGAGTTCAAGGACTTCATCGCCGTACCCAAGTTCAACCTGTACCAGTCCCTGCACACCGCCGTCGCCCGCGCGGACGGCCAGGTCGCCGAAGTCCTCATCCGCACCCACCAGATGCACAAGGTCGCCGAGGCCGGAGTCGTCGCGCTCGGCAATCCCTACGTCGGTCTGCAGGCGGAGCAGAGCCGTGAGGGCGCCCCGGCGGACGGGGACCGGCTCGACGGGGAGGGGGCCGACGGGGAGCGGGTCGACCCGACCCGGCCCGGCTGGCTCTCCCGCCTCCTCGCCTGGCAGGAGGCCGCGCCGGACACCGACACCTTCTGGTCCACCCTGCGCGAGGACCTCGCCCAGGACCGCGAGATCACCGTGTTCCGACCCGACGGCGGCACCCTCGGCCTCCCGGACGGCGCCACCTGCGTCGACGCCGCCTACGCCCAGTACGGTGAGGACGCGCACGCCTGCATCGGCGCCCGCGTGAACGGCCGGCTGGCGACCCTGAGCACCGTTCTGCAGGACGGCGACACCGTCCAGCTCCTCATGGGCCAGGACCCCGCCTCCGAGCCCTCCCGGGAGTGGCTGGAGCACGCCCACACCCCCGCCGCGCGGATCGCCATCCAGCGCTGGCTGGCGACGCACCCCGCCCCGGCCGAGCCCGAGGAGTCCGTCGACGCGGCGCGGACGGTGACGGACATCCCGGCCGCCGACTCCCCTCTGTCCCGCCCCGACACCGCGATCACCGTCGTCGGCCGGCCCGACGCGGGCGTACGCCTCGCCGGGTGCTGCACCCCCGTCCCGGCCGACGAGGTCACCGGCTTCGCCGTGCGCGGGGGAGTGGTGACCGTGCACCGCGCGGAGTGCGCCGCGGTGACGCGTATGGCGGACGCGGGGCGCGCGGCCGTCGACGTGCGCTGGGGCGACACCACCGAGTGCCGGGTCACCCTGGTCGCCGAATCGTTCGGCCGCCCCCATCTGCTCGCCGACCTCACGGAGGCCATGGCACTGGAGGGTGCCGAGATCGTCTCCGCGACCGTCGAGCCCCCGAGCCAGCAGCGCGTACGCCACACGTACACCCTCCAGCTCCCCGACGCGGCCCACCTGCCCACGCTGATGCGCGCCATGCGCAACGTCCCCGGGGTCTACGACGTGAGCCGGGCCCAGCACCACGCGCCGGCCTCCTGAGCCCGAACCGGCGCGCCCCGGTCCGCCCGGCCCACACGCACGCGCGCGTGCGCAACCCGTTCGGGTGGGAAGGGCGCGCGTCGCCGCCGTACGGCAGGTGTGCGCTGGTAGCGGTGGTCCATGCTGCTCACCCCCCGCTCCTCGGCCCTGCGCCCCCGGGCCCCTCGCCCCCGTACCGCCGCCTCCCGCCGGCTGAAGTCCGCGCTGCTCGCCTCGGCCGTCTCCGTATGCCTCGTCGCCGCGAGCGCCCCGGCGGCACCGCTGGGCGTCGGCGACCGCCTCTTCCCCCACCTCGGCAACCCCGGCTACGACGTGGCGTCGTACGACCTCTCCTTCATGTACTCCGGCTCCAACAGCAAGCCGCTCCAGGCGGTCACCACCATCGACGCCTGGACCACCGCGGCCCTGGACCGGATCAACCTCGACTTCGCGCACGGTGACGTGGCATCCGTCGAGGTCGACGGCAGGCCCGCGACCTTCGAGAGCGTCGGCGACGACCTGGTGGTCACCCCCGAGGACCCACTGACGCCGGGCAGCTGGACACGGATCACCGTGCGGCACACCAGCGACCCCGTGGCCGCCGGCGACCGGGACGGCGGCTGGGTGCGCACCGCCGACGGCCTCGCCATGGCCAACCAGGCCGACGTCGCCCACCTGGTCTTCCCGTGCAACGACCACCCCTCCGACAAGGCGATGTTCACCATCCGGATCACCGCCCCCGACGACTACACGGCCGTCGCCAACGGGCTGCCGGCCGGCGCCGACCGGTCCGGCGGGACGACCACCTGGACGTACCGCACCCAGCACCCCATGGCCACCGAGCTCACCCAGGTGTCCATCGGCCGCTCCACCGTCCTGCACCGGGACGGACCGCGCGGGCTGCCCGTCCGGGACGTCGTGCCCACGAAGGACCGCGAGGCCCTCGAACCGTGGCTGAAGAAGACTCCCGCCCAGATCGCCTGGATGGAGAAGAAGGTCGGGCCCTACCCCTTCGAGACCTACGGCGTGCTCATGGCCCAGGCCGACACCGGCTTCGAGCTGGAGACACAGACCCTGTCCCTGTTCGAGAAGGACCTCTTCACCGAGCCCGGCTACCCCAAGTGGTACATCGAGTCGATCATGGTGCACGAGCTGTCCCACCAGTGGTTCGGCGACAGCGTCAGCCCGCGCACCTGGTCCGACCTCTGGCTCAACGAGGGACACGCCACCTGGTACGAGGCCCTCTACGCCGAGGAGAAGGGCGGCTACACCCTCCAGGAGCGCATGAAGGCGGCGTACGGCGCGTCCGACCGCTGGCGCGCCGCCGGCGGCCCTCCTGCGCTCCCCAAGGCGCCCGACCCCGGCGAGAAGATCAGCATCTTCCGTCCGAACGTGTACGACGGCGCCGCCCTCGTCCTGTACGCCCTGCGCCAGGAGATCGGCGAGACGGCGTTCGAGCGGGTCGAGCGGGACTGGGTGCGCGACCACAGGGACTCCACCGCCGGCACGGCGGACTTCCGGCGGCTCGCAGAGGAGGTCTCCGGACGCGACCTCGGCGACTTCTTCCAGGCCTGGCTGTACGGCGAGAAGACCCCGCCGATGCCCGGCCACCCGGACTGGAAGCCGACGGCGGCGGAGAAGGGGGCGAAGACCTCACGGGCACCCAAGGCACCTATGGCGCCCAAGACCCTCAAGGCCCCCAAGGCCCCGTAGGCCCCGGAATAAGGCCGTGACGAGACGGGGCGTACCGTGCGACCATCGTCGGGTCGGCGCGGCACGGGGCACGAGGCGCGGGAATCTCCCGGGGTGCTCGTGCGTTGTGCACCATGGACGGTGAACCCCGCCGAAATCGGTATCCCCACGACGTAAGGACCCAATGACCTCCTCTTCTTCCTCTTCCCAGGACACCAAGCGCTTCGCGCACGCCTACCCCGAAGGTCTTCGGGCCGATGCCCTGATGGAAGAGGACGTCGCCTGGAGCCACGAGATCGACGGAGAGCGGGACGGCGACCAGTTCGACCGCTCCGAGCGGGCGGCCCTGCGCCGTGTCGCGGGCCTCTCCACCGAGCTCGAGGACGTCACCGAGGTCGAGTACCGACAGCTCCGTCTGGAGCGGGTCGTCCTCGTCGGCGTCTGGACCTCGGGGACCGTGCAGGACGCGGACAACTCCCTCGCGGAGCTCGCCGCCCTCGCGGAGACCGCGGGCGCGCTCGTGCTCGACGGCGTGATCCAGCGCCGCGACAAGCCCGACGCGGCCACGTTCATCGGTTCCGGCAAGGCCCTGGAGCTGCGCGACATCGTCGTCGAGTCCGGCGCCGACACCGTCATCTGCGACGGTGAGCTCAGCCCGGGCCAGCTCATCGCCCTCGAGGACGTCGTCAAGGTCAAGGTCATCGACCGTACGGCCCTGATCCTCGACATCTTCGCCCAGCACGCGAAGTCCCGAGAGGGCAAGGCGCAGGTCGCGCTCGCGCAGATGCAGTACATGCTGCCGCGACTGCGCGGCTGGGGTCAGTCGCTGTCCCGTCAGATGGGCGGCGGCAAGGGCGGCGGCCTCGCCACCCGTGGCCCCGGTGAGACCAAGATCGAGACGGACCGGCGACGGATCCGCGAGAAGATGGCGAAGATGCGCCGGGAGATCGCGGAGATGAAGACCGGCCGCGAGATCAAGCGCCAGGAGCGCAAGCGCCACAAGGTGCCCTCGGTCGCCATCGCGGGATACACCAACGCCGGCAAGTCCTCCCTGCTCAACCGCCTCACCGGCGCGGGCGTCCTCGTGGAGAACGCGCTGTTCGCGACCCTCGACCCGACCGTGCGCCGGGCCGAGACCCCGAGCGGCCGCCTGTACACCCTGGCCGACACGGTCGGTTTTGTACGGCACCTGCCGCACCACCTGGTCGAGGCGTTCCGCTCCACCATGGAGGAGGTCGGCGAGTCCGACCTCATCCTGCACGTGGTCGACGGCTCGCACCCCAACCCGGAGGAGCAGCTGGCCGCCGTGCGCGAGGTGGTCCGCGATGTCGGCGCCACTCAGGTGCCCGAGATCGTCGTGATCAACAAGGCGGACGCGGCCGACCCGCTCACCCTCCAGCGGCTGATGCGGATGGAGAAGCGCTCCATCGCCGTCTCGGCCCGCACCGGCCAGGGCATCGAGGAACTGCTCGCGCTCATCGACAACGAGCTGCCGCGGCCCTCGGTCGAGATCGAGGCGCTCGTGCCGTACACCCACGGCAAGCTGGTCGCCCGCGCCCACACCGAGGGCGAGGTGATCTCCGCGGAGCACACGGCGGAGGGCACGCTGCTCAAGGTGCGGGTGCACGAGGAACTGGCCGCGGACCTCGCACCGTACGTCCCGGCACCGCTCGCCTGACCGACGCACGAAGGCCCGCCCCCTCTCTCACGGGGGCGGGCCTTCGTCATGGTCCGCGGTGCGCCTCCTGCTCGGCGAACCCGTCGCTCACTTGGCGAACTTGTCGCTCACCGAGTCGTACACACCCTTGGCCACCTCACCCAGCCGCGGCCCCGCGAGCCAGCCCGAACTGACCGGGCCGACCGAGGTGTTGGACACCAGCGCCGGCTTGCCGTCCGACCCCGTCGCCACCCAGCCACCGCCGGACGAACCACCGGTCATCGTGCAGCCGATCCGGTACATCGTCGGGTCCGACTCGCTGAACGACAGCCGCCCCGGCTTGTCCTGGCACTGGTAGAGCTTCTGCCCGTCGAAAGGCGCCGCGGCCGGGTAGCCCGTCGCGGTGATGCTGTCCACCTTCGGCACCGCCGGCGCCTTGAAGTCCACCGGCAGCGCCGAACCGACCGTCTCCTCCAGCGACTTGCCGGAACCGCCCGCCTCCGGCGTCACATGGATCACGGCGAAGTCGTACGGCGCGCCGTCCCCGCCCGTCTCCCCGCCCTGTGCGATCCACTGGTCCGAGGTCTTCACCCAGTCGCCCCACCAGACACCGTAGGGAGCGGCCTGCTCCTTGGTGGCCGTCTGCAACTGCTCGGAGGACAGACCCTTGTCGTTGTACGACGGCACGAACGCGATGTTGCGGTACCAGCCGCCCTTCTTGCCCGCGTGCACACAGTGGCCCGCCGTCCACACCAGATTGGACTTGCCCGGGTGCGCCGGGTCCTCCACGACCGTCGCCGAGCAGACCATCGTGCCCTCGGGGGCGTCGAAGAACACCTTGCCCGCCTCGGGCGCGTTGGCGTGGTACGTCGTCGGCACGGCCTTCGCGTCCACGGGCTCGGGCGTCGGGTCGGTCACCCCCTGGTCGCCGGAGAGGTCGTTGTCGTCGACACCCCGGTCCGGGTCCTCCGCCTCCCGCATCCGGTCCGGGTCCCACAGGCCCTTGATGATCGGGTTGACGTAGTCCTGGGCCTCACGCAGCCAGTCGTCCTTGTCCCAGTTCTTCCATGCGCCGTTCTTCCACTTGTCCAGATCGATCCCGTGCTCCTTGAGCCGGTCCTTGATGTCGTCCGGGATCGTGATCTTCCCGTCGTCGCCCGCCGTGGCCGACGCGGTGGCCTTGCCGTCGGCGGTGGTGTCGCCCGAGTCGCAGGCGGTCGCGGTGAGCGCGAGCACCGAGGCGAGGGCGACGGCACCGAGCACGGGGGAGGTTCGGCGGCGCGCGGTCCTCCCCCGACGAGCGGTGAACGACGGCCGTATCGATCGCATGGTCTGACTCCCCCTGCTGTCAACGAACTTGAAATGCCTCCACACGATATGTGTTCGCTGTGGGGGACTTCCGACAGGAGGGCAACGGTTCCGTCACGGCAAGGATCTTGAGGCAACCCGTAACCGGGGCAGCCGTCCGGGGTTGGTAGCGGTGGGGGGTCCGCTGTGCGCGCTCGGCCCCCTGAACTGCGGGAGGACGGGGAGCCGTGACCGAGCCAGTGCCCGAGGAGGTCCCTTCGGGGCGATCCACCGGAACATCGCCCGCCGGACGGTCCCCCGTCGGCCAGGCCGGCCGACGGCCCGCGCACGAGGGGATCCTGCGGCGCCAGTCGGCCCGCGAGTCGGCGGCGCGCACCTACGCGCGCGCCCTGCCCATCGTGCCGGTGCGCGCCCGGGGAATGACCATCGAGGGCGCCGACGGCCGCCGCTACCTCGACTGCCTCTCCGGCGCCGGCACCCTCGCCCTCGGCCACAACCATCCCGTCGTCCTGGAGGCCATCCGCACGGTCCTCGACTCGGGCGCGCCCCTGCACGTCCTCGACCTCGCCACCCCGGTCAAGGACGCCTTCATCACCGAGCTCTTCCGCACCCTGCCGCCCGGGCTCGCCGACCGTGCCCGCGTGCAGTTCTGCGGGCCCGCAGGCACGGACGCCGTGGAGGCCGCGCTCACCCTCGTCCGGGCCGCCACCGGCCGCACGGGTGTCCTCGCCTTCACCGGCGCCTATCACGGCATGACGACCGGATCCCTCGAAGCCTCCGGCGGCGCCTTCGACGTCCGCGTGGCCCGGCTGCCCTATCCGCAGGACTACCGCTGCCCGTTCGGCGTCGGCGGCGACCGCGGCGCCGAACTCGCGGCACGCTGGACCGAGTCCGTCCTCGACGATCCCAAGTCCGGGGTCCGGCGCCCCGCCGGGATGATCCTCGAACCCGTCCAGGGCGAGGGCGGCGTGATCCCCGCGCCGGACACCTGGATGCGGCGCATGCGGCAGATCACCGCCGACCGCTCCATCCCCCTCATCGCCGACGAGGTCCAGACGGGCGTCGGCCGCACCGGCGCCTTCTGGGCGGTGGAGCACAGCGGGATCACCCCCGACGTGATGGTCCTCTCCAAGGCCATCGGCGGCAGCCTGCCGCTGGCCGTCGTCGTCTACCGCGACGACCTCGACGTCTGGGAACCGGGTGCCCACGCGGGCACCTTCCGCGGCAACCAGCTCGCCATGGCCGCCGGCACGGCCACCCTCGCCCACGTCCGCGAGAACCGCCTCGCCGAACGCGCGGCCACCCTGGGAGCCCACCTGCTGGGCCGACTCCGGCACCTCGCCGAGGACATCCCGTGCATCGGTGACGTGCGGGGGCGCGGACTGATGATCGGGGTCGAACTGGTCGACCCGGAAGGCGAAGGGGCCGACCCGGACGGCGAGGGGGCGGTGAATCGCGGTGACTCGGAGTGCGGTGACTCGGAGTACGGGGAGGCGGAGTGCGGGGAGTCGAAGCACGGGGAGGCGTCGGGACGGGGGAGCGGAGTCGCGGTGGGCGTCGGCCGCGGTGCCCCGGACGCCGTCCCGGCTCGCGGGCCCCACCCCGCCGCCCCCGAACTGGCCGTCGCCGTACAGCGGGAGTGCCTGCGCCGCGGCTTGATCGTCGAACTGGGCGGCCGCCACGCAAGCGTCGTACGCCTGCTTCCGCCCCTGACGATCACCGACGAACAGGCCGCCGCCGTACTCGACCGGCTGGCCGACGCTATCGAGGCGGCGGCCCGTAACCACGCCCACCGCACGCACCAGCACGACAAGGACCAGTCGAACCAGCGGCCCAGGCAGGCTCCGAAGCCACGTGGCCGTGCCGGCCGCAGCAGGTGAGCCATGGCCGACGGGCCGTACGACGAGGACACCACAGCGGCTCCGGACACGGCCCGGCCCCTCGCTCGCCCCGCTCACGAGACGGACGCGGCCCGGCCCCTCGCCCGCCCCGCTCACAAGACGGACACCGGCCGGCCTCCCCGTGCCGTCGCGTCCCCACCGCCGTTCCGGTCCGTCACGCCGCCGACCGC
The DNA here is from genome assembly GCF_040630255.1 of Streptomyces sp. NPDC005820. Taxonomy (NCBI): domain Bacteria; kingdom Bacillati; phylum Actinomycetota; class Actinomycetes; order Kitasatosporales; family Streptomycetaceae; genus Streptomyces; species Streptomyces sp. NPDC005820. Next base: position 72,898 of record NZ_JBEXXE010000013.1, read on the forward strand.
GCCGAACCCACCCGATGAGGAACGCCCTTGAACGACTCTCCCGTGCCCTCCGCCTCTCCTGGTCCCACCTCCGCCGTTTCCACCCCACCAGCGTCCACCTCCTCCGTTCCGTCGACCCACGTTCCACCGACCGCATCCGTCCCTCCTCAGCAGCGCCACGCCGCCCCCGTGGAACCGGCGCCCCGCGTCACGGCCCACCCCTTGGACCACGCCGACCCGCACACCGCGGCCCAGGCGGCGACCGTGGAGAGCCTGCTGCGCTGCTGGGTGCGCGAGGCAGGCCTGCCCGCCCCTGCCGACGGCACCCTCCGAGTGCCGCTCTCCGCCAGCGGCACCGCCCTGCTCACCCCCGTCCACCACTGGTCCCCGACCGGCTGGCACCGCTTCGGCCTCCTGCACCTGGCCGACGCCCCCGAGCAGTCCCCACCCGTGGACGCCGTCACACTCGCCGCCCTGCTGTCCCGCGAGACGCCCAAGCCCCCGGCACCAGCCGAGCCGCCGGCGCTGCCGGGACCGGCTGAGGCGCTCGCCCTGCCGGGACCGGCTGAGGCGCTCGCCACACCCCGACCAGTCGAGCCACCTGCCGCGCCCCGACGAGCGGAGCAACCCGCCCCGCTCCGGCCGGCCGAGGCGTTTGCCTTGCCCCGACTTGCCAACACGCTCGCCCCGCCGCGACCAGTCATCCACAGCACGGACCAGGTCGCCCTGGTGGCCCGCGTCGCCGACTCCGTGCGTCGCACGGCGGACTTCGTCCGCGAGCGGCGCGAGCACCCCACCGACGGTCCCGACCTGTTCCTGGCCGCCGAACAGGCACTCCTCCTCGGGCACCCCCTGCACCCCACCCCGAAGAGCCGCGAAGGCCTCTCCGATGCGGAAGCACGGCTGTACTCACCCGAGTCGCGCGGCTCCTTCCCCCTCCACTGGCTGGTTGTCGCTCCCTCCGTGCTGGCCACCGACTCCGCCTGGACGGAAGGCGGCCGTCCCGTTCCCGCCGACCGGCTGACCGCCCGACTCGCCGACACCGGAGTGCCGTTGCCCGTTCGCCGCACGTTGCCCGACGGCCACGCCCTCCTGCCGACGCACCCCTGGCAACTGCGCGAGGCCCGCCACCGCAGCGATGTCGCCGCCCTGTTCGAAGCCGGGCTGCTCCGGGACCTCGGCCCGCTCGGCGCCCCCTGGCACCCGACCTCCTCCGTACGCACCGTCTACCGGACCGGCGCCCCGGCGATGCTCAAACTGTCGCTCGGCCTGCGCATCACCAACTCCCGTCGGGAGAACCTCCGCAAGGAACTCCACCGTGGCGTCGAGGTCCACCGCCTGTTGCGGGCCGGCCTGTCCAAGCAGTGGCAGGCGGCCCATCCGGGTTTCGACATCGTCCGCGACCCGGCCTGGCTCGCCGTCGACGGGACCGACTGCCACCCGGTGCCGGGACTCGACGTGGTGATCCGCCACAACCCCTTCACCTCCGCGGACGACGTCTCCTGTGTCGCAGGCCTCGTCTCGCCCCGGCCGTACCCCCGGGTTGCCGGGGCCGCCGGGATCGCAGGGATCGCCGGGCCCGCCTCGGACACGGAACCCGTGCACAGCTCCCGGCTGGCCGAGGTCGTCACCCGGCTCGCCGGACGGACCGGGCGCCCGCTCGCCACCGTCGCCGTCGAGTGGTTCCTGCGTTATCTGGAGCACGTCGTACGCCCGGTGCTCTGGCTCGACGGGGAAGCGGGCATCGCGCTGGAGGCCCACCAGCAGAACACGCTCCTCCTGCTGGACCCCGACGGCTGGCCCACAGGAGGCCGGTACCGCGACAACCAGGGCTACTACTTCCGCGACTCCCGCCGCGCGGAACTCGAAGCCCGGCTGCCCGGCATCGGCGGGCACAGCGACACCTTCGTCTCCGACGACGTCACCGACGAGCGCTTCGCCTACTACCTGGGTATCAACAACGTCCTCGGACTCGTCGGCGCCTTCGGCTCACAGCGTCTCGCCGACGAACGTCTGCTGCTCACCGCCTTCCGCGGTTTCCTCACGACCGTGGCCCGCGGCCCCGGCCGGTCGCGCAGCTCGCTGCCCGCCCGTCTCCTCGACTCACCCGTGCTGCGCTGCAAGGCCAATCTGCTGACCCGGCTGCACGGCATGGACGAACTCGTCGGCCCCGTGGACACCCAGTCCGTGTATGTCACCATCGCCAACCCCCTCCACTCCTGAACCGTCCGCATGCACGACTGCGACTCCCCTTCGTCCCTGAGGAACATGTCCCGATCCACCCGCTGAGAGGAGCCCGCCGTGCCCCCCACCGACACCCGCGCCGTCGCGGGCGCCGCGCCCACAGCTCTGCTCGACCGCCCGGGCGACTGGGGGCCCACCCCCACACCCGCAGGTGTGTTCCACCTCGTCCCCGTCCAGGTCGACCGCGACCTGCCCCGCATCGGCCGGTGGATGAACGAGCCGGCGGTCGCCGCGTTCTGGGAGTTGGCCGGCCCCCGGACCGTGACCGAACGGCATCTGCGCCGCCACCTCGCCTACGGCGCACACAGCGTTCCGTGCCTCGGCCTGCTGGAGGGCACACCCATGAGCTACTGGGAGATCTACCGGGCGGATCTCGACCCGCTGGCCCGCCACTACCCGGCACGACCTCACGACACCGGTGTCCATCTCCTCATCGGGGGCCCGGCCGCCCGCGGGCGAGGACTCGGCGGTCTGCTGCTGAGAGCCGTAGCCGACCTCGTACTCGACAGGAGGCCCGCCTGCTCACGTGTCGTCGCTGAACCCGACCTTCGCAACACCCCTTCCATCGCCGCCTTCCTTCACGCCGGTTTCCGCTTCTGCGCCGAGGTCGACCTGCCCGGGAAGCGGGCCGGCCTCATGGTCAGAGACAGGCATCTCCGTGATGCCCTGTGACGGTCCGTAATCGACTCGTCACTCATGGAACGCCTCGGGATTCCGGCCGGTTCCCGCCCGTCCCGAGAATCCCCGAGAATTTTTTCCTCGCCCGTCGATGTCCCCCCAGGCCCTTCAGCGGCCCCGAATCCGAGAAGCCCCGCACCTTGAATCCCTCACCGATTCCGTCAGCTCCGTTCCCGCCGACCACCTGCGCGATCACCCGTTTGTCAGTGCCGAGCCGTAGGGTGGTCGCGCTATGACGAAGCCCTCTCTCCCCGAACTCCTCCATGCCGCTGTCGCCGCTGTCGGTGGTACGGAGCGCCCCGGCCAGGTGACCATGGCCGAAGCCGTCGCGGAGGCGATCGACGACGGTTCCCACCTTCTGGTCCAGGCCGGCACCGGCACCGGTAAGTCGCTGGGCTATCTGGTGCCCGCGCTCGCGCACGGGGAGCGGGTCGTGGTCGCGACCGCCACCCTGGCCCTGCAGCGCCAGCTGGTGGAGCGCGACCTGCCGCGCACGGTCGATGCGCTGCATCCCCTGCTGCGCCGGCGCCCCGAGTTCGCGATGCTGAAGGGCCGCTCGAACTACCTGTGCCTGCACCGACTGCACGAGGGCGTGCCGCAGGACGAGGAGGAAGGCCTCTTCGACCAGTTCGAGGCGGCTGCGCCCAGCAGCAAGCTGGGCCAGGACCTGCTGCGGCTGCGGGACTGGGCGGACGAGACCGAGTCCGGCGACCGCGACGACCTCACCCCCGGAGTGTCCGACCGGGCCTGGGCCCAGGTGTCGGTGTCCTCGCGGGAATGCCTCGGCGCGACCAAGTGCGCATACGGCGCCGAGTGCTTCGCGGAGATGGCCCGCGAGCGCGCCAAGCTGGCCGAGGTCGTCGTCACCAACCACGCGCTGCTGGCGATCGACGCCATCGAGGGCGCCCCGGTCCTCCCGCAGCACGAGGTGCTGATCGTCGACGAGGCGCACGAACTGGTGTCGAGGGTCACCGGCGTCGCCACCGGCGAACTCACCCCGGGCCAGGTCAACCGGGCGGTGCGACGGGCCGCGAAGCTGGTCAACGAGAAGGCGGCCGACCAGCTCCAGACCGCCGCCGAGGGCTTCGAGCGACTGATGGAGCTGGCCCTTCCGGGCCGCCTGGAGGAGATCCCGGAGGACCTCAACTACGCCCTCATGGCCCTGCGCGACGCCGCGCGCACCGTCATCTCCGCCATCGGCGCCACCCGCGACAAGTCCGTGCAGGACGAGGACGCGGTCCGCAAGCAGGCGCTCGCCTCCGTCGAGAGCGTGCACGACGTGGCGGAGCGGATCGTGGGCGGCTCCGAGTACGACGTCGTCTGGTACGAACGGCACGACCGCTTCGGCGCCTCCCTGCGCGTCGCCCCCATGTCCGTGTCGGGCCTGCTGCGGGAGAAGCTCTTCGCCGACCGCTCGGTGACCCTGGCCTCGGCGACCCTGAAGCTCGGCGGGGACTTCAACGGCGTGGGCGCCTCCCTGGGGCTCGCCCCGGAGGGCACCGAGGGAGACGACCTTCCCCCGTGGAAGGGGATCGACGTGGGGTCGCCCTTCGACTACCGCAAGCAGGGCATCCTGTACGTCGCCAAGCATCTGTCGCGCCCCGCGCGGGACGGCGACCGCGCGGACATGCTGGACGAGCTGACCGAACTGATCCAGGCGGCCGGCGGACGTACGCTCGGCCTCTTCTCCTCCATGCGCGCCGCCCAGCTCGCAGCCGAGGAGCTGCGCGGCCGGATCCCGGAGTTTCCGATCCTCCTCCAGGGCGAGGAGACCCTGGGCGAGCTGATCAAGAACTTCTCGGCGGATCCGAAGACGTGTCTCTTCGGGACGCTGTCGCTCTGGCAGGGCGTCGACGTCCCCGGAACCAGCTGTCAGCTGGTGGTCATGGACAAGATCCCGTTCCCGCGTCCGGACGACCCGCTGATGAGCGCCCGCCAGAAGGCGGTGGAGGACGCCGGAGGCAACGGTTTCATGGCCGTGGCCGCCACACACGCGGCGCTGCTCATGGCCCAGGGCGCCGGCCGCCTGGTCCGAGCGTCGGGGGACCGGGGAGTGGTCGCCGTACTCGACCAGCGACTGGCGACGGCCCGCTACGGGAGCTACCTCAAGGCCTCCCTGCCGGACTTCTGGTACACCACGGACCGCAACCAGGTACGCAAGTCGCTCGCGGCGATCGACGCGACGGCACGGCAGTCCGAGACCGACCGGACGTAGGAGGACAGCACAGGGCCCCGGAACCGGCGCAGGGATCCCGGGGCCCAGTCAGGGGTGGGCGGAAGAGGTGAGGCCGCCCGCCGTGCTCAGACGCGGCGGAGGACCGCCACCACCTTGCCGAGGATGGTCGCGTCGTCGCCGGGGATCGGCTCGTACGCGGCGTTGTGCGGGAGCAGCCAGACATGGCCGTCCTCGCGCTTGAAGCGCTTCACGGTGGCCTCGCCGTCGAGCATGGCCGCCACGATGTCGCCGTTCTCGGCGACGGGCTGACGGCGGACGGTGACCCAGTCGCCGTCGCAGATCGCGGCTTCAATCATGGAGTCGCCGACGACCTTCAGTACGAACAGCTCACCGTCGCCCACGAGCTGCCTCGGGAGCGGGAAGACGTCCTCGACGGACTCCTCGGCGAGGATCGGGCCGCCGGCGGCGATCCGGCCCACCAGCGGGACGTACGACGCGGCGGGCTTGCCGGCGGTGTCCGTGGGCTGCACGGAGACGGCCTGGTCGGAGCCGCGGACCTCGTACGCGCGCGGGCGGTGCGGGTCGCGGCGCAGGAAGCCCTTGCGCTCCAGCGCCATCAGCTGGTGCGCCACCGAGGACGTGCTGGACAGGCCGACGGCCTGGCCGATCTCCCGCATGGACGGCGGGTAGCCGCGCCGCTGTACGGAGTCCCGGATGACCTCGATCACCCGGCGCTGCCGGTCGGTCAGGCCCGAGCTGTCCGCCCGGATGCCTGGAGGTCGGCCCGGCAGGGAGCGCTTGTGCCCCTCCGGATTCACGGCTTCGTTCATCGCATGCACCGGCTCGAGTCGGCCCTGGGAGCGGTCCTGGGCGGTGATGGTGGCGCTGTCTGCGGTGGTGGTCACGTCGTCGGCCCCTCTCGATTGTCTCCCTGCTGCACAACGGTAGTTGCTTTCGAAAGGTTGCGCCAAACACACGTTCGAGTGAAAAAGCGTGGATAACCTGACTTGATCACGTGTCTGGGTGTATAGCCAACGCGGGTGACCGGCGGACAAAAGAGCCCGTTGTTGTACTCTTCACCGCCGGGGGCGCCCCCTGTCGGGTGTCGCCTCAGTCTGCCATCCGGTACGGGGCGGCCGGGGTTCCGCTCCGCCTCATGCGCGACAGTCCCACGGGTCCTCCCTGCGGCGCCCACGATATCGCCGTATCCGCCGCGCGGACACGGTTGTACACGCGCGCGTGGGGGCCGGTTTCGCGTGCTCCCCGTGACGGCGGGAACGCGCGGGGTGAGGGCTTCGGCCGCGACACGCGTTACGGCCTGGATGAATGGGCCAAGCCCCATATCTAGTGCTTGGATGTCATCAGCGGCCCACAAGTTGTGGTGCCCCTGGTCTTCGCATCCACTTGGATCGCCTATGCTTGGGGCTGCTTCGAGGGGCCCATGAGGCCCGGCGAGGCCATTGAGTCTGCTGTGAGGAGGGTTGGGACTTCATGCACTGCCCCTTCTGCAGGCACCCCGACAGCCGTGTCGTCGACAGCCGTACGACGGACGACGGCACGTCCATCCGCAGGCGCCGCCAGTGCCCTGACTGCTCCCGTCGTTTCACGACCGTGGAGACGTGCTCGCTCATGGTGGTCAAGCGGTCCGGGGTCACCGAGCCGTTCAGCCGCACCAAGGTCATCAACGGCGTGCGCAAGGCATGTCAGGGACGGCCCGTCACCGAGGACGCGCTCGCTCAGCTCGGCCAGCGGGTCGAGGAGGCGGTGCGGGCCACCGGAAGCGCCGAGCTGACCACCCACGACGTGGGACTGGCCATACTCGGCCCGTTGCAGGAACTCGACCTCGTCGCCTACCTGCGGTTCGCCTCCGTCTACCGGGCCTTCGACTCGCTCGAGGACTTCGAGGCCGCGATCGCGGAACTCAGGGACCAGACGGGACGCACCGCCGCGGACGACGACGACCGCGAAGGCGACCCGGACGCTGTCATGGGGGGCCGGGAGGACGACGGCGGCCGCGGAGGGACCACGAGGGTCCCCGAGCCCGCCCACGCCGCCGACTGACCCGGCGGACCGGAACCGGGCGGAGACCCCGGATCCGGTCGGGCGGCGGCGGACCAAGACTTGCTGCGGACCAGGCGCATCGACGTCCGCGGCACCAGACACCACACCGTGCCACGGGAACATCGTGGCATTTCAGGGCGTTTTTGCCTGTACAGGGAGGCGGCATGACAGAGACGGCGAGCGGTCCGGCACGAGGGTCCCGCGCGAAGGGCGCGAAGACCACCAAGGGCCTGCGTATCGAGCGCATCCACACCACCCCCGGCGTGCACCCGTACGACGAGGTGGTCTGGGAGCGTCGTGACGTCGTCATGACCAACTGGCGCGACGGCTCGGTCAACTTCGAGCAGCGTGGCGTCGAGTTCCCCGACTTCTGGTCGGTGAACGCGGTCAACATCGTCACCAGCAAGTACTTCCGCGGTGCCGTCGGCACCCCCCAGCGCGAGGTCGGGCTCAAGCAGCTGATCGACCGCATCGTGAAGACGTACTCGAAGGCCGGCGAGGACCACAAGTACTTCGCGTCGGCCGCCGACGTCGAGATCTTCGAGCACGAGCTGGCCTACGCCCTGCTGCACCAGATCTTCAGCTTCAACAGCCCCGTCTGGTTCAACGTGGGCACCCCGCAGCCCCAGCAGGTCTCCGCCTGCTTCATCCTGGCCGTCGACGACTCCATGGAGTCGATCCTCGACTGGTACAAGGAAGAGGGCATGATCTTCAAGGGCGGCTCCGGCGCCGGCCTGAACCTCTCCCGCATCCGCTCCTCCAAGGAGCTGCTGTCCTCCGGCGGCAACGCCTCCGGCCCGGTCTCCTTCATGCGCGGCGCCGACGCCTCCGCCGGCACCATCAAGTCCGGTGGCGCCACCCGCCGCGCGGCCAAGATGGTCGTCCTCGACGTGGACCACCCGGACATCGAGGACTTCATCGCCACCAAGGTGAAGGAAGAGGAGAAGATCCGCGCCCTGCGCGACGCGGGCTTCGACATGGACCTGGGCGGCGACGACATCACGTCCGTCCAGTATCAGAACGCCAACAACAGCGTCCGCGTGAACGACGAGTTCATGACGGCCGTCGAGAACGGCGGCGAGTTCGGCCTCCGCGCCCGTATGACGGGCGAGATCATCGAGAAGGTCGACGCCAAGGCGCTCTTCCGCAAGCTCGCCGAGGCCGCCTGGGCCTGCGCCGACCCCGGCATCCAGTACGACGGCGTCATCAACAACTGGCACACCTGCCCCGAGTCCGGCCGGATCACCGCGTCGAACCCGTGCAGCGAGTACATGCACCTGGACAACACGTCCTGCAACCTCGCCTCGCTGAACCTGATGAAGTTCCTCAAGGACGACGGCCAGGGCACCCAGTCCTTCGAGGCCGAGCGCTTCCAGAAGGTCGTCGAGCTCGTCATCACCGCGATGGACATCTCCATCTGCTTCGCCGACTTCCCGACCCAGAAGATCGGTGAGAACACGCGCGCGTTCCGCCAGCTGGGCATCGGCTACGCCAACCTCGGCGCCCTGCTGATGGCCACCGGCCACGCCTACGACTCCGACGGCGGCCGCGCCCTCGCCGGGGCCATCACCTCCCTGATGACCGGCACGGCCTACCGCCGCTCCGCCGAACTGGCCTCGGTCGTCGGCCCGTACGACGGTTACGCCCGCAATGCCGACGCGCACAACCGCGTCATGAAGCAGCACGCCGACGCCAACGGCACGGCCGTCCGCATGGACGACCTCGACACCCCGGTCTGGGCCGCCGCCACGGAGGCCTGGCAGGACGTGCTGCGTCTCGGTGAGAAGAACGGTTTCCGTAACTCCCAGGCGTCCGTGCTCGCCCCGACCGGCACCATCGGCCTTGCGATGTCCTGCGACACCACCGGTGTCGAGCCCGACCTCGCCCTGGTCAAGTTCAAGAAGCTGGTCGGCGGCGGCTCTATGCAGATCGTCAACGGCACCGTCCCGCAGGCCCTGCGCCGCCTGGGCTACCAGGAGGAGCAGATCGAGGCGATCGTCGCCCACATCGCCGAGAACGGCAACGTGATCGACGCCCCCGGTCTCAAGCAGGAGCACTACGAGGTGTTCGACTGCGCCATGGGCGAGCGCGCCATCTCCCCGATGGGCCACGTCCGCATGATGGCGGCGATCCAGCCCTGGATCTCCGGCGCCATCTCCAAGACGGTCAACATGCCGGAGACGGCGACCGTCGAGGAGGTCGAGGAGATCTACTTCGAGGCCTGGAAGCTCGGCGTCAAGGCGCTCGCGATCTACCGCGACAACTGCAAGGTCGGCCAGCCCCTCTCCGCGAAGACGAAGGACACCAAGGAGCAGGAGAAGGCCGAGATCACCGAGAAGGCCGAGGACACGATCCGTACCGCGGTCGAGAAGGTCGTCGAGTACCGGCCGGTCCGCAAGCGCCTGCCCAAGGGCCGTCCCGGCATCACGACCTCCTTCACGGTCGGTGGCGCCGAGGGCTACATGACGGCCAACTCCTACCCGGACGACGGCCTTGGTGAGGTCTTCCTGAAGATGTCCAAGCAGGGCTCGACCCTCGCCGGCATGATGGACGCCTTCTCCATCGCCGTCTCCGTGGGCCTGCAGTACGGCGTGCCGCTCGAGACGTACGTCTCGAAGTTCACCAACATGCGCTTCGAGCCGGCCGGTATGACGGACGACCCGGATGTGCGGATGGCGCAGTCGATCGTCGACTACATCTTCCGCCGCCTGGCGCTCGACTTCCTGCCCTTCGAGACCCGCTCCGCGCTCGGCATCCACTCCGCCGAGGAGCGTCAGCGCCACCTGGAGACCGGTTCCTACGAGCCGGCCGAGGAGGACGTCGACGTCGAGGGTCTGGCCCAGTCGGCCCCGCGTCAGACGGACCTGAAGGCCGTCGCCACCCCGAAGGCCGACGTCGAGGTGGCCAAGCCCGCCCCGAAGCAGGCCCACACCAGCGCCGAACTGGTGGAGATGCAGCTGGGCATCCAGGCCGACGCCCCGCTCTGCTTCTCCTGCGGTACGAAGATGCAGCGGGCCGGTTCCTGCTACATCTGCGAGGGCTGCGGCTCGACCAGCGGTTGCAGCTGATCCCAGCAGCGCCGGCCGGATCCCCGTGATCCGGCAAGGGCGGTGGAGCCGGTCCTCGGCTCCACCGCCCTCGGTGTTCCTTCCCTAAGGAGGTCGGGACCGGCAGAGGTCAGGACTGGCGCACCTGGCCCATGACCCTGGTGAACGCCACCGGGTCGTCCTCGAACCCCTGGACCCCCGGGTGGAACGTCCAGCCGTCGGACTCACGGACGAACTCCCCGACCGTCGCCGCGGTCGCCCCGAGCACAGCACCGAATTCGTCCTCGTCCAGAACCGTGTAGCCCTCCCGTATCCGGAAGGCGGGGTTGAGGACGCTGACGAACGTGCGGTGCGCCGGATGCTGCTGGATGACGACACCGACCACCACGCGCGCGTACCGCGCGTCCAGCCGCTCGAGCTCCAGCGTCATGACCTCGTCCCAGCCGAACCCCTTGCCGTCCTTGCTGTCCCGGTTGAGATAGATGGTGCCGTCGGGCGAGCGGCTGTCGAAGTGCACCACATAGGCGGGCGCCCCGGACGGATCGCTCGCGAGGTACGTCGCGGCGACGATGTCCAGATCGGTGGCGGGTTGCCCCGCCGGACTCGGGTCCCACTTCAGCGCCATCTCGATCTTGCGGATCCCCTTGTTGATGCCGCTCACGGACTTCCCTCCCCGTTCACCGTCTGACCTCGCCCCGAACTGCCCGATCATCAGGGCCGGTTGTCCATCCTGCCACGCGCGCGTGGCCCACGGCATGGCTGCTCTGCGCCAGAGAGTGACCGACGCCACGCCCTGTGGCCTTACCATGGCGCGGTGCTGGTCAAGTGGATTCGCTGCACCGTGGTGGACCGCCGCGGTTTCGAACGGGGGCAGCGAAAGTGGGCGGGGCTTCTGGGGGAGCCGGGATTTCGGGGACAAGGCGGGGGCTGGAGCAGGAGTCGGCCCTCCGTCGCGCATGTCTTCGCCTTCTGGGAGAGCCGTGCCTTCTACGACTCTTTCATGGCGCGTTCCCATGACCGGCTGGCCGCGGCCCAGGCGGGCACGTTCAAGGACGCCCAGGTACGGCTGTTCGACTACCGCTTCGACGTGAAGACCGGCTTTGAGCCCCGCTTCACCGACTCCGACCTGCTGCGCGTGGCCCTGTGCCGGGTGCACGAGGAGCGCGCCGAACACTTCACCCTCATGCAGGAGAAGGTGTGGAACCCGGCCATGGCCGGCTCGCCCGGCATGATCCGCGGACTGTTCGCCGAGGCGCCCGGCCACGAGTTCATGGTCCTGTCGATGTGGCGTTCCGAGGCCGAGCACGGAAAGTACCGCACCGAACGCGTGGAGCGGCTCGCCCTGCGCGCCCAGACGGAGGCGGACATCGCCGCCCTCACCGGGGACATCGTCGAACTGGAGACGACCTGGACCGTATGAGCACGGGCCCTGACCGCTTGCGGTGGAAGGTGTGCCCTCTTGTGACGTGTGGTGCTCGATCCGTGTGACCTACGCTGTATGGGCGCCGTACGAGTATTCGATCGGCCGCATCCCGATCTAGGGTTTTGGCATGGCACGACCACGGCGCATCGTCCTTGTCCGGCACGGGGAATCAACGGGCAATGTTGATGACACCGTCTACGAGCGTGAACCCGACCACGCGCTGGCCCTCACCGACCGGGGCCGGCGGCAGGCCGAGGAGACCGGCAAAAGGCTCCGGGAGGTGCTCGGCGACGAGCGGGTCAGCGTGTACGTCTCCCCCTACCGCCGCACCCACGAGACCCTCCGGGCCTTCCATCTCGATCCCGACCGCATCAGGGTGCGCGAGGAGCCCCGGCTGCGCGAGCAGGACTGGGGAAACTGGCAGGACCGTGACGACGTACGGCTGCAGAAGGCCTACCGGGACGCCTACGGGCACTTCTTCTACCGTTTCGCACAGGGCGAGAGCGGAGCCGACGTGTACGACCGGGTCGGCGGCTTCCTGGAGAGCCTGTTCCGCAGCTTCGAGGCGCCCGACCATCCGCCGAACGTGCTCATCGTGACCCACGGCCTCGCCATGCGGCTGTTCTGCATGCGCTGGTTCCACTGGACGGTCGCCGAATTCGAGTCGCTGTCGAATCCGGGGAACGCCGAGATGCGCATGCTCGTTCTCGGGGACGACGGCAAGTACACCCTTGACCGGCCCTTCGGCCGCTGGCGAGATCCGGAGCCCTACGGGATCACCGGCTAGAGTGGCAGAGCGATGACCGCTGACTCCTCTCCCGACGGGCGCCTGGAGCGCGCCCTCGCCAGCCTGCGTGGCCTCGCGGTGGGCGACGCCCTCGGGTCACAGTTCTTCGTGCCCGCGAACTACCCGCTGCTGAAGGACCGCGCACTCCCGCCCGGCCCCTGGCAATGGACCGACGACACCGAGATGGCCTGCTCGGTGGTGGCCGTCCTGGCCTCCCATCACCGCATCGACCAGGACGCCCTGGCCCACTCCTTCGCGGAGCACCACGACTTCGACCGCGGCTACGGCCCCGCGGTCAACCGCCTGCTGCGGCTGGTCCGGGAGGGCGCCGACTGGCGCGAACTGTCGGCAGCCCTGTTCAAGGGACAGGGCTCCTGGGGCAACGGCGCCGCGATGCGGATCGCCCCGCTGGGCGCCTGGTACGCGGACGACCCCGAGCAGGCCACCCACCAGGCGGAGATCTCCTCCTATCCCACGCATCAGCACCGGGAGGCCGTGGTCGGTGCCATGGCCGTCGCCGCGGCTGCCGCGCTGGTTGGCGCGCCCGGCGGCCCGCCCCGCCCCGAGGCGCTGCTGGACGGTGTCATCGCCCTCGTGCCCAAGAGCGCCGTCGGCGCCGGCCTGCGGCGCGCCAGGGACATGCTCGACTACGGCGACGCGGGCACGGTCGCGGCCGTGCTGGGCTGCGGACGCCGTACGTCCGCCCATGACACCGTTCCCTTCGCGCTCTGGTCGGCTGCGCGCGCCCTCGGCGACTACGAGACGGCGTTCTGGACGACCGCGCAGGTCGGCGGGGACGTCGACACCACCTGCGCCATCGTGGGCGGCGTGCTGGCCGCCGGGAAGACCGGCCCGCCTCCGGCCGCGTGGGCGGAGCAGGTGGAGGCGCTGCCGGGGTGGGTCGTCGCGCCCGCCTGACCGGATTCCCACCCCCCGTCCCCTCCGGTGAAACTCTCCGTGTTCATCGGGAACTCTGCGTGACCGATCGGGCGTTGTCCGGTCATCCGCCGTGCGGCGTGTGAAGGCACGGGCGGGTGACGGGGAGCGGCTGTGCAGGGGGTGGTGGTCATGTGGTTCGTCTTGTTCGCGCTGACGGCCGGGTCGGCATGGTGGGCCGTCGGTGCACTGCGGATGGCCGTGGAGCCGCCCCTGTGGGCTGCGCTCGCGGCGACTCCGGGCCATCCGCACGCCTCACCCCGCCATGGGCCCCGCCGCCCCGGACAGGGCGTCCAGATCGCTCTTGCGGACCCTGATCACGAACCAGGCCGTGATCAGGGCCAGGGAGGCTATCGCGGCGGCCGGGACGAAGGCCGTGGAGATGCCGTGGGCGAGAACCTCGTGTCCCCAGGGAGCGGGCAGCTGATGCGTCCTGGCGAACTCGGCCTTCTGCTCGGCCGTTCCGTCGGCGAGGAAGTGGGGCAGCTGCTTCTCCGCCTCGTCCTTGCTGGCCGAGCCGAAGACCGTGGTCAGGATGGACAGCCCCAGCGAACCTCCCACCTGCTGGGTGGCGTTGAGCAGCCCGGACGCGGCGCCGGCTTCGTGCGGGGCGACACCGGAGACGGCGGTGACGGTCGCCGTCACGAAGTTCAGGCCCATGCCGAAGCCGAACACCAGCATGGGGCCCAGCACTCCACCCAGATAGGAGCTGTCGGGGCTGATGAACGTCTGCCAGGACAGGCCGGTCACGACCAGCGTGGCCCCGGCGAGCATGAACGGCTTGGGGCCCAGAGCGGGCAGGAAGCGCTGGGACAGGCCCGCGCCGACCGCGATCGCGACCGTGACGGGCAGGAAGGCGAGCCCTGCCTTGATCGGGCTGTAGCCGAGCACGTTCTGCACGAAGAGGACGATGTAGAAGAACATGCCGAACATCGCCGCGGCCAGGCTCAGCATGATCATGTACGTGCCGGAGCGGTTGCGGTCGGTGAACATCTTCAGCGGAGTGATCGGCTCCTTGGCCCGCATCTCGGTGAACACGAAGGCCAGCAGCAGGACCAGGGCGGTCGCGAAGGCTGCGAGGGTCAGACCATCCCGCCAGCCTTCCCCGGCGGCCCGGATGAACGCGTAGACCAGCGAGGCCATACCGGCCGTCGAGGTGACCGCGCCCGCGATGTCGAAGCGCCCGGGGTGCCGTTCCGACTCGGCGATGTAGAGCGGCGCCAGGGCGGCGATCAGCACACCGATGGGCACGTTGACGAACAGCACCCAACGCCAGTCGAGCCATTCGGTGAGCATGCCGCCCGCGAGCAGGCCTATCGCGCCGCCGCCCGCGGAGACGGCGGCGAAGACACCGAAGGCCCGGTTGCGTTCCGGGCCTTCGGGAAACGTCGTGGTGATGAGCGCCAGCGCGGTGGGCGAGGCTATGGCGCCTCCCATGCCCTGCAGGACCCGCGCCGCCAGCAACTGCCAGGGCTCCTGGGCCAGTCCGCCGAGCAGCGAGGCGAAGGTGAAGAGCAGGATTCCGGTGATGAACACCCGGCGCCGGCCGAGGATGTCTCCTGCTCGGGCGCCGAGCAGGAGCAGACCGCCGAAGGTGAGTGTGTAGGCGCTGACGACCCAGGTGAGGTCGGTGGTGCTGAACTTCAGCGCGTCTTGAATGTGCGGGAGTGCGATGTTCACAATCGTCGCGTCGAGTACCACCATGAGTTGGCAGGCCGCGATGACGGTGAGCGCGATGCCGGGATGCCCCTCCCGGCGGGCCGCACCTGGTTTCTGGTTCTGAATCAACTGAGAGGTTGTCACTATGGGTCCCCCACAACTGCGTTAGTGAACGCTCGCGTTCACTCTCGCGTCCACGGTAGTGAGTCCCCAGTAGTGAACGCAAGCGTTCACTTTCCGGGTGTCCGTCGGCACGTCCCCCGCTGTTGCCGCGACCGCACCCCGCACCGCTTCGCCCTCCCCGCCCCCTCTGCTCGCCTGGAGACACTCGGATGGTTACTTCGCGCTGGACGGCCGCACCGGCCCGCACGGCCTCCCCCCGTCGGCGCGGCGCCGTGCTCGAACGCGCGATCCTCGATGCCGCGCTGGAACAACTCGGCACCGTCGGCTGGAACGGCCTCACGATGGAGGGAGTCGCCGCCGGGGCCCAGACCGGAAAGGCTGCCCTCTACCGTCGCTGGCCTTCCAAGGAGGATCTCGTCGCCGACGCACTGAGCGCCGAGCTGCCCCGGCTGGACGCGGCGCCCGATCTCGGGAATGTGCGTGAGGACCTGGTGGCGCTGTGCCGGACGGCGCGGGACGCGATGTTCTCGCGCCCCGGCTTCGCACTGCGTGCGATCATTCACGAATGCGATCCATCGCAGTCGGAGCGCTTCCGGGCGCTGATCGTGCAGGGTGTCGTGGTGCCGGCCGTCCGCATACTGCATGAGGTCATCAGCCGGGGAATCGAGAGGGGAGAGGTGCGGCCCGGAGCTGCGAACGGCTATGTCTTCGACGCCATTCCGGCCATGATGATGTACCGATCCAAGATGTGCGGAAGTGAATGGAGCGATCAGGATCTTGAAGAGATGATCGACCAGCTCATGCTTCCGCTGCTGCGTCCGGACGCCTCCTGACCGCGGCGCGGACAGGGCTGCCGGCGGCGGACGGGCGGTCAGGGCGAACGGGGGTGTCGCGAGGGGATCTCGGCGGCGTACCCTAAGGGCGCCATGCCGTACGAACCACCCACCCACACCGTCGAGCGCTCCCTCCGCGCAACGACCGGAGCGAAGGTCATTGCCGGTGTCGACGAGGTGGGCCGTGGCGCGTGGGCCGGTCCCGTCACCGTCTGCGCGGCGGTCACCGGACTGCGTCGCCCGCCCGCCGGTCTCACCGACTCCAAGCTCCTCACGCTCAAACGGCGCACCGAGCTGGCCGAGGTGCTGCGGACGTGGGTGACGGCCTACGCCCTGGGGCACGCCTCCCCTGAGGAGATCGACGACCTGGGGATGACGGCCGCGCTGCGGCTCGCGGCCGGGCGGGCGCTGGAGGCGCTGCCGGTGCGGCCCGACGCGGTGATCCTCGACGGGAAGCACGACTACCTCGGTTCCCCGTGGCAGGTCCGTACGGTCATCAAGGGCGACCGTTCGTGTGTGGCGGTCGCGGCGGCCTCGGTGATCGCCAAGGTTCAGCGCGACAAAATGATGGCCGAACTGGGTGTCGACCATGCACACTTCGGTTTTGCGGACAATGCCGGGTATCCGTCGCCCGTGCACAAGGCCGCACTGGAGGAGCGGGGCCCCACCCCGTACCACCGGTTGTCGTGGGCGTATCTTGATGCGCTGCCCCAGTGGCGGCACCTCAAGAAGGCCCGCAGCTGGGCGGACGGAAGCGTTCCGGAGATCGAGGGTCAGCTCGGCTTCGACTTCTGACGATTCCGCTCGCACTGATGTGCCACCCGCTGGCGCGAGCCGTACCAACGTTTGATAAATATCAGCCCATGCCTCTCATTCCCGAGGAGCCTCAGATTCACGAGAGTGCCCAGGGTCCCCGCGCCACTCCGGCCAGCGGCCGTACAGCGCCGACCCCTCGACCCGTACCCGGCCCCCGTCCCGCGGCTCCGTCGCGTCCCGGTCGTCCCGGCCCCCTCCGGCCCGCGCCGCCGGTGCAGCGCACCCCGCGTGACGCCGCCCCCAAGCCCGGGCCCTCGGCCCCGGCCACTCCCGCGCCCGCTTCGGCGACTCCCCAGATCCAGCTGATCCCGGCCTCGGCCCAGGGTGCGCTGGACGCAGCCGAGGAGGCCGTGGACCTGCTCCTGGACTCGGGGCGCACCCCAGGTGACGTACTGGTGATCACCACCGGTGACCAGCACCCCTGGGCCGTCCATGAACTGTCCTTCGGCGAGGCGTCCTACTGGGCGCAGCACGACGCCGGAGACGACGTCTTCTACGCCGATGGCGCTGCTGCGGGCCGTGCAGCCGTGCGGCCCGTCGTCGTGGTCGCCGTCAACGGTGGTCCGGAGACCGCCGCCGCGGCTCTGCCGCTGGCTCGTTCCCGAGCCGGCTCGCTGCTGATCGTCTGCGGAGACCCGCAGCAGATCAACGCGGTGCTCGGCGCGGGAGTCTGAGCCGAACCCGGTAGACCAGGAGGCGCCGGGGCCGGGCAGGCCTCGTTGCCGCGGCACCTCCACGGTGTGCTTCCGCGTGCGCGGACGACGTGAGTCTCGGCGCGCGCGCCTCGGCATGCCCGGGGGTCCGGACGCCCGCCGCCCTGACGGGCCCCTCGGCCACGGACGCCTCGCCCTGCGGGGTCTGGGGTCCGCCGAGGGCCCGCAGGTCACCTCACGGCATGGGGTGTGGCGGCGGGCGCGGACTGCCCCAACGGCCGGTTGCCGTTCAGGCCTGGGGTGAGCAGGACCGGTGCTGAGCAGCGCTGTGCAGGAGGCCCGCCGCCAGCGAATCCGGGGGCCGTCGGGGCGGCCGTACCCGCTGATGCGTTCAGCGGGCGGCCGCGCGGCGCAGGACCTCCGAGACGGCCCCGCCGGTACGCGGCAGCGGAGGCGGCGCCTCGGACAGGCCGAAGGGTTCCGGGGCGGAATCCGTGTTCGGGCGACGGCCTCCACGGCCCTCCCCGAGCACCTGCCAGCCGTCCCGGGTCAGCGTGATGTACGCCCCGCAGCGCAGCCCGTGCAGTGTGCATGCGTCACGCAGGCCCCACATCCACGCACCGTCCTCCTCCGTCCAGCGCGCGTCGCCCTCACGGCAGTAGAGCAGCACCGCGGTCCGCACCGGCGTGCGCCGCCGCAGGTCGTGCGGGATGACGCGGCGCAGCTGGGCCAGCAGCGCGTTACGGAACATCCAGCCGTCGGCAGGTGCCTGACGTCGGGTGAAAGACGCACTGGCCCGCACCCGTTCGTCGGGATCGAGCACGGCCACGATCGCGGTGGCCGGCCCGGGCCGGTGCCGCGAGTGCAGCCCGCTGACCACTTCGCGCGGGTTGCGCAGCAAAGGGATGCCGGCCGCGGACCACTCCGCGGGTTCGAGCAGACGATTGGCGGAAGCGGCGGACGTGGACGAGGACAACGATGCTGCCGAAGACGGAGCGAATCCGAGGGTCACGATCCTCCCTTCGGCTACGGCCCACACTGCGGGCGGGTCGGATTGGGGGGAGCGCACGCCGCAGCAGAGCCCTACCGGACTACGGGCGAGCCGTGCGGGGAGCGGACCTCAATTCTTCCTGTCGAACTTGGATGCGGCAACGAGCAATTGGGGCCACAGACCGTTATAGGGCAGTGTGTGTCTTATATCCCTACCCAGTGATTCATGGGCGAACGCGTGAGACGGCCGCACACATCCATGCCGCACCCGCTGCGTGATCAACCTTGTACAGCCAGCACCAGGGGCAACACCCCTCGCGCACCCGAGCGCCGCAGCATGCGCGCCGCGACCGCCAGGGTCCAGCCGGTCTCGGTGTAGTCGTCCACAAGCAGGACCGGCCCCCGGGCCTCGGCCAGCGCCGAAGCGAGCGCGGGCGGCACCTCCAGCAGACCGTGGAGGGCCTTCAGTCGTTGGGCGCTGTTGCTGCGTGAGACCGACGCCGCGTCGGCTGCGTACTCGACCGTTCCCAGCAGCGGCAGCCGCCCGACCTCGGCGATCCGCGCACCCAGCGACTCGATCAGCCGAGGCCGCGTACGGGAGGCGACGGTGACCACGCCGACCGGGCGAGGCACGGCGTCGGAGACTCCCGAAGCCCAACCGCCGGGCCCCTTTGCCCAGTCGGCCAGTACGCCCACCACTGCCTTCGCCACGTCGTCCGGTACCGGGCCGTCAGATGCCTGCGCGGCCAGCAGCGGACGAAGCCGATTGCCCCAGCCGATGTCCGAGAGACGCCCCAGAGCCCGCCCCGGCTGCGCCTGTTCCCCGGCCGGAATGCGCCCCTTGAGATTCATGCCGATCGAGGGGAGGCCGGTCGGCCACATCCGGCGCGGCTCCACCTCGACCCCGGCACGCCCCAGATCCACGCGCGCGGCGTCCAGTGCGGCCGAGGACGTCTCGGCGGCGTAGCGGGCCCCCGCGCAGTTGTCGCACCGTCCGCACGGCTTGGCGCCGTCGTCGTCGAGTTGACGCTGGAGGAACTCCATCCGGCAGTCGGTCGTCGACGCGTACCCGCGCATCGCCTCCTGCTCCGCCTTGCGCTGCCGCGCGACCCACTCGTACCGCTCGGTCTCGTACGTCCACGGCCGGCCGGTCGCGGTCCAGCCGCCCTTGACGCGCTGCACCGCGCCGTCCACGTCCAGCACTTTGAGCATGGTCTCCAGACGGGAGCGGCGCAGCTCGACCAGCGGCTCCAGCGCGGGCAGCGACAGGGGCCGCTCCGCGCGCGCGAGGACGTCCAGAGTGCGGCGCACCAGTTCCTCGGGCGGGAACGCCAGCGACGCGAAGTACTCCCAGATCGCCTCGTCCTCCCTCCCCGGCAGCAGGAGCACCTCGGCGTGCTCGACACCACGGCCGGCGCGGCCCACCTGCTGGTAGTAGGCGATGGGGGAGGAGGGCGAGCCGAGGTGCACGACGAAGCCCAGGTCGGGCTTGTCGAAACCCATCCCGAGCGCGGAGGTGGCCACCAGGGCCTTGACCTTGTTGGCCAGCAGGTCCTCCTCGGCCTGCTGCCGGTCGGCGTTCTCCGTCCGGCCCGTGTACGAGGCGACGATGTGCCCGCGCTGCCGCAGGAAGGCGGTGACCTCCTCGGCGGCGGCCACGGTGAGCGTGTAGATGATTCCCGAGCCCGGCAGGTCGTCCAGATGGTCGGCGAGCCAGGCCATCCGGTGCGCGGCGTCGGGGAGCCGCAGCACGCTCAGGCTGAGGCTCTCCCGGTCCAGCGGGCCGCGCAGCACCAAGGCGTCCGACGCGCCGCCCGTTCCCAGCTGTTCGGCTACGTCGGCGGTCACGCGCGCGTTGGCCGTCGCGGTCGTCGCGAGCACCGGCACCCCGGGCGGGAGATCGGTGAGCATCGTCCGCAGCCGACGGTAGTCCGGCCGGAAGTCGTGCCCCCAGTCGGAGATGCAGTGCGCCTCGTCCACCACGAGCAGTCCGGTCGCGGCGGCCAGTTCGGGCAGCACCTGGTCACGGAAGTCCGGGTTGTTGAGCCGCTCCGGACTGACCAGCAGGACATCGACCTCGCCCGAGGCGATCTCGGCCTGGACGGTCTCCCACTCCTCCGTGTTCGAGGAGTTGATGGTCCGTGCGTGAATGCCGGCCCTGGCAGCGGCCTCGACCTGGTTGCGCATCAGGGCGAGCAGCGGCGAGACGATCACGGTGGGGCCGGAGCCACGGGCGCGCAGCAGCGAGGTCGCCACGAAGTAGACCGCGGACTTGCCCCACCCCGTCCGCTGCACGACCAGGGCCCGCCGCCGGTCGGCGACCAGCGCCTCGATGGCCCGCCACTGGTCCTCGCGCAGTCTGGCCGCGCCCGTGGCGTCGCCGACGAGGCGGGCGAGAACGGTGTCGGCGTCCGCCCGGAGATCCGCGTTGCTCGTGTGCTCCATGACTCCCATACAACAGGACGGCTCTGACAGACCGGGTCCGAGCGGCTCCCGGAACCCACCGGAACGCCCGATTGACGTGTCCCTGGTCGGACTTATCCACAGGTCGAAGCGGAGGGTCGCAATCCGCGAGATCGTCGAGGCATGACGAACCACAGCGAAACGACCGGCTCCTTCGACAACGGTGACATTTCCGGACGCGACGAGCTCGACGGGCCCATGTCCCACGACGGCCGACCCGCTCACGGCGACCCGTCCCCTTACGCTGACGCCCCCGGGCAGGGCGACACGACTCTCCACGGCGACGGGTACGCCGACGACGGCAGGCCGCCGTACGACGACGGCGGGCGCCCCTTCGACGACGGCGAGCAGCATCCGTGGGACGGCGGCGAGCATCCGGACCGCGATCGAGAGCACCCGTACGACGGCCCCTTGGCGTACATCAGCCACACGCCCTACGACGCGAGCACGCCCTACGACGGCGAGTCCGCCGCCCACCACGTCACCCTGCGCACCCCGGGCGAACTCGCCGACGCCCTGCCCTACCTGCTCGGATACCGCCCTGAGGACAGCATCGTGCTGGTCGCCCTCGGCGGCCGGGGCGGCCGGGGCCGGTTCGGCGGCCGGGCCAGGCTCGGCATCCCCGCACACCCGGACGACTGGTCCGCCGTCGCCCAGCAGCTCGCGGAAGGGCTGGTGAAGGGAAGCGAACGGCGTGGCGCCCGCCCGGCGCAGATGGTCGCCTACCTCTGCCAGGATCCCGCGGAGGGCGAGACGGGCCGCGAGGTCATGGCGCGACTGGAGCCCTTGGCCCGCGCCCTGCGGGTCGCCTGCGGGACGCTCGACGCGCCGGTCATCGAGGCGCTGTGCATCTCCGACGGCCGATTCTGGTCCTACTGCTGCGCCCGAGAGGGCTGCTGCCCGGTCGAGGGGACGTCCATGGGCCTGCCCGGCACCTCCGTGCTGGCCGCGGCAGCGACCTACGCCGGAATCCAGGTCCGGGGCACCCTGCGCGAGCTGCGCGCCCGGCTGCTGCCCCTGGAGACGGGCGTCGCGCTGGAGCAGGAAGTCGCCCTGGACAAGGCGAACAGCGCGCTGGTCACGAGGATGATCGACGACGTGGACCGTGCGGTCGTCGCCGAGGAGACGATCGAACGGGCCGGACGGATCATGGGGCGCTTCGCCGAAGCACCCGTCGTGCTGGGCAACGCCGAAGCGGACCGCAGGGACGACGCACTGCTCGGTTGCGACGAAGCCGCCGCTCTGATTCTCGGCCTCCAGGACCGGGTGACGCGTGATCGGGCGGCGGAATGGATGGAGGGCGACGAGGCGGCGCCCGCCCTGCGCCTGTGGCGGGCACTGGCCCGCCGCTGCGTCGGTCCCTACGGCGAACACGCCGCGGCGCCGCTCACCCTCGCCGGCTGGGTCGCCTGGTCCGGCGGCGACGAACTCGAGGCCCGCGAGGCCCTCGCCATGGCTTTGGGCGCGGACCCCGACTATCTCTTCGCCCGCCTGTTGCACCAGGCCTGCAACGAGGGGCTCGACCCGGAATCGGTACGTCGTTGTCTGCGCTCGGAGCGCGAGGGGCGCCAGGCACGCGCATCGCAGACACGAGAGGCGGCCGACCGGGCCGCCTCCAGGGCCGACCGGGCCGCCTCGAGGGACGAGAACGGCGCGTCGGACAGCGCGCGGACGCAGCGTCTGCCGGGCGCGAACGTGGGACGCCCCCGGACGCCCTCGACGCGTCCCGCCGCCGCGAGCAGGGGCGGGTCACGCCCGCGCGCCACGGGGAAGCCTCCCGCCCGGCGCCGAGGAGCCTGCGCTGAAGGCGTGCGGGCCGACGGGGACGACACCAAGGGGAAGGGGTGAACCGGCATCGAGGCGTTGACGGCGGCGGCCCCTCCCGCCTTCCCGCCCACGTGCCGGCGCGCCCGACCCCACCGCCGATCGGTGGGGTCCGTACGCCAAGGCCGTGACCTGGGAGAGTCCCGCCCCGTTCACCTGAGTGGCGGTAGATCCGCACCGAACGTACCGCCACCGCGCACCCGCATCGCCGGAGGCCCGCCACCGGCCACGCCCCTGTCCGAGGCGCACAGAGAGCAGAGGAAGTCACCGCATGCACCAGCCGACTCCGCCCTCCACCGCCCGACGCGCCTCGCCCGCCCAAGGGGCAGAGGACACCGCGGGCACCTTCAGCGGCCAGGGCCGGACCACCCCTGACATGTCCACCGGCAGTTCAGCCCTCCCGCCCATCGCCGCCCCGCGCCGCCCGTCTCCCCGCCCGCCCGGCGGCGCGGCACCGGTCACACCCCCGGCCGCTACAAGGCGCTCAGGAGAGCTGCCACCCACCCACACCGCGATGATCTGTGTCGCCCTGCCGGGCCTCGCCATCTCCACCGAACAGGGACAGCTGACCGGGCACGGGCTGGAAGGCTTCTACCGGGCCGGCAGACGCATCCTGTCGCGCTGCCAGGTGCGGGTGGCCGGTCGTGAACCGCTCGGGGTGCAGGCGCGGATGACCTCGGCCGACCGGGCCCACTTCACCGCCACGCTGCGCGTCACACCGCACGGCGGCCCCGATCCGGATGTCGTCGTCGAGCGGATCCGCCGCGCGGACGGCACGGAACGGATCACGCTGCGCAGCGCCGCCGCACGGCCCCTGCGGCTCCCGGTCGAGGTGGCGCTGGGCACCGATCTCGCCGACATCGGGGCGATCGCCGCCGGCGCCGTGGGCCCGGAGCTTCCCGCCCATGTCCGCGACTCCGGTTTGTGCTGGTCATCCCCCGCAGGCACCTCATACGTCACCGCCGATCCGCCGCCCTCCGACGCGATCGCCTCCGCGGGACTGCTGCGCTGGGACTTCGACCTGCCTCCCGGCGGCAGCGTCCGTGTGGAACTGAGGGTCCGGCCGGAAGGCGCGGGCCCGGTCCGGGCCGTCGGCCGCGCGGCCACGAGTCCCCTCGCGCCCGCCCGTGCGACGGGGGACGACCCGCGTGTGGCGGCGCTCATGGCCACGAGCGTCGAGGATCTCCAGGCGCTGCTGGTGCGCGACCCCGCCCACCCCGCCGACGCCCACCTCGCCGCGGGGGCGCCGTGGCGCTGCGGTCTGGCCCCGGTCGAGGCACTCGCCGCGGCCCGCATGACCCTGCCCCTCGGGACCCGGCTCGCCGCGGGCACGCTGCGCACCCTGGCCCGCGCCCAGATCGCACGACCGGGACCGCGCCACGGCATGATCCCCGGCCCCCGACGGGACGCGGGCGCCCATCTGCCGCCGGGCTGCACCGGCACGGAGGCCACCCTGCTCTTCCCGGTGCTCCTCGCCGAGGCCCGCCGCTGGGGGCTGCCCGACAGGGACACGGAGGAACTGCTGCCGACCGCCGAGCGCTGCCTGACCTGGCTGCGGACCGCCGTGGGGGAGGGGACCTATCTGCGCGACCCGCAGCCCAGCGGGCCCGTCCGCTGCGAGACCCAGGCGCATGCCCATCGCGCGGCCCTGCTCGGCGCCGATCTGCTCGACGGCTGCGGCAGGGCGAGCGGCGACGCCGACTGGCTGCGGGAGTGGGCGCGGAGACTGCGGGCCGTCTTCCGGCGCGACTTCTGGCTCGACGACCGGGGCGGCGGCAGGCCCCCGGCCGCGCTCACCCCGGAAGGGCGACCGGTGCCCCACCTGGGTGCCACAGCGGTCCACCTCCTCGACACCGGCCTGCTCGGAGGCGGTGCCATGGCCCCCGGACTGCTCGACAAGGTGCAGACAGAAAGCCTGGCCCGGCTGCTCGGCAGCCCCGCGATGGACTCGGGCTGGGGCCTGCGGGGCATGAGCGCCAAAGAGGCGGGCCACAACCCGTTCGGCCATCGCGGCGGCGCCGTACGGGTCCACGAGACGGCGATCGCCGTCGCCGGACTGGCCGCCGCGGGCTACGAGAAGGAGGCCGGCGTGCTGCTGGGCGGGGTACTGGCGGCGGCCGAGGCCTTCGGGCATCGCCTGCCGGAGATGTACGCCGGGGAGCAGCGCACCGAAGGAGGTGCCCCTGTGCCCCACCCGGCCGCCTGCCGTCCGGCCGCCACCTCCGCTGCCGCCGGGATCCTGCTGCTGACGACTCCGGTCGGCATCCGGCCCGACGCACCCGCCGGGACGATCACCCTGCGCCCCCAGCGCGGCGCGCCCCTGGGCGAGATCGGCCTGACCGGACTGCGGGTCGCGGGCGAGCCCTTTTCCGTACGGGTCAGCCGACTCGGTCTCGCCATGGTCGAGGAAGCGGCCGAAAGACTGCAATTGGGAGTGTGACCTCGGATGACGAGGAACACGGCGGGCCCCGGGCCCGACCGGTGACAGCGCCGCCGTACCGGAGTGGATCAGCCATCGATGCGTCCGGCGAAGGGTGTGTTTATCGTCAGGAAGACGACTATGATCGCCGCATGCCCTACGACCCGTCAGCCTTTCCGCCCTTTGCCGTCACAGTGGACCTGGTCGTACTGACCGTGCGCCGCCACGCCCTGTGCGCACTGGCGGTGCGCCGCGGAGAGCCGCCGTTCCAGGGCCGGTGGGCGCTCCCTGGCGGCTTCGTACGGGCCGACGAGGACCTCACCCAGGCGGCGGCGCGGGAGCTGGCGGAGGAGACCGGACTGCGGGCCGACGACCCCGACGCCCCGGCCCACGACAACGGCGCCCACCTGGAACAGCTCGCCACGTACGGCGACCCCAAGCGGGACCCCAGGATGCGCGTCGTCAGCGTCGCCCACCTCGCGCTCGCCCCAGATCTGCCCGCCCCGCGAGCCGGCGGCGACGCGAGCAACGCGCGCTGGGCGCCGGTCGAGGAACTGCTGCAGCAGGGCGGTTACGGCCGTGACGGCGAACCCGTCGCGCCCCTCGCCTTCGACCACGCCCAGATCCTCGCGGACGGGGTGGAGCGCGCCCGCTCCAAGATCGAGTACTCCTCGCTGGCGACCGCGTTCTGCCCCACCGAGTTCACGGTCGGCGAGCTGCGCCGGGTCTACGAGGCGGTCTGGGGCGTCGCCCTCGATCCACGCAACTTCCACCGCAAGGTCACGGGCACCCCTGGCTTCCTGGTCCCCACCGGGGGCACCACCACGCGCCAGGGCGGCCGCCCCGCCCAGCTCTTCCGCGCCGGGGGCGCGACGCTGCTCAACCCGCCGATGCTGCGCCCCGAGGTGTGACGCCGAGCCACCGCAACTGCTCACCCGCCCAGGGGAGTCGACCGCAGGGCTGAGAAAAGGCGGGTCGGACGCGCCAATCGGCCCGCCCCGTCGGCCATGCTGTGTCCGGAAAAACCTCATATGGCGCGCTATCTTGCTAAAGGTGATCCAGGCCTTCGGATTGACCAGCGACTCCCGCAAGGAGCTTCCAGCCGCCGTCGACGACGTCTCCTTCGAGGCACGTGCGGGCCGCGTCACCGTGCTGCTCGGAGCGCCGGGCGCGGGAAAAAGCACGGCGCTCAGACTCATGCTCGAACTCCAACAGGGCCGTGGTCTCACCTACTTCAGAGGCCGCCCCCTGCACCGCATCGCCCACCCCTCACGCGAGGTCGGCGTCCTGCTCGGAGATGTGCCGGGGCACCCGGCCCGTACCGTCCGCGGTCATCTGCGCATGCTCTGCGCGGCCGCAGGGGTTCCGGTTCGCCGCGCCGACGAAGTGCTGGAGGTGGTCGGCCTGATCAGCCTGCGGGACGAGCGCCTCGGCACCCTCTCCCGGGGCATGGACCGGCGGCTGGGGCTCGCCTGCGCCCTCCTCGCGGACCCGCACACCCTCGTGCTCGACGAACCGGCGGAAGGGCTCTCCGGCCGCGAAGACCGTTGGCTGCACGGCATGGTGCGCGCGCATGCGGCCCACGGCGGCACGGTGCTGATGACCACGGCCGACCCCAAGGAGGCCGTCCGCACGGCCGACCGGGTCGTCACCCTCGAACAGGGCAGGCTCGTCGCCGACCAGGAGGTCACCGACTTCGCCCGCACCCGGCTGCGCCCCCGTGTGGCCGTCCGCAGCCCGCACGCCGCCCGCCTGGCCGCCCTGCTCACCAAGGAAGCACGCACCGGGCACCGCTCCGTCGAGGTCGTCCAGGAGGACGGCAACCGGCTCTGCGTGTACGGCAGTACATGCGCGGAGGTCGGTGAGACGGCGTTCCGGCACGGCATCCTCGTCCACCAACTCGCCGACGAGACAGGTGACATGGGCCCGGGCGCCGTTCCCGAGCCGCACCCTTCTGATTCGGGCGACTCCGATGTCGTACGGACGGAGAACGGCGTACGCGCGGGGGATGGCGTACGCGCGGAGGACGGCGATCCGGAGGGCGCACCAGGCTCCGATGACGCATCGGCGTCCGAGGCGAAGCCGACTCCCGCTGTCGGCTCGCTGTCCGAGGTGACAGCGGCACCCGCCGGCCCGCTGACCGATGCCCGCTCGGCGTTCTCTGACGCGGTTTCCGGTCGTGCCACCCGGCCCGAGCCCGTCACGGCACCCGCCGCCGGGCCGGCCCCGCACCCGGTGCCGGCCGACGCCACTGCTCTCGAACTCGCCACCAAGCCCGAGCTCCTGCCTCTGCCCCTGGCGGTCGCCGAGCAGCTGACCTTCCCCGAGCCCGCCGCCGACTCCGACGCAGACGGCCCCCGGTCGCCGAAGAAGTCGGGCCGCACGCTGCGAGGCAGACGCCGGATCCTCTCCGCCTCCCGGGCATCACGCTTCGCCACCATGCCGGGAAATCTCGACTCCGTGTCGGCTCTGCCGCCTCCGATCTCCGTCCGCTCCGCCCCCAGTCCCCTGCGCCCCCTCCGCTACGAACTCCGCCGTGCCGCCGGAATCGGCACCAGCTTCCTGACCGGCGCCGCCGTGCTCCTCTCCTCCGCCCTCATCGCCGTACTCCTGGCGCGCGCGGGACACACCTCGCAGGCGCGGCTGCTCGCCGCGTGGCCCGTGCAGCTGCCGCTGCCGCCGGCGGCACTCGGTGCGGGACTGCTCGGTGCGCTCGCCTTCGGGGACGAGTTCCGCCACCCCGCCCTGGCCGCCGACAACGGCACCGTGCCCCGCAGGCTCGGGCTGCTCAGCGCCAAGCTCCTCGTCGCCGGGCTCACCGCGCTGCTGCTGGCCTTCCTCACCGTGGGCTGCGACGCCGAGGTGCTCTACCTCCTCTACGGACGGGAGCTCGCGCAGGTTCCCGCGGAGTGGGCTTCGCTGAGCGCGAGTTGGCTCGCCCTTGTGATCGGCTGCGCCTGGGCCGGTGTCCTCGCGGCCGGTGTGTTCCGGTCGACCACGGCCGGACTCGCGGCGGTGCTGGCCGTGCCGGTCGCCGTGGTACCCGTCGCACAAAGGGCCGCGGAGCACGCGTCCGTGCGGACCGCGGCCGGTTTCTCGCTGCGGTTGCGCGAGGTGCTGCTCGTCCAGTGGCCCTTCGGTGGAGAGCGCTATCTGTTCGCCGCGCTGCGGGTGATCGCCCAACCCGTGGGCGGGGCAATGACGTTGTCGCTGGCCGCGCTGCTGGGCGCGTATGCGCTGGTGAACCTGCGGAGCCGGGTCCGGTGACGATTGATCTGCACCCATCCTGTCCTGGCGTGTGCACAACTACCCGGAGAACGCCCGTTTCTTTCCGATAAGGCGTCAATTGCGACGGGGTGAGCGATCACCCTTTCGTGTGCTTTTCACCAAAGACCTCAAGGGAGTTGGAGGCGACGCCGACAAAGGATCCGTGAGTACCCTTGCGCACACCATGATGACCGCCGCCCGCTCCGCCGACTCCGGTCTGGCCGGCCCGGGCGAACTCGACCGCTACCCCTACGCCGACGCTCCGGTGGCCGACCGCGTGGGAGCCCCCGTCTGGGAGGGCGCGGACCCCGAGCTGGGCCGCGTGGGCCGGCGCACCGCGGGCAGCCGCGGACGCGGGCTGCACGGCCAACTCGTCCAGCAGCTGGGCCAGATGATCGTCTCGGGTGACCTCGGCGCCGACCGTCCGCTGGTGCCCGAGGAGATCGGCCAGCGCTTCGAGGTCTCCCGTACCGTCGTCCGTGAATCGCTGCGTGTGCTGGAGGCCAAGGGCCTGGTCAGCGCCCGGCCGAACGTCGGCACGCGCGTGCGTCCCGTCAGCGACTGGAACCTGCTCGACCCGGACATCATCGAATGGCGGGCCTTCGGACCGCAGCGGGACGACCAGCGGCGCGAGCTGAGCGAGCTGCGCTGGACGATCGAGCCGCTCGCCGCCCGTCTCGCCGCGGGGCACGGGCGGGACGATGTCCAACAGCGACTGGGCGACATGGTCGAGATCATGGGACACGCCATGGGGCAGGGCGACGCGCTGACGTACTCCCGGGCCGACACCGAGTTCCACACCTTGCTCATCCAGGTCGCAGGCAACCGCATGCTGGAGCATCTTTCGGGGATCGTCTCGGCCGCCCTGCAGGTGTCCGGAGGCCCGGTCACGGGCTGCGACCGGCCGACCGAGGCGTCCCTGGCGCACCACGCCAGGATCGTCGACGCCCTGGCCGCGGCCGACGGCGGTGCGGCCGAGGCGGCCATGCGGCAGCTGCTCACCGTGCACCCCGAGGTGGAGCGCGTCGTGCCGGCGCCGCGCGAGCACTGACGGCCCGCCGCGGGAGGTGCGACCGGGGATGTCCTCCCCCTCTTCCGCCGTCCTCGGCCGGCTCCCCGCCTTCGGCGTCGGACCCCGCAGAACCCCGCTCGGGGGTCGCGGGGTCCGACGGTTCGACCCGGACCGGGGTGGATCGCGGCAACCTGGGTACGTACTACGGGTGACCACCTCTGCCCGTGTCTGGCCGTTTTTGAGCGCTTACGCGGTGTGACTCGGGCCACGAAGATTGGGCGTAACGCTTGTGGAAACAACGCGATGACCTAAGAGGTGACAGCCGAGGAGGGAATACGGACGCCGTTCAAGGCGCTGTGCATCTTCCCGGCCCCCCGCCCGCACCGTCGGTCCACCCCCAGGCCGGTGGTCGGCTCCTGTCCGCCGTGGACGGGGCCGGAAGCCGTTTTCCAACGTTCCGAGAGGTTGTTCGTGTCGGCCAGCACATCCCGTACGCTCCCGCCGGAGATCGCCGAGTCCGTCTCTGTCATGGCGCTCATTGAGCGGGGAAAGGCTGAGGGGCAGATCGCCGGCGACGATGTGCGTCGGGCCTTCGAAGCTGACCAGATTCCGGCCACTCAGTGGAAGAACGTACTGCGCAGCCTCAACCAGATCCTCGAGGAAGAGGGTGTGACGCTGATGGTCAGTGCCGCGGAGCCCAAGCGCACCCGAAAGAGCGTCGCAGCGAAGAGTCCGGCCAAGCGCACCGCCACCAAGACGGTCGCGGCGAAGACGGTGACCACGAGGAAGGCCACCGCCACCACCGCGACTGCGCCGGCCGCACCCACTGTGGACGACCCCGCAGAGGAAGCCGCCCCCGCCAAGAAGGCGGCTGCCAAGAAGACCACGCCCGCCAAGAAGACGGCGGCCGTGAAGAAGACGGTCGCCACCAAGAAGACGACGGCCGCGAAGAAGACCACCGCCAAGAAGGACGACGCCGAGGTCCTCGAGGACGAGGTCATCGAGGACGCTCCCAAGGGCGGCGACGAGCCCGAGGGCGCCGAGAGCGCCGGCTTCGTGCTCTCCGACGAGGACGAGGACGACGCGCCCGCCCAGCAGGTCGCGGCCGCCGGCGCCACCGCCGACCCGGTCAAGGACTACCTCAAGCAGATCGGCAAGGTCCCCCTGCTCAACGCCGAGCAGGAGGTCGAGCTCGCCAAGCGCATCGAGGCCGGTCTGTTCGCCGAGGACAAGCTGGCCAACGCCGACAAGCTCGCCCCGAAGCTCAAGCGCGAGCTGGAGATCATCGCCGAGGACGGCCGCCGCGCCAAGAACCACCTCCTGGAGGCCAACCTCCGCCTCGTGGTCTCCCTGGCCAAGCGCTACACCGGCCGCGGCATGCTCTTCCTGGACCTCATCCAGGAGGGCAACCTCGGTCTGATCCGCGCGGTCGAGAAGTTCGACTACACCAAGGGCTACAAGTTCTCCACGTACGCCACCTGGTGGATCCGTCAGGCGATCACCCGCGCCATGGCCGACCAGGCCCGCACCATCCGTATCCCGGTGCACATGGTCGAGGTCATCAACAAGCTCGCGCGCGTGCAGCGCCAGATGCTCCAGGACCTGGGCCGTGAGCCCACCCCAGAGGAGCTGGCCAAGGAACTCGACATGACCCCGGAGAAGGTCATCGAGGTCCAGAAGTACGGCCGCGAGCCCATCTCGCTGCACACCCCGCTGGGCGAGGACGGCGACAGCGAGTTCGGTGACCTCATCGAGGACTCCGAGGCCGTCGTTCCGGCCGACGCGGTCAGCTTCACGCTCCTGCAGGAGCAGCTGCACTCCGTCCTCGACACCCTGTCCGAGCGCGAGGCGGGCGTCGTCTCGATGCGCTTCGGTCTCACCGACGGTCAGCCGAAGACCCTCGACGAGATCGGCAAGGTGTACGGCGTGACGCGCGAGCGCATCCGCCAGATCGAGTCCAAGACCATGTCGAAGCTGCGCCACCCGTCGCGTTCGCAGGTCCTGCGCGACTACCTCGACTAGACCGCATCGGCAGCACGACCCAGGTCGAGGCCGTACGACGCGGAAGGCCCGGTTCCCCCTCGGGGGAGCCGGGCCTTCGGCATGAGTAGGGGCCCTCGGCGTGGGCGCGCGGTCGCGGGGTGTCGCACAGTGGATCACTCTGGGTGTTCATCGATCACTTCTGAGTGAGGAGTGTGCATGCGTCGTCGCTTTGTCCGGGCACTGGCCCGGCCATTGGCACTGGCGGCCACGGCAGTGGCCATACCGTTGCTGTCCGCCGCCCCCGCGGCCTCCGACGTCGTCCTGGGCGGATTCCCCGTCGAAGCCGCCCAGAGCCCGTGGACGGTCGCGCTGTCCAGTCGTGACCGGTTCGGAGGTATGAGGTCGGGACAGTTCTGCGGCGGGGTCGTGGTGGACCCCACGACCGTGCTCACGGCGGCCCACTGCATGGGCGAGGACGTCCTGGGGGCGCCGCCGGACCGGGCCCGCGACCTTAAGGTCGTCACGGGCCGTACGGACCTGTATTCGGACGAGGGCCGGGAGATCGCCGTACGGGAGATCCGGGTGAACCCGGCGTACGACAGCGGCAGCAACGCCGGCGACTTCGCCGTGCTCACCCTCGCGGAGGCCCTGCCCAGGACGTCGGCCATCGGACTCGCCGGACCGGGCGACGCTGCGTACCGGCCCGGAACGGAGGCCGTGATCACCGGCTGGGGCGACACCACGGGGTTCGGCGCCTATCCCCGCCGGCTGCGGGCCGCCCACGTCCATGTGCTGGCCGACGCGCTCTGTGAGCGGGCGTATCCGGGTTCGGCCGACGGCAAGTACCTCTCCGCGAGCATGGTGTGCGCCGGGGAGGAACGCGGCGGGCGGGACGCCTGCCAGGGGGACAGTGGTGGGCCGCTGGTCGCACGGGGCCGGCTGATCGGGCTCGTGTCGTGGGGCAGCGGCTGCGGGAGGCCGGGAAGTCCGGGGGTCTACACCCGCGTCTCCGAGATCGTCCGGACGTTGGGCCGGGGCAAGGCCTCACAAGGGAGCGGAAAGAAGGCTCCCTGACAACGTCTGGGCCGGCCCCTCCCGCCCCTGTGGGCGGTGTCACCGCCCGGGGAGCGTGTCAGGCGCGTCCGCGGATCATGAAGCCACGAGAGCGGGCGGCGATCCCTGTTTCCAGGGACCACCGCCCGCGTACCGGCCTGTGCCGATGTGGCTCGTCGTGGACGCGTCGGATCAGCGCTCTTCGTCGGAGGCGGATGCGGGAACGGTCGTCAGCCGCTCCGTCTCGTCCTGTATTTCAGCGGCGATCTTCTTGAGTTCCGGCTCGAACTTGCGGCCGTGGTGGGCGCAGAAGAGCAGTTCTCCGCCGCTGAGCAGGACCACGCGCACGTACGCCTGGGCGCCGCAGCGGTCGCAGCGGTCAGCGGCCGTCAGCGGGCTCGCGGGGGTCAGAACAGTAGTCACGTCGCCTCTTCTCTAGCTCGACGAGCTGTCGTACCAGGGTCAACATCCAACCAGCCCCAAAACGTTCCCGCTCGTGGCTTCTCCTCGAAAAAAATCTTCGAGGCGGCCGTCTGCTGCCGGTTTGGCGGCGAATGTGCCGTATTGCGTCTCGGTGGTGCTTACGGTTTCGCGCTGTCGGTCAATGGTCTCGATCCTCCCCGGCTGGATTGCCGGTTTGTTCATGAGGACGTGCCCGGAGCCTAAATGGTTCATGCCTCGAAGGGAACGTGATATGTACTTCACTCCAACGAGGGATCGAACACGCATGCGACCCTGGACTAGTCTGAGTTCAGACCGAGGGTGGCGTGACAACGGCTCTACCAGGCCTCGGTACCCTCTTGGCGGCGAACGAAGCCGCGCCCTTACCCAGAAGGGCCCCACCTGAAATTCAGCGAGGAGCGAACCGCGTGACCGCCGAAACGTCCGTGCCGTCCACTGCGCTGCTGGCAGGAGCAGACCGGGACGGTTCCAACTACACCGCGCGGCACCTGCTCGTCCTCGAGGGCCTCGAGGCCGTGCGGAAGCGCCCGGGCATGTACATCGGATCCACCGACAGCCGTGGTCTGATGCACTGCCTGTGGGAGATCATCGACAACTCCGTGGACGAGGCCCTAGGGGGCTACTGCGACCACATCGAGGTGATCCTCCACGACGACGCCTCGGTCGAGGTGCGCGACAACGGCCGGGGCATCCCCGTCGACGTCGAGCCCAAGACCGGCCTCTCCGGCGTCGAGGTCGTCATGACCAAGCTGCACGCCGGCGGCAAGTTCGGCGGCGGCTCCTACGCCGCCTCCGGCGGTCTGCACGGCGTCGGCGCCTCCGTCGTCAACGCCCTCTCGGCCCGCCTCGACGTGGAGGTGGACCGCAGCGGACACACGCACGCGATCAGCTTCCGGCGCGGTGCGCCGGGTGCCTTCGCCGCGGACGGCCCCGACGCGAAGTTCGAGGCCCAGGGCGGCCTGCGCAAGACCAAGAAGATCGCCAGGGCCCGCACCGGCACACGCGTGCGGTACTGGGCCGACCGCCAGATCTTCCTCAAGGACGCCAAGCTCTCGCTGGAGAACCTCCACCAGCGAGCCCGCCAGACCGCGTTCCTGGTGCCCGGCCTGACCATCGTCGTCCGCGACGAGTACGGCCTCGGTGAGGGCGGCAGCAAGGGCGAGGAGTCCTTCCGCTTCGACGGCGGCATCAGTGAGTTCTGCGAGTACCTGGCCACGGACAAGGCCGTCTGCGACGTCCTCCGCTTCACCGGGCAGGGCACGTTCAGGGAGACCGTCCCGGTCCTGGACGAGCACGGGCAGATGACGCCCACCCAGGTCACCCGCGAGCTCGAAGTGGATGTCGCGATGCGGTGGGGCACGGGGTACGACACGACCCTGAAGTCCTTCGTGAACATCATCGCCACCCCCAAGGGCGGTACGCATGTCGCGGGCTTCGAGACGGCCGTCACCAGCACCATGAACGAGGTCCTGCGCACCAAGAAGATGCTGCGCGTCGCCGAGGACGACATCGTCAAGGACGACGCCCTGGAAGGCCTGACCACGGTCGTCACCGTCCGCCTCGCAGAGCCCCAGTTCGAAGGCCAGACCAAGGAGGTCCTCGGCACCTCGGCGGCCCGGCGCATCGTGAACACCGTGATCTCCAAGGAGCTCAAGGCGTTCCTGACCAGCACCAAGCGCGACGCCGCGGCCCAGGCCCGTGTCGTCATGGAGAAGGCGGTCGCCGCCGCCCGTACGCGCATCGCGGCCCGTCAGCACAAGGACGCGCAGCGCCGCAAGACGGCCCTGGAGTCCTCCTCGCTGCCCGCGAAGCTCGCCGACTGCCGCAGCGACGACGTCGACCGCAGCGAGCTGTTCATCGTCGAGGGCGACTCCGCGCTCGGTACCGCCAAGCTGGCCCGGAACTCCGAGTTCCAGGCACTGCTGCCGATCCGGGGCAAGATCCTCAACGTCCAGAAGTCGTCCGTGACGGACATGCTCAAGAACGCCGAGTGCGGCGCGATCATCCAGGTCATAGGGGCCGGCTCCGGGCGCACCTTCGACATCGACGCCGCCCGCTACGGCAAGATCATCATGATGACCGACGCCGATGTGGACGGCTCCCACATCCGGACCCTGCTGCTGACGCTGTTCCACCGCTACATGCGGCCCATGGTCGAGGCCGGTCGCGTGTTCGCCGCGGTGCCGCCGCTGCACCGCATCGAGCTCGTGCAGCCCAAGCGGGGTCAGGACAAGTACGTGTACACCTACTCGGACCGTGAGCTGCGCGACAAGCTCATGGAGTTCCAGAGCAAGGGCGTCCGGTACAAGGACTCCATCCAGCGTTACAAGGGCCTCGGCGAGATGGATGCCGACCAGCTGGCCGAGACGACGATGGACCCGCGCCACCGCACCCTGCGCCGCATCAACCTCTCCGACCTGGAGGCGGCCGAGCAGGTGTTCGACCTGCTCATGGGTAATGACGTCGCGCCGCGCAAGGAGTTCATCTCCAGCTCGGCGGCGACCCTCGACCGGTCGCGTATCGACGCGTAGTCGCCGGGCCCGGGGCCCGGGCCTGCGCCGGGGGAGGCTCCGGTGCAGGCCGTCCCGGTGGGCGGCGGGGCGTCAGGCCGCGCACCGGCCGCTGGAAGATCGGTACGGCGGGGGTTGGTTCCGGGTGGAATCAGCCCCGTCGGCTTACGGTCCGGCGCCGGCTCGGCCGCGCCGCTCTCGCGCCGGGTCCTCCACCCGGGGGTGGAGTTCCACGGCGGTGCGGATCCACCCATGATCCACCCTGGCTCCGATCCGCTGACCTGCGCGAATCCGTAGCGTCGTAGGCGTCGGCGGCACTCGCTGCCGGCATCCCCTTCTCGCTCACGGAGGCGTGATGTCCGGGCTGATCGACGCACTGGTGATCGTGGCCGTGGCCGCGCTGGTGATCGTGCGGCAGTTCCGCGCAAGCCGTGTCGACGCGGACCGGCGGTGGTGGATCCTCCCGATGATCCTGGCCGTCGTAGCCCTGCGCGAGCCCCACCTGCTCGACGCCCACCACCCCATTGCGTCGGCCCTGGTCCTCGGCGCGGAACTGCTGGTCGGCCTGGCCACGGGAGCCGGCTGGGCCTGGACCACCCGTATATGGGTGGAGGCCGACGGCGCGGTGTGGAGCAGGAGCACCAAGGCCAGCGTGGGCGTCTGGATCCTCGGCATAGGCCTGCGCGCGGGACTGTTCGCGCTGGGCACGCTGTTCGGCGTCCATCAGGACAGCTCGGCCCTGATGCTGGCGCTGGCGAGCACTCTGCTGGTCCGCTCCGGGATCCTGATCTGGCGCGTGCAGCGTCTGGACCGGACCCCTGTGGAGAGCACGGCGTACGGTGAGCGGACGGCCCGGACCACGTGGAAGGAGCGCGTGTGACGGAGAACGCCTGGACGCGCTGGCCCTCTCGGGAGGCGCTGAGCCGGCAGGGGACGACCACTCCCCGGCGCCTGCTCGCCTGGGTGGTGAGGCTGCTGCTTCTCGGCATCCTCCTTTGGGGCGCCTTCCACGGCAGCCGTGTGCACGGCTGGGTCGCGATCGCCGGAGCCGTGGGAGTCCTGGTGACCGGCGGGCTGGCCTGGTGCTTCTGGCGGACCACGCTCCAGCACCGGTTCTGGCCGTCGTTGGCCGTGATCCTCCTCCTGCTGGGACTCGCCGTCGCAGCCCAGGCCGTGGGATTCCGGGAACCCGCCCTCGTCGTGTGGTGCGGTTGCTGTATCGCGGTGCTGGAACGGATGCCCCTGGCGGCGGCGCTCCCTGTCGCCTCGGTCGCGCTCGCCTCGTACGCGGCGGTCAACAACGACGTATGGCTGACCACGGCCGCGACGGTCGGCGGGATGGCTCTCGCGGGATACACCCTGCGCCTGGATGCCGAGGCCCGGGGCAACGCCCAGAGGCTGCTCGCCCAGGAGCGCGCGGCGCGGGTCGCGGAGGCGGAGTCGGCCGCGCTCGCCGAGCGGGCCCGGATCGCCCGGGAGATCCATGATGTGCTGGCCCACAGCCTCTCGGCGCAGCTGGTGCATCTGGAGGCCGCCCGGCTGCTGATCGAGAGAGGTGCGGGCCGCGAGCAGATCCTCGAACGGGTGGTGGCGGCCCGGGGAATGGCCCGCGACGGCCTCGACGAGACCCGGCACGCGCTGTCCGCGCTGCGCGGCGATCTGACGCCGCTCGAGGACTTCCTTACCGACCTCGTTCGCGCGGACGACGGTGCCGAGGTCACCGTCGTGGGTGACCGCAGAGCACTGCCGGCCGAGGCGTCGCAGGCAGTGCGCAGGGTCGCCCAGGAGGCCCTGACGAACGTCCGGAAGCATGCTCCGGGCGCCAAGGTGCGGATGCGGCTGGAGTACGACCCGCATGAAGTGACCTTGGACGTGCGGGACTCGGGGGGTTCACCGGGTGAACTCGCCGAGGCCGGCGGCGGGTACGGTCTGCTGGGGATGCGCGAGCGCGCCGAGCTGCTGGGCGGGTCGCTGGACGCCGGGCCGGACGAGGAAGGGTTCGTGGTGACGCTGAAGGTGCCGGTATGACGGAGACGGCGGAGCGGAAGCCGGCCAGGGTGGTGGTCGCGGACGATCAGACCGTCGTCCGGGAGGGCATCGTGATGCTGCTCGGGCTGTTGCCCGGAGTCGAGGTGGTGGGGGCTGCCGCGGACGGCGACGAGGCCGTGCGACTCGTCGCGGAACTCGCGCCGGACGTGGTGCTGATGGATCTGCGGATGCCCCGCTGCGACGGGGTGGAGGCGACACGGCGGATCCGCGCCGAGCACCCCGGGACACAGGTCGTGGTCCTCACGACGTACGCGGACGACGACTCCCTGTTCCCGGCACTGCAGGCGGGGGCGCGGGGATATCTCACCAAGGACGCCGGCGGGGACGAGATCGTGCGGGCCGTGCACAGTGTGCTGTCCGGGGACGCGGGGCTGTCGCCGAGCGTGCAGCGGCGGCTGCTGGAGCGTCTGTCGGCACCCGAGCCGGAACCGGTCGCGCCGGCCGCCCCACCGGACGGTCTCACCACGCGGGAGACGGAGGTGCTGACGCTGATCGCCGAGGGCCTCAGCAACCAGGAGATCGCCCGTCGGCTCCAGGTGTCCACGGCGACGGTGAAGACCCACATCAACAACATGTTCACCAAGACAGGGCTGAAGGACCGTGCGCAGGCGGTGCGTTACGCCTATGGAAAGGGGCTGGTCCGGCCACCGACGGGATGAGTGGTCTTTTCGTCACCTGATGGGGTGAAGCAGGCGGGGAAGGAGAGCCGGGGGTCTTCCCGTTCTGTCCATCCTTGGGCATGCAGTCAAGCAATGGCCGTGCCTGCGGCGGCGGGGACGGTCCTGAGAGATCCGGCGAGCACCATCACGGCCGGGACCCGGAGTTCGTCGAGGCGCCGGGTGAGGTGCGCTACGAGGACCCCTGGTACGACGCGCTCGCGTCGGGCTGGGGGGAGCAGGGTACGACGGCCTCGGCGGGCGTCTACGGGGCCGAGGTCCCCGGGGCCCGAAGGGAGCGGGAGGACGGGGCCGTGGCGGCGGCCCAGGTGTATCTCGAGGTGCAGCGCAGTGCCGCGTTCCAGGAAGTGCGCAGCCGCTACCGGCGGTTCGTGGGGCCTGCGGTCGCGGGGTTCTTCCTCTGGTACCTGGGCTATGTCGTGACCGCGACGGCCGCGCCGGGGTTCATGGCGAGGCCGGTGGTGGGCGCGGTGAACGTGGCGCTGGTCGCGGGGCTCGGCCAGTTCCTCACGACGTTCCTGCTCACCTGGGCCTACGCGCGGCACGCGCGGCTGCGCCGGGACCGGGCGGCGCTCGAACTGCGCTGGGACACACAGGAGCTGACGCGCGGGGTGAGGAGTGGTGCGTCGTGACCGGACACCATCAGGCGCTGGCGTTGGCACTGTTCAGCGCCTTCGTCGCGGTCACCTTGGGGATCACGACCTGGGTGAGTCGCAACCGGCAGGGGTCGGAGGAGGAGTTCTACGCGGGAGGGCGATTGTTCTCCCCGATGGAGAATGGTTTTGCCATCGCGGGTGACTACATGTCGGCCGCCTCCTTCCTCGGTGTCACGGGTCTCATCGCGCTCTTCGGCTACGACGGGCTGCTGTACGTGGTCGGCTTTCTCGTGGCCTGGCTGGTGGTGCTGTTCCTGGTAGCCGAACTGGTGCGCAACTGCGGACGGTTCACGCTCGCCGACGTCGTCGCGGCACGGATGAGCGAGCGGCCGGTG
The DNA here is from genome assembly GCF_040630255.1 of Streptomyces sp. NPDC005820. Lineage (NCBI taxonomy): Bacteria > Bacillati > Actinomycetota > Actinomycetes > Kitasatosporales > Streptomycetaceae > Streptomyces > Streptomyces sp. NPDC005820. The sequence goes on from NZ_JBEXXE010000013.1 coordinate 112,013, forward strand.
CGGATCGCGGCGGGAACCTCCTCGGTCACCGTGTCGGTGCTCTATCTGGTGGCGCAGATGGTGGGTGCGGGCAGCCTGGTCGCGCTGCTGCTCGGGAAGACCGGTGAGGCGGTCCAGGCGTGGGCCGTCATCGGGGTCGGGGCGCTCATGGTGATCTATGTGTCGTTGGGAGGGATGCGGGCCACCACATGGATTCAGATCGTGAAGGCGGTGCTTCTGCTCGGCGGCACGATCGCGCTCACGGTGCTCGTGCTGGTGCGGTTCCACGGGGACTTCGACCGGCTGCTGCTCACGGCGGCCGAGCGCAGTGGACACGGCGCCGCGTTTCTGGCGCCCGGGCTGAAGTACGGCGGGGACTGGACCGCCCGCTTCGACTTCATCAGCCTCGGGCTGGCGCTGGTGCTGGGTACGGCCGGGCTGCCGCACATCCTGTCGCGTTTCTACACGGTGCCGACCGCGCGGGCCGCCCGGCGGTCCACGGTCTGGGCGATCGGGCTCATCGGCGGCTTCTATCTGATGACGATCGTGCTCGGGTTCGGGGCGGCGGCGATCCTCGGGCCTGAGAGGGTGCGCGGTGCGAACGCGGCCGGGAACACCGCGGTTCCGCTGCTGGCGCTCGACCTGGGCGGCGGAGCCGACTCGACGGGCGGCACGGTGCTGTTCGCGTTCGTGGCGGCGATCGCGTTCGCGACGATTCTCGCCGTGGTCGCCGGGATCACGCTGGCCTCCTCGGCATCGGTGGCGCACGACCTGTACGCCTCGTTGCGCCGCAGCAGGACGAAGGCCCGCAGCGAGGTGGCGGTGGCGCGGATCGCCGCTGTCGGCATCGGTGTGATCGCGATCGCCCTGGGGCTGCTGGCCCGGGGGCTGAACGTCGCGTTCCTGGTGGGGCTGACGTTCGCAGTCGCGGCGTCCGCGAATCTTCCGGTGCTGCTGTACTCCCTGTTCTGGCGGGGCTTCACCACACGGGGCGCGGTGTGGGCGGTCTACGGCGGACTGGTGCCGGCGCTGGTGCTGGTGGTGCTGTCGCCGGTGGTGTCGGGCAGCCCCGAGTCGCTCTTCCCGGGCGTGGACTTCCAGTACTTCCCGCTGCAGAACCCCGGGCTGGTCTCGATCCCGCTGGGCTTCCTCGCGGGCTGGCTCGGCACGGTCACCTCGGCCGAGATCGCGGACGAGGCCAAGCACGCGGAGACCGAGGTCCGGTCGCTGACGGGGGCGGGCGCCGTCTGACCGGGCGCGCTGGGCGTCGTAGGAGGTGCGGCGGTTCGGGACCTGTTCGCAGGGGTGCCTCCGGCGTCGCAAGAGACACGGTGGCGCCGGATCGTTACGGGGCCACCCAGGCGTAGCGGTGTTCCGGGCGGCCGGTGTCGCCGTACTTGAGGGAGAGGCGCAGTCGGCCGGCCTGTTCCAGGTGGCGGAGGTAGCGCTGGGCGGTGGAGCGGCTCAGGCCGGTCTCGGCGGCCACCTCGTGGGCCGAGAGCGGGTGGTCGGCGCGGTGCAGGACGGTGCAGATCAGGTCCGTGGTCGGTTCCGAGTGGCCGGTCGGCAGGCCGGGGGAGGACGGGACCGGGGAGGTGCGCAGGGCGCCGAAGATCCGGTCGACCTGTTCCTGGCCGGCGACGCCCCGGCCGCCGACCCGGTCCACCGTGCGGCGCAGAGCGGCGTAGGAGTCGAGACGGGTGCGCAGCGCGGCGAAGGTGAACGGTTTCACCAGGTAGTGCAGCGCGCCCAGACGCATGGCGGTCTGCACGGTGGTGACGTCGCCCGCTGCCGTGATCATGATGACGTCGGTGCCATGACCCTGCTCCCGCATCCGGTGCACCAGCTCCAGGCCGGTCCCGTCGGGGAGGTAGTGGTCGAGCAGGACCAGGTCGATGCTTCCGCGCTGCACGGTGGCCAGCGCCTGGGCGGCACTGTGCGCGCGGGCGGCCACCCGGAAGCCGGGAACCTTCCCCACGTACTTGGCGTTTATCTCAGCGACGCGGAAGTCGTCGTCCACGACCAGGACGTCAATCATCGGGCCTCTTTCCGTCAAGGCCTGGTGGGCGTCGAGCCCATGTTTCGGCTCCGCTGTTGTAGCGCGCGCAAAACGAGCACAACAGCCTCTTGCAAGCAAAAGAAGCGCATGCGCTCACAAGGCTGATGCCGTGTCCCGGCTCACATCTACCGTCCCCGGCCATGAGCGCACACACCAGCCCCGCCATCGAGCTGCGGGGCGCGAGCAAGGTCTTCAGGACCCCCTCGGGAGGCCTGCACACGGCCGTCCGGGACCTCGACCTCACCATCGGGCGCGGCGAGTTCGTGGCCGTCGTCGGACCCACCGGCTGCGGTAAGTCGACCACGTTGACCCTGGTCAGCGGCCTGGAGGAGCCGACCCGGGGCGAGGTGCTGGTCGCCGGGCAGCCGGTGCGCGGGGTCGGCGACAAGGTCGGCTTCGTCTTCCAGCAGGACGCCACCTTCCCGTGGCGCACCGTCCTGTCCAATGTGATGGCGGGCCCCCGTTTCCGCGGCGTGCCCAAGGCGGAGGCCAGACAGAAGGCCCGTGAGTGGCTGGCGCGGGTCGGGCTCGCGGCCTTCGAGGACCGCTACCCGCACCAGCTCTCCGGTGGTCAGCGCAAGCGGGTCGCCCTCGCCGCCACCTTCGTCAACGACCCCCAGATCCTGCTCATGGACGAGCCGTTCTCGGCGCTCGACGTGCAGACGAGGGCCCTGATGTCGGACGAGCTCCTGGAGCTGTGGGAGGGCACGGGCGCCTCGGTCGTCTTCGTCACCCACGACCTGGAGGAGTCCATCGCGCTGGCCGACAGGGTCGTGGTCATGACCGCGGGGCCGGCCACCGTGAAGCAGGTCTTCGACATCGACCTGCCGCGCCCCCGCAAGGTCGAGTCGGTGCGTCTGGAGCCGCGGTTCATCGAGATCTACCGCGAGATCTGGGAGTCCCTCGGCGAAGAGGTCCGCATCACCCGCGAAAGAGGTGCCGCCCATGTCGCCTGACGTCCTCAGCACGCCCGTCGCGGACGCGGTCAAGGCGCCGGATCGCGCCCACTCGCGCGCGCGTGCCGCCCGCAGACGCAAGATCGTCGTCGGGACCTCCCGGGTCCTGCTCCTGGTGGCCGTCCTCGCCCTGTGGGAGGCGCTCTCCCGGGCCAAGGTCATCGATCCGTTCAACTTCTCGATGCCCTCCAAGATCTGGGACCAGATCTGGACCTGGGTCACTCACGGGACCGCGCTCGGCTCCCTCGGCGAGCAGATCTGGTACACGCTCTACGAGGCACTGCTCGGCTGGGTCATCGGTGTGATCGCCGGTGTCGTGTGCGGTATCGCGCTCGGGCGGGTCACCTTCCTCGCCGATGTCCTTGGTCCCTACATCAAGGTGCTCAACTCGATCCCCCGTATCGTCCTTGCGCCGATCTTCGTCATCTGGTTCGGACTCGGCCCCGCCTCCAAGGTCGCCTCGGCCGTCGTCCTGGTGTTCTTCCCCGTCTTCTTCAACGCCTTCCAGGGCGCCCGCGAGGTCGACCGCAACCTGGTCGCCAACGCCCGCATCCTCGGGGCGAGCGACCGCAGGGTGACGCTTCAGGTCGTCATCCCGTCCGCCACCTCCTGGATCTTCACCAGCCTCCACGTCAGCTTCGGCTTCGCCCTCATCGGCGCGATCGTCGGCGAGTACATCGGCGCCACCAAGGGCATCGGTCTGCTCGTCGCGCAGTCCCAGGGCACGTTCAACGCGGCCGGCGTGTACGCGGCGATGGTCATCCTCGCCGTCGTGGCACTCGTCGCCGAGGGACTGCTCACCTTCGCCGAGCGGCGCATCTTCCGGTGGAAGCCGTCGGGCTCCGACAGCTGACCCGTCGTTGAACGATCCTCGGCCCGAGCATCCCCCTGCCCTTTCGTTGAACGATCCCCTCCCCGCACCCGCATCTCTCACAAGGACGTGAACCCGTCATGCGCTTCTCCGCCAGACACGCCGCCCTGGCCGCCGCCGGCCTGCTCGCCCTCTCCTCCCTCACCGCCTGTGCCAACGACGCGGCGAGCACCGCCTCGACCGGTTCCGGCGGCGACGGCAAGGGGACGAAGGTCAAGATCATGGTCGGTGGCCTGGACAAGGTCATCTACCTGCCCGCGATGCTCACCCAGCGCCTCGGCTACTTCGACGCCGAGGGCCTCGACGTCGAGCTGCTGAGCGAGCCGGCCGGTGTGCAGGCCGAGACCGCGCTCGTCTCCGGCCAGGTCCAGGGCGCCGTCGGCTTCTACGACCACACGCTCGACCTCCAGGTGAAGGGCAAGGCCGTCGAGTCCGTCGTGCAGTTCTCGCACGCGCCCGGCGAGGTGGAGATCGTCTCCACCAAGGCGGAGGACAAGATCACCTCGCCCGAGGACTTCAAGGGCAAGAAGCTCGGCGTGACCGGCCTCGGCTCCTCGACCGACTTCCTCACCAAGTACCTCGCCGTCAAGAACGGCGTGAAGGTCAGCGATTTCACCCCGGTCGCGGTGGGCGCGGGTCCGACGTTCATCTCGGCGCTGGAGAAGGGCGCCATCGACGCGGGGATGACGACCGACCCGACCGTCGCGAACATCCTGGACAAGAAGGCCGGCAAGGTCCTCATCGACATGAGGACGCCGCAGGGCTCCATGGAGGCGCTGGGCGGGCCGTACCCGTCGTCAAGCCTGTACATGCAGACGGACTGGGTCAACAGTCACAAGGACACCGTCCAGAAGTTGGCCAATGCATTCGTCAAGACGCTTAAGTGGATGTCCACCCACAGCGCCAGCGAGATCGCCGACAAGATGCCGGCCGACTACTCGCAGGGCAACAAGACGCTGTACGCGGTGGCCATCAAGAGCACGCTGCCGATGTTCACCAAGGACGGCGTGATGCCCGAGGAGGGTCCCGAGACCGTGGAGAAGGTCCTCAAGGCGTTCAACCCCACCATCCAGAACGCCGACGTCGACCTGAGCAAGACCTACACCACGGAGTTCGTGGAGAAGGCGGCCGGCTGACGCCCCCGCCCCGCCGTGCCCTCAGGCGCGGGTCGCCCACACGTAACGGTGTTCCGGGCGGCCCGCGTCGCCGTACTTCAGGGTCAGCCGGGCCCGTCCCGTGCGTTCCAGGAGCTTCAGATAACGCTGGGCGGTCTGGCGGCTCACCCCGGTCCGGTCGGCGATCTCCTGGGCCGACAGCGGCCCCTCGGCGTTCATCAGGGACTGGCGGACCAGTTCGGCCGTGGTGGGGGAGTGCCCCTTGGGCAGCCCGGGCTCCGAGGACGCGGACAGCGCGCCGAAGATGCGGTCGACGTCGGCCTGTTCGGCCTCGCCGCCGCCGTCCAACGTGCGGCGCAGATCGGCGTACGCCTCCAGCTTGGCCCGCAGGCCCGCGAAGTTGAACGGCTTCACCAGGTACTGAAGGGCGCCCTGGCGCATCGCCGCCTGCACGGTCGAGACGTCCCGCGCCGCGGTCACCATGATCACGTCGGTCTGGTGGCCGCGCCGCCGCATCTCCTGGACGACCTCCAGGCCCGTCTCGTCGGGCAGGTAGTGGTCCAGCAGGACCAGGTCGAGGCGCGGATGCAGCTCCAGCTGGCGCAGCGCCTCGGCCGCGCTGTGGGCCTCGCCGGCGACCCGGAAGCCCGGCACCTTCTCGACATAGGCGGCGTTGACCTGGGCGACCCTGGTGTCGTCGTCCACGACCAGGACGTCGATCATCGCGACTCCTCCTCGACAGTGCTGTTCACCGATGCGGTCAGTACGGGTTCCAGGTCGGGCCCGGCCAGCGCCTCGGGCAGGACGACGGTGAACTCGGCGCCCCCGCCGGCCGCCTCGCCGACCGTGGCACTGCCTCCCTGCCGCTCCGCGAGCCTGCGGACCAGCGAGAGTCCGATGCCGCGCTTGCCGTGCGCGGGCGGCTTCTTCGTGGACCAGCCCTCGGTGAAGACCAGCTCGCGCTGCTCGGCCGGGATCCCGGGTCCGGTGTCCCGTATCCGCAGGACGGCGGTACGGCCCTCCGCGCGCAGTTCGACCTCCACGCGCGCGTGCGGGGTGCCGGCGACGGCGTCGAGCGCGTTGTCCACGAGGTTGCCGACGACCGTGACCAGCCCGCGCGGGTCGACGAGCCGGTCCGGCAGCCGGGTGCCGTCGGAGACCCACAGGGCGACCCCGCGCTCGGCCGCGACGGTCGCCTTGCCGACCAGCAGCGCGGCGAGCAGCGGGTCCTCGATCTTCTCGGTCACCTGCTCCGAGGTGACGCGGTGGTCACCGACCACCTCTCCGACGAAGTCCACGGCGTCGTCGTACATCTCCAGCTCGAGCAGACCGAGGAGGGTGTGCATACGGTTGGCGTGCTCGTGGTCCTGGGCGCGCAGCGCGTCGATCAGCCCGCGCGTGGAGTCGAGCTCGCGGCCGAGCTGCTCCAGTTCGGTGCGGTCGCGCAGGGTGGCCACGGCGCCGCCGTCGTCGGTGGGCATCCGGTTGACGACCAGCACGCGCTGTCCGCGTACGGCGATCAGGTCGGTGCCCGTCACCCGGCCGGCCAGTACGTCGGCCGTACGTCCTTCGCCGAGCGCCTCGTCGGGGGAGCGGCCCACCGCCTCGTCGCCGAGGCCCAGGAGCCGCTGCGCCTCGTCGTTGAGCAGCCGGACGCGGCCGCTCCGGTCCAGTGCGACGACGCCCTCGCGGATGCCGTGCAGCATCGCCTCGCGCTCCGCGAGCAGGGCGGAGATATCGGAGAAGGCCAGGTCACGGGTCTGCCGCTGGACCCGCCGGGAGATCAGCCAGGCAGCGAGCGCGCCCACGGCGAGCGCGCCGCCGGCGTAGGCGAACAGGCCCGGGATCGCATGGATCAGACGGGCGCGCACGCTGTCGTACTCGATGCCGACCGAGACCGCCCCGATGATGTCGCCGGCGCTGTCGCGCAGGGGCACCTTGCCGCGGGCCGAGCGGCCCAGGGTGCCGCTGTCGATCTCCATGACGTCCTGGCCGGCCAGGGCCTTGTCCGGGGACGTCGAGACATGGCCGCCGACCTCCTTGCGCTCCGGGTGCGACCAGCGGGTGCCGTGGAGGTCCATGACGACGACGTACTCCGCGCCGCTGGCCTTGCGGATCCGTTCCGCCTCGCGCTGCACGGGGCCGTCCACCGTGGGCGGTGTCCTCTGCAGGTCCTCGGCGATCTGGGGCACCGCCGCGGTGGTCTGGGCGATGGCGAGGGCGCGGCGCATCGCCTGGTCGTCGAGCTGGTTGCTGAGCGGGGCGAGGAACAGACCGGTCGCGAGCACCACGACTCCCGCGGCGATCGCCAGCTGCATCAGCAGCACCTGCGAGAACACGCGCCGGGGCATGCCGAGGCGCAGGCGACGGGCGGGGGGAGAGGGGCTCATACCCAAGACGGTACGTGGGCGGGCCGGTGCAGCCGTAGGGGTGTGTGGCGTGGATCTCTTGACCGGCTCAAGAGGAAACGGTTCGGACGGGCCCCGCGAGGCCCGGGATCCACTGTGGACGCGGCTGTGTCAGCCGACCGCCGCCACCGCCAGCTCGCGCACCGCCACCACGTCCATCCGCGCGGGTGAACCGAGGACCGACACCCCACAGCTCTCCGGACGGGGCGGCTGGGCAGCGCCCTGGGCGACCACGACCCGCCAGTGGCGCCCGTCGGTGTGCGCGACGGTCACCTCCCAGCGCGGCGCCTCGCCGGTGGTGAGGACGACGTCGAGCGCCTCGGCGCGGTCCTCGCCGGTCGCCCGGCGCACGGCCAGCTCCGCCGCCTGCCCGGGCCGCTCCCAGGCGGAACGCCCGCGGCACCCGTCCACGACGATCCGCCCCTCCTGGACGCCGTGCAGGACATCCTTGACGGTGTGGGCCTCGGCGCGGCCGTACACGTAGCCGTGCGGCAGGACGAGGACCGTCGGGGAGAAACGATGACCGCCCAGATGAGTGACCTCCCACACGCCCTGTACCCCCGAGGCGGCCAGCTCGGCCGCGAGCGGGCGGCCCAGAAGGGCGCAGCAACGGTCGCGCTTGCCGTTGGTGCAGACGAGGGCGAGCGGATCACCGGTGTGCGGGCCGCCGCGCAGCGCGGTGTCGAAGCCGTGATGGTCTCCCCGGCCGAGCGCGGCGAAGTCGACGTCGAGCAGCCGCGCGGGATCGGTGGTCGTGGCGGAGCGCAGCCAGACGTTCCCCGGCGCGGTGTGGGCCGCGTACACCTGCCGTACGGGCGGCGGCATGCCGGGGTCGGCGTGCCGGCCCGGGCGGCGGATGAGCGCGATCCGCACGCCTGTGTCCTTCGCGGCCGCTTCCAGGGCTCGGCCCAGTACGGGGTCCAGGTGGCTCGAGGTGAGTGCCTTGGCACCCCACGGACCGGCCTGCTCCAGCAGGAGCCAGGTCGAGGCGGTGGCCGCGGTTCCGGGCATGGGCTCGCCGAGGTTCCGCGAGTCGGTCGCGCACGTACTCACAGAGGTGAGCCTAACCTGACTTGACGCGCCGCACCTCCCGCGGTGGCTGTGGATCGCTGTGGAGTCCTCGGGGAGGGGCTGTGCGGGCGGTCTTCGCCCAGGTCGGGAGCGGGATCGTGTGATCGTGTGTGTTCCGTCGCGTCCGGACGGCCGTCCTGGTCGTCCCGGTCGTCCCGGTCATCCTGGTTGTCTTGGTTGTCCTCAGGGGAGGTGCTGGGGCGGCTTCGGTCCCACGTAGTGCCCGCTGGGACGCATCCGCAGGGGCCGTTCGCCGTACTCCTCCAGGGCGTGGGCGATCCAGCCCGCCGTGCGGGCCACCGCGAAGATCGTCTCGCCCGCCGCGGGCTCCATGCCGAAGGAGGCGGTTAGGACGCCCAGGGCCAGGTCGACGTTGGCGTGCAACGGGGTGTGGCGGGCGGTCGTGGTCACGATGTCGCGTGCCGCGGCGAGGGCGGGCTCGGCTTCGGGGATCTCCTCCAGGAGGGCGAACAGGGCACGTGCGCGTGGGTCCTCGCCGGGGTAGAGCCGGTGGCCGAGGCCGGGGATGCGACGGCCGGCCCGCAGCTCCTGGGCGATCACCGGTCCCGCGTCGCCCAGGTCGAGCACCTCCTCCAGCAGTCGGTGCGCGAGCCCGCTCGCGGCGCCGTGCAGAGGCCCTTCGATGACACCGAGCCCGGCCGAGACGGCCGCGTAGGGGTGCGCCCGGGCGGAGGCGGCGACGCGCACGGCGAGCGTCGAGGCGGCCAGGTCGTGGTCGACGAGCAGACCGAGCGCCGTGTCCAGGGCCCGCAGCTTCGCCTCGTCCGCGGCGCGCCCGGTCAGCCGCGCCCACAGGCGCCGGGCGAGGGAGCCCTCGTCGCGGTGGGTGGGCCGCGCGGGCGGGAGGGCGGCGACGAGGGTGGGGATCAGGATGCGCGCGGTGCCGAGCACGGCCTCCTCGGAGAGGTCGAACCGCAGCGGGTCGGCGACGGCAGCGGCGACGGCGGCCACCCGCAACCGGTCGGTGGGGCCGCTGTGTTCGGGCAGCGCGTCGACCGCGCGGCGGGCGGCCCCCACGGAGGCGACGGGTGCGGTGAAGACGGCGCCGGCGGGCAGGCGGCCGGTCCACAGCCACTCGGCGACCTCTTCGTACGGGTGCCGGGCGGCCAGTTCGGTCGCGTCGACGCCGCGGTAGTAGTACCGGTCCTTGTCGATGAACGTGAGCCGGGTCCGCACGGAGAGCTCTCCGCTCGTGCCCGGACTCCCGCCGTTCTCCCGCCTGTTGCGCCGCGCGAGCGCCTCGACCTCCTTGGCGTCGAAGGTGCTGCCCCGGCCGCCGGGCGTGCGCCTGCTGCTCAGCTGACCGCGGCTCACGTACGCGTACACGGTCTCGGGCTTCACGCCGAGCAGTTCGGCGGCCTCCTTGGTGCTCAGCCGTCGGTCCAGGTGGCCGGGGGCGGGTTCGTGATCGCGCATGGGGATCACCGTATCCGCAGAGGACATGCATTGACTGGATCAATATTGACAGAGATTTCGTCAATCATAGACAGTTGAATCAAGTTGAATGACATCGAATCAATGAAAAGGAGGAAGTCATGACCGTCACCCCGTCCGCGGCCCGGCCCGTCAACCCGTCCACGCCCGCACTCCTCGACGCACCGCGCGGTCTCGCCGGTGTCGTCGTCGCCGACACGGAGGTCGGCGACGTCCGGGGGCGCGAGGGCTTCTACCACTACCGCCAGTACTCGGCCGTCGACCTGGCGCACGCCCGCCCCTTCGAGGACGTGTGGCACCTCCTGATCCACGGCGGGCTGCCGGACGCGGGGCGCGGTGCCGCCTTCGCCGCCGAGACCGCCGCCCTGCGACGGCTTCCCGGGGCGGTGACGGCGGCCCTGCCCGCCATCGCGGCGGCCGGCGGGACGAATCCCCTCGCCGGGATGCGGACGGCCCTGTCGCTGCTGGGCGCGGAGAGCGGCTTCCGGCCCGTGTACGACATCGACGCGGACCGGCGCCGCGCGGACACCGTCGTGGCGGCCGCGGCCGTGCCGACCCTGCTCACCGCCCTGTACCGGCTGGGGAAGGGACTCGACCCCGTCGAGCCGCGCGAGGACTTGTCGTACGCGGCGAACTACCTCTACATGCTGACCGGGACGGAGCCCGATGCGGAGCGGGTCCGGGCGATCGAGCAGTACCTGATCTCAACCATTGATCATGGCTTCAATGCATCAACGTTCACGGCCAGGGTGATCGCCTCGACCGGGGCCGATGTGGCCGCGTGTCTGGTGGGGGCGGTGGGTGCGCTGTCGGGGCCGCTGCACGGAGGTGCGCCCAGCCGGGCGCTGGACACCCTGGACGCGATCGGCACTCCCGACCGCATCGACCCCTGGATCCGGGAGCGGGTCCTCGCCGGTGAGCGCATCATGGGCTTCGGCCACGCCGTGTACCGCACGGAGGACCCGCGCTCGCGCATGCTCAGGGAGACGGCGCTGCGGTTCGGAGGGGCGCGGGTCGAGTTCGCCGTGGAGGTGGAACGGCGCGTGGAGGCGATCCTCGCCGAACTGAAGCCCGGCCGTGAGCTGCACACCAACGTGGAGTTCTACGCCGGCGTGGTCATGGAGCTGTGCGGGCTGCCCCGCGAGATGTTCACCCCCACGTTCGCGGCGGCTCGGGTGGTGGGCTGGAGCGCCAACATCCTGGAGCAGGCCGAGGATTCGAAGATCATCCGTCCCGTGGCGCGGTATGTGGGACCGGGGGCGCCGGTGGCGGTGCCGGAGGCGGCCTGAAGGACTGCGCCTGTACGGCTGCACCGGACAGAGGTCGCGCCGGAGGGGGCGCGCAGGGCGCACGGCGGGCGCACGCGCCGTGGGCCCGGTGGCGCGAGTGACGCACCGGGCCCTGTGCGGGGGAGTTCGACGGCTCTCCCCGAGCCGGGTCAAGCGTCCGGGATATCGGCCTTCGCGCGGATGAGGGTCTCCCGGCTGACGACGACGATGCGTTCGTAGTCGGCGCGGGACGCGTCGGACGGAAGGTCGGGGTCCAGTGAATCCGTGGCGTCCGTGCCGATCACGGCGAAGTTCCCGTCGGCCAACTCGAAGATGTCAGGGCAATTGCCCCCTCCCGTGCTCCCCCGCTCGGCTGGGGGCACACCGATCCGACGGATGATCTGACTCACTGTTGCTTCCCTTGGTCCATTGGCTTGCGCACGACGACTGCTCGGTGCAAGGCGGGCCCTGTGGGGTGCGCTCGTCATCCGGCGGCGTAGGCGACGACGGTGTGGGGTCCTCTACGCGATCAAGCGCGAGTCAACTCCCTGGCGTCCCACTCAACTCCGGACTTGACCTGTTCGTTATGGGCCGTCGGCGTGAACCTCCGGGTGCGCGCCCTCTACTCGGCCGGTGGCTCGCCCACCACCCACCACTCGTCCACATCGGCCTCCTCGAGCTGACGCAGGAGTTCGTCGACCATGCGCCCCAGGTCGGCCTCGATCGACTCGGAGGGGAGGGTCGCCCGTTGGCCCTGTGTCGCGTACCAGTACTCCCGGACGACGGGATTCTGCAGCAGACCTCGCATACGGCCGTGGAACTCCTCGCGGGTGAGATTGCCGATGCGGTAGTAGAAGAGCAGGTTCGTGTACAGGGCGTTGGCGAAGAGGTACTGCCGTCGCTTCTGGGGTGATGCCGGCACCTCGAAGATGTCCAGCACTTCGGCCAGCTCAGGGCTGTCGATCGCCTTGCTCAGCAGTTCCCAGTGCAGCCGCTGCTGATGGGCCAGGTTCGTGTGGGGTGGCGTCGCGAGCGCCTGCTCCACGTGCTCGAGCCGCGTGCGCAGTGCGTTGAGGGTGCTCCGCTGGACGGTCAGCGCTGCGAGGGCCCCGGCCGCCATGCCGAGGCCCGCCGCAGCGACGGGAGCCAGTCCCCGCAGCCGAGACTTCCGTGTGGCCATGTCAATTACCCCCGATCGGGCAGCCGTGCGCCGGTCGTCGGGGTGCGGGTGGAGTGACGGGGACCGGCGAGCGGTGGGCGGCGCTTGCCGTCTCCCAGAGTGCCGAGCGGCTCTGATCGGCGGGGGAGGCGGAGGGGAGGCGCACGGAGGGAAGCGAGGGTCGCACGCCAGGGCGCCTTGCCAGACGTCTGCCCCGCGAGCGCCGCCGACAATCGCTCACCGCGCGGGGATTCCGCCGACTCGTATCCTGGGGCGCGTCCATCCCCCGTACGCGCTCCGCAGCCGTGAGCCGGAGTACGCGCAGGTGTCAGAGAGGTCGCACGGTGACGCAGAGCCGCAGTCCGCAGCAGATCCCGGTCGTCGTACTCGCCGGATTCCTCGGCTCCGGCAAGACGACCCTGCTGAACCACATCCTGCACCGCAGCGGGGGCAGCCGGATCGGGGCGATCGTCAACGACTTCGGGGCGATCGAGATCGACGCCATGGCCGTGGCCGGCGCGCTCGGCGACTCCACCGTCTCCCTCGGCAACGGCTGCCTGTGCTGTGCCGTCGACGTGAGCGAGCTCGACGTCTATCTGGAGCGGCTCGCCCACCCCGACACCGGTATCGACGTCATCGTCATCGAGGCCAGCGGTCTCGCCGAACCCGAGGAACTGGTGCGGATGGTGCTCGCCAGCGAGCACCCGGGGATCGTGTACGGAGGCCTCGTCGAGGTCGTCGACGCCGCCGAGTTCGACGACACCCGCAGCAAGCACCCCGGCATCGACCGGCACCTCGCCCTCGCCGACCTGGTCGTCGTCAACAAGATCGACCGGGCATCCGACTCCGGGCGCGTCCTGGACCTCGTCCGCTCGCTCACCGACCGCGCGGCCGTCGTCCCGGCGTCGTACGGCCGGGTCGACCCGGAGTTCCTCTTCGACTGCCGGCCCGGCGAGGAACGCATCGGGCAGCTGTCCTTCGACGACCTGCACGACCGCGACGGCGAGGACGACCGGCACCACGGGCATCTGCACGCCGACTACGACACCGCCTCCTTCGTCTCCGAAGTCCCCCTCGACCCCCGCCGGTTGATGGCCTTCCTCGACAGCAGGCCCGAGGGGCTCTACCGGATCAAGGGGTACGTCGACTTCGGCGCCCACGACCCCGGGAACCGGTACGCCGTGCACGCCGTCGGCCGCTTCCTGCGCTTCTACCCGGAACCCTGGGGCGCCGCCGAGGAGCGTCTCACCCAGCTCGTCCTCATCGGCTCCGGCATCGACGCCGGCGCGCTCGGCAAGGAACTGGAGGCGTGCAAGAGCGACGCCCCACACGCCGACGAGCACGGCATGTGGGGCGTCCTGCGCTACGTACAGGATCCGGACGAGGCCCTGGACCCCGGGGAACCGGTTTAGACCGGGCCCGCCACCACGCCCACCGTCTTCGGCAGGGAGACGCCCGAGCCGTCGCGGCGCGGGTCCATCTCGGGCAGTTCGGCCGGCATGCCGTTCTTCTGGGCGGCCTTCGCCGGTACCGGGCCCGCCCAGGCGAAGGACAGGCAGTCCTCGCCCTTCAGGAACCGCTGGCAGCGCACACCGCCGGTGGCGCGGCCCTTGCGCGGGTACTGGTCGAACGGGGTCAGCTTGGCCGTCGTCTGGACGGAGTCGTCCAGCGTGCCGCGCGAGCCCGCGACCGTGAAGACCACCGCCTCCACCGACGGGTCCACCGCCGTGAACGAGATCACCTTCACGCCCTCGGCGAGCTTGATGCCCGCCATGCCGCCCGCCGGACGGCCCTGCGGACGCACCTGCGCGGCCTGGTAGCGCAGCAGCTGGGCGTCGTCGGTGATGAAGACCAGGTCCTCCTCACCGGTGCGCAGCTCGATCGCGCCGACGATCCGGTCGCCCTCCTTGAGGGTGATGACCTCCAGCTCCTCCTTGTTGGACGGATAGTCGGGCACCACCCGCTTGACCACGCCCTGTTCCGTGCCGAGCGCCAGACCCGGGGAGGACTCGTCGAGCGTGATGAGGCAGACCAGCGTCTCGTCGCCCTCCAGGGAGACGAACTCCGTCAGCGGGGCACCTCCCGCGAGGTTCGGCGCCGACGCCGTGTCCGGCAGCTGCGGCAGGTCGACGACGTTGATCCGCAGCAGCCGGCCCGCCGAGGTGACCGCGCCGATCTCCCCGCGCGCGGTGGCCGGCACCGCCGAGACGATCACGTCGTGCTTCGCGCGCTTGCCGTCGTCCTCACCGGTGAAGGGCTCGCCGCTCGCCGTGCGGGCCAGCAGACCCGTGGACGACAGCAGGACCCGGCACGGGTCGTCCGCGACCTGGAGCGGCACGGCGGAGGCCGGGGCACCGGACGACTCCAGCAGGACCGTACGCCGCTCGGTGCCGAACTTCTTCGCCACCGCGGCCAGTTCGGCCGAGACCAGCTTGCGCAGCTCCGCGTCCGACTCCAGGATCCGGGTCAGCTCCGCGATCTCCGCGTTCAGCCGCTCCTTCTCCGCCTCCAGCTCGATGCGGTCGAACTTGGTGAGGCGGCGCAGCGGCGTGTCGAGGATGTACTGGGTCTGGACATCCGACAGCGAGAAGCGCTCCATCAGGCGCTCCTTGGCCTGTGCGCTGTTCTCGCTGGAGCGGATCAGCCGGATGACCTCGTCGATGTCGACGAGCGCCGTCAGCAGGCCCTCCACCAGGTGCAGCCGGTCGCGGCGCTTGCTGCGGCGGTACTCGCTGCGCCGGCGGACCACGTCGAAGCGGTGGTCGAGATAGACCTCCAGCAGCTCCTTGAGGCCCAGCGTCAGCGGCTGGCCGTCCACCAGCGCCACGTTGTTGATGCCGAAGGACTCCTCCATCGGCGTCAGCTTGTAGAGCTGCTCCAGGACGGCCTCCGGCACGAAGCCGTTCTTGATCTCGATGACCAGGCGCAGGCCGTGCGCGCGGTCGGTGAGGTCCTTGACGTCGGCGATGCCCTGGATCTTCTTCGAACCGACCAGGTCCTTGATCTTGGCGATGACCTTCTCGGGACCGACCGTGAACGGCAGCTCCGTGACGACCAGGCCCTTGCGGCGGGCCGTCACCGTCTCCACCGCGACCGTGGCACGGATCTTGAAGGTGCCGCGGCCCGTCTCGTAGGCGTCGCGGACCCCGGAGAGACCGACGATCCGGCCGCCGGTGGGCAGATCCGGGCCCGGGACGAACCTCATCAGGGCGTCCAGATCCGCGTTGGGGTAGCGGATCAGATGCCGGGCGGCCGCGACGACCTCGCCCAGGTTGTGCGGCGGCATGTTCGTGGCCATGCCGACCGCGATCCCGGACGCGCCGTTGACCAGCAGGTTCGGGAAGGCGGCGGGCAGCGCCACCGGCTCCTGCTCCTGGCCGTCGTAGTTCGGCGCGAAGTCGACCGTGTCCTCGTCGATCGACTCCGTCATCAGGCTCGTCGCTTCGGCCTGACGGCACTCGGTGTACCGCATGGCGGCCGGCGGGTCGTCGTTGCCCAGGGAGCCGAAGTTGCCGTGGCCGTCGACCAGCGGCACGCGCATGGAGAACGGCTGCGCCATGCGCACCAGGGCGTCGTAGATCGACGAGTCGCCGTGCGGGTGCAGCTTGCCCATGACCTCGCCGACGACGCGCGCGCACTTCACATAGCCGCGGTCGGGGCGCAGGCCCATCTCGTTCATCTGGTAGACGATGCGACGGTGGACCGGCTTGAGTCCGTCGCGGGCGTCGGGCAGGGCGCGGGAGTAGATGACCGAGTACGCGTACTCGAGGAAGGAGCCCTGCATCTCGTCGACGACGTCGATGTCGAGGATCCGCTCCTCGTACGAGTCGTCGGGCGGCGGGGTCTTCGTGCTGCGGCGGGCCATCGCTGCCGGCTCCTTGCTGAGGCGTATGACGGATTCTGACGCGGTCCATTGTGGACCGTGGCACTGACAAGACGGGCCCAGGACCCCGGCCCTCTCATGATTGCCCGCAGGGTACGTCATGTCCGTTCCGGCTCGGCGTCCCGGATTCTCGCTCTCGGCGTACCGCCCCCGGGAACTTCGCCGACCCACGGCGCGCTTGCATACAGTGACAGGACCGGCAGGAAACGCGCGGTTTCCACGACCGCGTCCGCGATCGGAAGGGACGTACATGCCCATGGGTCACACGGCCACAGACCAGGCAGGCACCGGGGGCCTGACAGCGACCGAGCACCGCCTGGCCAACGGCCTTCGCGTGGTGCTCTCCGAGGACCACCTGACCCCCGTCGCGGCGGTGTGCCTCTGGTACGACGTCGGCTCCCGCCACGAAGTCAAGGGCCGCACCGGTCTGGCTCACCTTTTCGAGCACCTCATGTTCCAGGGCTCCGCCCAGGTCAAGGGCAACGGCCACTTCGAACTGGTCCAGGGCGCCGGCGGCTCGCTCAACGGCACCACCAGCTTCGAGCGCACCAACTACTTCGAGACCATGCCCACCCACCAGCTGGAGCTCGCCCTCTGGCTGGAGGCCGACCGCATGGGCTCCCTGCTCGCCGCCCTGGACGACGAGTCCATGGAGAACCAGCGCGACGTCGTGAAGAACGAACGCCGCCAGCGCTACGACAACGTGCCGTACGGCACCGCCTTCGAGAAGCTGACCGCCCTCGCCTACCCGGAGGGCCACCCCTACCACCACACGCCGATCGGCTCGATGGCCGACCTGGACGCGGCGACCCTGGAGGACGCGCGCGCGTTCTTCCGCACGTACTACGCCCCCAACAACGCCGTCCTGTCCGTCGTCGGCGACATCGACCCCGAGCAGACGCTCGCCTGGATCGAGAAGTACTTCGGCTCCATCGCCTCGCACGACGGCAAGCCCGAGCCGCGCGACGGCACCCTGCCCGACGTCATCGGCGAGCAGCTGCGCGAGGTCGTCGAGGAGGAGGTCCCGGCCCGTGCCCTGATGGCCGCCTACCGTCTGCCGCAGGACGGCACGCGCGCGTGCGACGCCGTCGACCTGGCGCTCACCGTCCTGGGCGGCGGCGAGTCCTCCCGCCTGTACAACCGGCTGGTGCGCCGCGACCGTACGGCCGTCGCGGCCGGCTTCGGGCTGTTGCGGCTCGCCGGGGCGCCCTCCCTGGGCTGGCTGGACGTGAAGACGTCCGGGGACGTCGAGGTGCCCGTCATCGAGACCGCCATCGACGAGGAGCTCGCCCGGTTCGCCGAGGACGGCCCGACGGCCGAGGAGATGGAGCGCGCCCAGGCGCAGTTGGAGCGCGAGTGGCTCGACCGGCTCGGCACCGTCGCCGGCCGCGCGGACGAACTGTGCCGGTTCGCCGTCCTGTTCGGCGACCCGCAGCTCGCGCTCACCGCCGTCCAGCGCGTCCTGGACATCACGCCCGAGGAGGTGCGGGAGGTCGCCCAGGCCCGCCTGCGCCCCGACAACCGCGCGGTCCTCGTCTACGAGCCGACCGCCCCCGAAGCCCCCGCCGACCAGGACGAGAACGAGGAGGCGGCCCAGTGACGGAGCTCGCCACGATGGACTTCCACCCCCAGCCCCGGGCGGGCGAGGCCAGGCCGTGGGCGTTCCCGGCGCCCGAACGCGGCACGCTGGACAACGGCCTGACCGTCCTGCACTGCCACCGTCCCGGCCAGCAGGTCGTCGCCGTCGAGGTCCTCCTCGACGCGCCCCTGGACGCCGAGCCGTCCGGCCTGGACGGCGTCGCCACGATCATGGCGCGCGCGTTCACCGAGGGCACCGACAAGCACTCCGCCGAGGAGTTCGCCGCCGAGCTGGAGCGCTGCGGCGCCACCCTCGACGCGCACGCCGACCACCCCGGCGTCCGGATCAGCCTGGAGGTGCCCGCCTCCCGGCTGCCCAAGGCGCTCGGTCTGCTCGCCGACGCCCTGCGCGCGCCCGCCTTCGCCGACAGCGAGGTCGAGCGCCTCGTCCACAACCGACTGGACGAGATCCCGCACGAGCTGGCCAACCCTTCCCGCCGCGCCGCCAAGGAGCTCTCCAAGGAGCTGTTCCCGGCCACCGTGCGCATGTCGCGGCCCCGCCAGGGCACCGCGGAGACCGTCGAGAAGATCGACTCCGCCGCCGTACGGGCCTTCTACGACCGGCACGTCCGGCCGGCCACGTCCACCGCGGTCGTCGTCGGCGATCTCACCGGCGTCGACCTGGCCGCCCTCCTGGGCGAGACCCTGGGCGCCTGGACGGGTTCCCCGGCCCAGCAGCGGCCCGTGCCGCCGGTGACCGCCGACGACACCGGCCGCGTCGTCATCGTGGACCGCCCCGGCGCCGTGCAGACGCAGCTGCTCATCGGCCGGATCGGCGCCGACCGGCACGCGCGCGTGTGGGCCGCCCAGGTCCTCGGCACGTACTGCCTCGGCGGCACCCTCACCTCCCGTCTGGACCGCGTCCTGCGCGAGGAGAAGGGCTACACGTACGGAGTGCGCGCCTTCGGGCAGGTCCTGCGCTCCGCCCCGGACGGCTCGGGCGCGGCGATGCTCGCCATCAGCGGCTCCGTCGACACGCCGAACACCGGTCCCGCCCTGGACGACCTGTGGAAGGTGCTGCGGACCCTCGCCGCCGAGGGCCTGACGGACGCCGAGCGCGATGTCGCCGTGCAGAACCTGGTGGGCGTGGCGCCGCTGAAGTACGAGACCGCGGCGGCCGTCGCGGGCACGCTGGCCGACCAGGTCGAGCAGTTCCTGCCCGACGACTACCAGGCCACGCTGTACCAGCAGCTCGCCGCGACCGGCACGGTCGAGGCCACCGCGGCGGCCGTGAGCGCCTTCCCGGTGGACCGTCTGGTGACCGTCCTCGTCGGTGACGCCGCGCAGATCAAGGAGCCCGTCGAGGCGCTCGGGATCGGCGAAGTGACCGTCGTGGCCGCGGAGTAGCCGCGGGGGGACACGGACTCGCGGCCCCGGGATGACGCAAGTGCCCTTCAGGGGTGTCCTCCCGGGGCCGCGAGATGTCCGAATTGATGCGGAGGTTGCGTGTCTGCGCTGTGGCGTACGCTACAAAAACCGTGATCCGTTTGAGGATTGATAACGGTCCCGCATACCGTCAGCCCGGCTGTTCGTCAGGCACCGCGCCGCATCCGCGGCACCGGACAGTCATCGCCGAGTCCCCGTACGGCGCGAGCCAGGGGAGCCGGGGACCCATGAAGTCCCTGGGGTGAATCGGGCGCCCGCGTGTGAGCGAGGGGGTCCGTAGGAGACCTTCCTGCTCCGAACCCGTCAGCTAACCCGGTAGGCGAGAGGGAAGGAAAGGACCGCTCGCCCTTCATGGCGTACACCTGCACCACCGGCAAGCATCGCCGGCCCAGCCGGATGCAGCGCACCACCGCCCGCGCGGCGGGTTTCGCGGCGCTGACCACCACCGGTGTCATGGCCACCGTCGCCTCCAGCCCGGCGTTCGCCGCGGAGCCGACCCCCGAGCAGACCGGGCTGATCCCGGTCGTCACCGCCGGCGAGGCCGTCGCCGAACAGGTCGACGACCAGGTCGCCGTGCAGAAGAAGGCCGCCTTCGAGGAGGCCGCGCGCGAGGCCGCCGCCAAGAAGGCCGTCGAGGAGCGCGAGGCACGCGTGCGTGCCGCCCGTGAGGCCGAGCGCAAGCGTCTGAACGCCTTCGTGCTGCCGATCACCGGCTCCTACGTCTCCACCGGCTACCACGCGAGCAGCTCGCTGTGGTCCTCCGGCAGCCACACCGGCATCGACTTCCACGCCGCCAGCGGCACGCTCGTGCACGCGGTCGGCCTCGGCACCGTCGTCGAGGCGGGCTGGGGAGGGTCGTACGGCAACAATGTCGTCATCAGGATGAACGACGGGACGTACACCCAGTACGGTCACCTGTCCTCCATCGGTGTCTCGGTGGGCCAGCAGGTCACCCCGGGGCAGCAGATCGGCCTGTCCGGCGCGACCGGCAACGTCACCGGTCCGCATCTGCACTTCGAGGCCCGTACGACGGCGGAGTACGGCTCCGACATCGACCCGGTCGCCTACCTCCGCCAGCACGGCGTCGACGTCTGACGGCACCCGGCGACGGTTCGCCCCGAAGACCCGGCGACGGTTCGTCCTGAGCCCCGGCCCCCACGGCCGGGGCTTTTGCCGTTTTCGGCACTCCGCTGTCCAAAAAATATCCCTGGATTCCGGCCCCCCGTCGGAAATTCCGGCTCATTGCAATAGAGTCACGGAACACACGTCAATCGGCGGAGCTCGGCGACGTTTCACGGGGATTAAGGCGGAGGCCCTCATGCATATTCCGGCGCACTCGGTGTGCACGGCCATCCGGGACGACATCGTCGCGGGTGTCTACGAGCGCGGCAGCCGCCTCACCGAGGAACTCCTCGCCCGCCGCTACGGCGTCTCCCGCGTCCCCGTCCGGGAGGCGCTGCGCACCCTGGAGGCCGAGGGCTTCGTCGTCACCCGGCGGCACGCGGGCGCGTGCGTCGCGGAGCCGACCGAGCAGGAGGCGGCCGACCTGCTGGAGATGCGCATGCTCCTGGAGCCGCTGGGCGCCGCCCGGGCCGCCCAACGGCGCACCGAGGCCCATCTGAAGGTGCTGCGCGGCCTCGTCCGGCTGGGCCAGGAGCGGGCCCGCAGGGGCAACAGCGAGGATCTGCGCTCCCTGGGCGGCTGGTTCCACGAGACGCTCGCCCAGGCCTCCGGGAGCCACGCCCTGACGTCGATGCTCACCCAGCTCCGCCACAAGATCGCCTGGATGTACGCCGTGGAGGCGCCCGCCGACCCCGTGGCGTCCTGGGCGGAGCACGGCGCGATCGTGGACGCGGTGGCGCGCGGCGACCAGGAGCGCGCGCGGACGGTCACGGCGCTGCACACCGAGCGCGCGACGGTCGCCCACCGGCTGCGTTTCACCGGCGGCGCGGGGCGCGCCGACCGTGTGAGGACTTCGCAACCTCCCGTAAACATGACGGGTCTGCGGCATTAACAAGGGAGCCGTATACAAAGAAGGGATATTCAGCGGAGTGGTATTTCCGCTGCCCTTTTCCGTGTGCGCCCGGAATTCTCGACGGTGCGCTTTCGGTGTGCCCCGAGACGATTTTTCTGTCCCGCCCGCGCAATGCGGGGCGACCGCCGCGGAAAACGGCGGGGCCGCGCCACCCGGAACGGAAAGGTGACGCGGCCCGCGTGCGTGACTCAGACGGTCTCGGGGAGCTCCTCGAGCCCCTCGGCGACCAGCTTGGCCAGCCGGTCCAGGGCGACCTCCGCGCCCTCGGCGTCGGAGGCGAGGACGATCTCCTCGCCCCCCTTCGCGCCGAGGCCGAGGACGGCCAGCATGGAGGCCGCGTTGACGGGGGTGCCGTCGGCCTTGGCGATCGTCACCGGGACGCCTGCGGCCGTGGCGGCTCGGACGAAGATGGAAGCGGGGCGGGCGTGGAGGCCCTCGGCCCAGCCGACGTTGACGCGGCGCTCAGCCATGTGTTGCTGCCCTTCGGTTCTCAGGTTGTCTAGACCGGTGTTGTCTAGACCAGTGTTCCACACGTGAAGCCGGTGAGGAACGGGTCGTACGTCCCGTTCCCCGCGCGGTCGCCGGATCGCGGCCTCGATCCGGCTGTTCGTCCTCCACAGACTGCCTCGCGCCGTTGTCGTACGCGAGCCGTACTCTGGGCCCCATGCAGAGCGCCTCGGACCGGCACGAGTACCCCGCCCACTGGGAGGCCGACGTGGTGCTGCGCGACGGCGGCACCGCGCGCATCCGCCCCATCACCGTCGATGACGCCGAGCGCCTGGTCAGCTTCTACGAGCAGGTCTCGGACGAGTCGAAGTACTACCGCTTCTTCGCGCCCTACCCGCGACTGTCCGCCAAGGACGTCCACCGCTTCACGCACCACGACTTTGTGGACAGGGTGGGACTCGCGGCCACGGTCGGCGGCGAGTTCATCGCAACCGTACGCTATGACCGCATTGGTGCCGACGGCATGGCCGCCTCCGCGCCCGCCGACGAGGCCGAGGTCGCCTTCCTCGTCCAGGACGCCCACCAGGGGCGCGGCGTCGCCTCCGCCCTCCTCGAACACATCGCGGCCGTCGCGCGCGAGCGGGACATCCGCCGCTTCGCCGCCGAGGTGCTGCCCGCCAACACCAAGATGATCAAGGTGTTCACGGACGCCGGCTACACCCAGCAGCGCAGCTTCGAGGACGGCGTCGTCCGCCTGGAGTTCGACCTCGAACCCACCGAACGCTCCCTGGCCGTGCAGCGCGCGCGGGAACAGCGCGCCGAGTCCCACTCCGTACGACGGCTGCTGGCCCCCGGCTCGGTCGCCGTCGTCGGCACCGGCCGCGCCCCCGGCGGCGTCGGCCGCAGCGTCCTCGGCAACCTCCGCGAGGCCGGCTTCACCGGCGCCCTGTACGCCGTGAACCGCGCGTTCCCCGAGGACCTCAAGGACGTCGACGGCATCCCAGCCCTCCGCTCCGTGCGCGACATCGCCGGCCCCGTCGACCTCGCGGTCGTCGCCGTCCCCGCCGAGCACGTGCCCGAGGTCGTCACCGAGTGCGGGGAACACGGCGTCCAGGGCCTCGTCGTCCTCTCCGCCGGATACGCCGAGAGCGGCCCCGACGGCCGCGAACGCCAGCGCGCCCTCGTCCGGCACGCACGCGCGTACGGCATGCGGATCATCGGCCCCAACGCCTTCGGCGTCATCAACACCTCCCCGCAGGTGCGGCTCAACGCCTCGCTCGCCCCCGAGATGCCGCGCCCCGGCCGCATCGGACTGTTCGCCCAGTCCGGCGCCATCGGCATCGCCCTGCTGTCCCGGCTGCACCGGCGCGGCGGCGGCGTCACCGGCACCACCGGGGTGTCCACCTTCGTCTCCTCCGGCAACCGCGCGGACGTCTCCGGCAACGACGTCCTGCAGTACTGGTACGACGACCCGGACACCGACGTCGCCCTCATGTACCTGGAATCCATCGGCAACCCACGCAAGTTCACCCGCCTCGCGCGGCGCACCGCGGCGGCCAAGCCCCTGGTGGTCGTCCAGGGCTCCGGCTCCGCCCCGCAGG
This sequence comes from Streptomyces sp. NPDC005820, assembly GCF_040630255.1. Lineage (NCBI taxonomy): Bacteria > Bacillati > Actinomycetota > Actinomycetes > Kitasatosporales > Streptomycetaceae > Streptomyces > Streptomyces sp. NPDC005820. The sequence goes on from NZ_JBEXXE010000013.1 coordinate 135,344, forward strand.
GCCACGCCGTGCGCGCGACCCGGCTCCCGCACGCCACCGTGTCGGCGCTGCTGCGCCAGGCCGGCGTGATCCGCGTCGACACCATCACCGAGCTGGTCGACGCCGGCCTGCTGCTCGCCCGCCAGCCCCTGCCGACCGGCCCCCGGGTGGCCATCCTCGGCAACTCCGAGTCGCTCGGCCTGCTGACCTACGACGCCTGCCTCTCCGAGGGACTGCGCCCGCTGCCCCCGCTGGACCTGACGACGGAGGCCTCGGCGGAGGACTTCCACGCGGCGCTCGCCCGGGCACTGGCCGACGAGACCTGCGACGCCGTCGTGGTGACGGCGATCCCGGCGATCGGCGAGACCTCGCCCAGCGACGCGGCCCTCGCGGAGGCGCTGCGCTCGGCGGCCGCCGCGGCCCCCGCCAAACCGGTCCTCGTCGTCCACGTGGAACTCGGCGGCCTCGCGGCCGCCCTGTCCGCCGCGACCAGCACCGCACCGCGCGCCGGAGCGGGCGCACGCACGCGTGGCGCGACCCCGTCCCAGCCCGGCGCGGCCCCCGAGGGCGCCGCCGCGAGGGAGGCCCCCGAGGGCGCCCACCTCATCCCCGCCTACCCCGCCGCCGAGCGTGCCGTACGCGCCCTGGCCGAAGCGGTGAAGTACGGGCAGTGGCGGCGCGAGGCCGCCGACCCCGGCAAGGTGCCCGAGTACGAGGACATCGACGAGAAGGGCGCCGCCCGGCTGATCGACGGGCTCCTCTCCCGCGGACAGGGCCTCACCCTCGGCACCGAGGAGACCTGCGAGCTGCTCGGCCATTACGGCGTGCACCCCCGCCGGGCCACCCCCGCGCCCACCCCCGACGACGCGGCCCGCGCGGCCGGCGCCCTCGGCTACCCCGTCGCCCTCAAGGCCACCGCCCCCCACCTGCGCCACCGCGCCGACCTCGGCGGCGTCCGCCTCGACCTCGCCGACGAGGAGCAACTGCGTCGGGCGTACACCGAGTTGACCCAGCTGTTCGGAAAGCCGGAGGAGATCCGTCCGGTCGTCCAGGCGATGGCCCCGCGCGGGGTCGACACCGTCGTCCGCGCGGTCATCGACCCGGCGGCCGGGGCCGTGCTCTCCTTCGGGCTCGCCGGGGCGGCCTCCCAACTGCTCGGCGACATGGCCCACCGCCTGGTGCCGGTGACCGACCGCGACGCGACCTCCCTGATCCGCTCGATCCGCACGGCCCCCCTGCTCTTCGGCTGGCGCGGCGCCGCCCCCGTCGACACCCCCGCCCTGGAGGAGCTGCTGCTGCGCGTCTCGCGTCTCGTCGACGACCACCCGGAGGTGGTCGCGGTCACCCTGGAACCGGTCGTCGTCGCCCGGCACGGCGTGAGCGTCCTGGGCGCCTCGGTCCGCCTCGCCCCGCCCCCGGCCCGCGACGATCTCGGCCCGCGGACCCTGCCGGTGGTCTGACGGACCCGGGGTCCCCTCGCGCGCCCGGACCGGGCCCCCACGAGCGGTGCCTCGCAGTCAGTGGGTCCCCGTAGGATGGACGGCATGGCCAAGACCAGTACGACGACCCAGGGGCTGCGCGCGGCGATCGAGCGCAGCGGCTACTACCCGGCCCTCGTGGCCGAGGCGGTGGAGGCCGCCGTGGGCGGCGAGCCGATCCGGTCGTACCTGGTCCACCAGGAGACCACGTTCGACCAGAACGAGGTGCGCCGGCATGTGACCGTGCTGGTCCTCACCGGTAACCGCTTCATCGTCAGCCACACCGACGAGCAGGCCGCCGACACCACCTCCCCGACGCCGTACGCCACGACGTCCACGGAGTCGGTGAAGCTCGGCCGGATCTCGTCGGTCGTCCTCAGCCGCGTGGTCGCGAACCCGGAGTCGTACACCCCCGGCACCCTGCCCCGAGAGGTCGTGCTGACCATCGGCTGGGGCGCCGTCTCCCGCATCGACCTGGAACCGGCGGCCTGCGGCGACCCCAACTGCGACGCCGACCACGGCTACACGGGCAACTCCACGGCGGACGACCTCAGCCTGCGCGTCAGCGAGGCGGGCGACGGCCCGGAGACGGTGCGCCAGACGCTCGTCTTCGCCCAGGCGCTCTCCGAGGCCACCGCGGACACCTCCCGCTGATGGCCGCCCCCGCCTCCTGGGACCACCCCGAACCCCTCGCCGTCTCCTCCGCCCCCGTCCCCGAGTACGGCACCGGCTCCCTCGCCGACCTGCTGCCCACGCTGGCCGCGGGCATGGGCGTACCCGGCACGACCGCGGCGATCGAGGAGCTCACCCCGGCCGACCGCAACTGCGTCTTCCTGATCGACGGCCTCGGCTGGGAGCAGATCGAGGCCCACCCGGACGAGGCGCCGTATCTGCACAGCCTCCTCGGCGGCTCGCGCGGCGGCACCGGACGTCCGCTCACCGCCGGCTACCCGGCGACCACCGCGACCTCCCTCGCCTCCGTCGGCACCGGCCTCCCGCCGGGCGCCCACGGCCTGCCCGGCTACACCGTGCGCGATCCCGCCACCGGCGAGCTGATGAACCAGCTCCGCTGGCACCCCTGGACCGCGCCGCACACCTGGCAGCCGTACCCCACCGTCTTCCAGCTCGCCGACCGGGCGGGCGTGCACGCCGCGCAGGTCTCCTCGCCCGCCTTCCAGAACACCCCGCTGACCAAGGTCGCGCTCAGCGGCGGCACCTTCCACGGGCGGCTCACCGGCGAGGAGCGCATGGACCTCGCCGCCGAACAGCTCGCCGCCGGCGACCGCTCCCTCGTCTACACGTACTACGCCGAACTCGACGGCGCGGGCCACCGCTACGGCGTCGCCTCCGACACCTGGCGCGGCCAGCTCATGTACGTCGACCGGCTGGTCCAGCGCCTCGCCGAGCAACTGCCCCCGCGCAGCGCGCTCTACGTCACCGCCGACCACGGCATGGTCGACATCCCCTTCGACGAGCAGCACCGCATCGACTTCGACGAGGACTGGGAACTGCGCGCCGGAGTCGCCCTCCTCGGCGGCGAGGGCCGCGCCCGCCATGTCTACGCTGTCCCCGGCGCCGCGGACGACGTGCTGACCTGCTGGCGCGAGGTGCTCGGCGAGCAGTTCTGGGTGGCCTCGCGGGACGAGGCGATCGCCGCCGGCTGGTTCGGACCGCACATCGACGAACGCGTGTACGAGCGTCTCGGCGATGTGATCGCGGCCGCCCGGGACGACGTCCTGATCATCGCCTCCGAGCGGGAGCCCAAGGAGTCGGCCATGGTCGGCAACCACGGCTCGATGACCCCCGCGGAGCAGCTCGTCCCCCTGCTCGAAGTACGCTCCTGACGCCCGTCCACCCCCCTTCGCCGCAGTTACCGCCGCAGACACCGAAAGGTCCCCCACCCACCATGCCCGAGCTGGTGTTCTTCTCCGGAACCATGGACTGCGGGAAGTCGACGCTGGCTCTGCAGATCGAGCACAACCGGTCCGCGCGCGGACTGCAGGGCATGATCTTCACCCGCGACGACCGCGCGGGCCAGGGCAAGCTGTCCTCCCGCCTCGGCCTGGTCACCGACGCGGTCGAGGTCGAGGACGGCCAGGACCTGTACGTGTACCTCGTCGACCACCTCTCCCAGGGCGGCCGCGCGGACTACGTCATCGCGGACGAGGCACAGTTCCTCGCCGAGGAGCAGATCGACCAGCTCGCGCGCGTGGTCGACGATCTCGGGATAGACGTCTACGCGTTCGGCATCACCACCGACTTCCGCTCCAAGCTGTTCCCCGGCTCCCAGCGGCTCGTCGAACTCGCCGACCGCGTCGAGGTCCTCCAGGTCGAGGCACTGTGCTGGTGCGGCGCCCGCGCCACCCACAACGCCCGTACGGTCGGCGGCGCCATGGTGGTCGAGGGCGCGCAGGTCGTCGTCGGGGACGTCAACCAGGCGGACACCGTGGCCTACGAGGTCCTGTGCCGCCGGCACTTCCGCCGCCGTATGACCAGCGCCTCCGCCCGCGCCGGCGCGCTCTCGCCGGACGTCCTGCCCGTCTCCCCCTACTGACCGACCGACCCTACTGACCGGCCGGCCCTACTGACCGACCGGGCGGCGCACACCGGCCTCCACCCGGTCCAGGAGCCGGCGGGGCCGTTCCAGCGATCTGCTCCAGTCGGGCTCGGACCCCTCCGGCGCCCGGGAGCCGCGGCCCGGCTGCGGCTCCTGGTGCGCGGCATGGCGGACGAGCGTGAGCCACAGGCGCACCGCGCGCTCCACGGCGGCCCAGCGCTCCGGCGCGGAGTCCTCGGCACAGGCCCGCTCCTCGGCGTACAGACGTACGAGGTCGGGGAAGCGGTAGCGGATTCTGCCCGAGTCGTCGGGGACCAGCACCTCCAGCAGATGCGCCTCCACCAGCGCCTCGACCAGCCGTTCGGCCTCGGGCACGGACACCCCGAGCAGGGGCGCGCCGAGCCAGGGCGCGAGGTCGACCGGTCCCAGCAGGCCCAGGCGCCGGAAGGCCAGCCGCTCCCGGGCGGCCAGGCCCCGATAGCTGCGCGCGATACCGGCGCGCACGTCCAGATCGCCGGAGCACAGCTCGTCCAGCCTGCGGTGTTCGTCCCGCAGCCGAGCGGCCAGACCGGCCAGGGGCCAGCGCTGACGGGCGCCGAGCCGGGAGCCCACGACCCGCACCGCGAGCGGCAGCCCGCCGCACAGCCGTGCGAGGTCGAGCGCGGCCGACGGCTCCGCGGCCACCCGCTCGGACCCGACCAGGCTGCCCAGCAGCTCGACCGTGGCCCGTACCCCGAGAGCGCCCAGCCGGACCAGGGCCGACGCGTCCAGCCCGGTCAGCCGGCGGCGGCTGGTGACCAGGGCGGCGCTGCCGCCGGTCCCCGGCAGCAGGGGCTGGACCTGACGGTCCCCGGCGGCGTCGTCCAGGACCACCAGGACCCGCCGACGGGCCAGCACCGTGCGGTACAGCGCGGTGCGTTCGGAGAGCGCGCCGGGCACGTGCTCCGCGCGCACCCCCAGCGCACGCAGGAACTCCGCGACGATCTCCCCCGGACCGGCGGCACGGACGAGGTCGCCGCCGCGCAGATCCGCGTACAGCCGCCCGTCGGGGAAGGACGCCGCCACCCGATGGGCGACGTGCAGGGCGAGCGCCGACTTGCCGACCCCGCCCATCCCGTGCACGACACAGACCCGGCCCGGGGCCCGCACACCGTCCTCGGCCTGCGTGAGCGCCGCGACCAGCCGCTCCGACTCCGTCCGGCGCCCCGTCAGCGTGCCCACCGCGGCGGGCAGTTGCTCCGGTGTCCGGAATCCGCCCCCGGCGGCCGTGACCGCGACCGGATCCGGAGCGAGCCCGGGCAGGCCGCTGCCGGGGCCGAGGACGTCGGCGGCCAGCAACTGGGCATGCAGCTCGGCCAGTTCCCGCCCGGGCTCCACCCCCAGTTCCCGGCGCAGCAGCCGTCCGCAGTCCCGGTACACGGCGAGGGCGTCCGCCCTGCGCCCGGCGCGGTACAGGGCCACCATCAGCAGCCCTCGTAACCGCTCCCGCAGCGGATGCTCCGACACCAGCCGGGTCAGCTCACCGATCAGCTCCGCACCGCCGCCCGCCTGCAGCCGGGCGTCCATCAGCCGCTCGGCGGCGGCCGTGCGCATCTCCTCCAGCCGGGTGGCCTCCACCCGCAGCGCCGGGGTCCGCGGCCCGCCGAGCGCCGGGCCGCGCCACAGGCCCAGCGCACGCTCCAGCGCGTCGGCCGCCGCCGTGTGCCGGCCACGCCCGGTCTCCAGCCGGCTGCGTTCGACCAGCTCCTGGAAGAGCCACAGGTCCAGCTCCTCCTCGGCGGGCTGGAACAGATAGCCGCTCGGCCGGGTCACGATCACCGGGGTGCGGCCGGGCCGGTGCAGCACCCGCCGCAGGGCCGCCACATAGCTCTGGACGAGTTTCGCGGCGGTGGCCGGCGGATCCTCTCCCCACACCGCGTCCACCAGCCGGTCCACCGGTACGACACGGCCGGCGTCGACGAGCCCCGCGGCCAGCAGGGCGGTCGGTTTGCGCGCGAAGGCCGGAAGCCTTCTCCCCGCCCCCCACACCTCCACCGGTCCGAGCACACGGAATTCCATGCGTCCCCCCGAATCCCCCCGGCGCGCGCGGTCGTTCACGCGCCGCTCTTTCGGTCTGCGGCCCACGATGCCGTGTGCTACACGCGTGGCGCCAGAGCCGTTTCGCGCCCCGCACGGCCACCGCGCCCCTCAACTGCGGTCACCGCGCGGGCTGCACCAGGACTGCACCGGAACGGCGGCCGTCCTGCGCCACCGCTGCACCGGGCGGGTCCACGGTGGGTCGGCGAGGAGCGGCGGCCGGCCGCTCCCTTCCCACCGGACCCGCCGGGCCCGGACGACGGAGAGAGAGAAGAGATGACCGTACGAACCACGGTGGCGGGCCTGCGCAGGAAGGCGGCGGTCGTCGCGGGGCTGGCCGCGATGGTGGCCGCCGGCGGAGTGGTCGCCGCCTCGCCGGCCTCGGCGGGCCCCAACTGCGACTCGGGCAACCACTGCGTCTTCTTCACCGACATCAACTCGTCCAAGCACCAGTACTTCAACACCGACCCCGACTTCGGCAACGACACCTTCGGCAACGGGGTCACGGTCAGCAACCAGGTGTGGTCCGCCAGCAACTCCACCACCGGGGGCTACGAGAGCCACTACTACAACTACACCGGCACCGACTGGGACGCGAACGGCTTCCTGTTCTGTGTGAACCCCGGTCACTACGCCAACTCCCACTTCGGCGACGGCGGGACCGACAGCCGGGCGAACGGCGCGCCGCTGCCCGACTATCTGCGCAACAAGGCCAGCTCCCTGCGGCTGCGGGGCACGACGTCGATCGACTGCTACTGACAGCGGAACGCACCGGGTCCCGGCGGCCGACCGCCGGGACCCGGGCCCACCGACGGGGACACCATGGTGCTGATCACTCGGGGCGGCCGCGGCCGCCGTATCGCCGCGCTCCTGCTCGTCCTGGCCGTCGGTGCGACGGCCTGGGCCCTCACCGGCCGCTTTGGCGGCCCGGGCCCGAAGGCCGCCGAGGGCAGGGCCCTCTCACCGGCGGAACTGAACAGACTCGGCACGACACCGCCGATCTACGCGCTGGTCTACAGCTGGGGCCCGGAGAAGGAACGTATCGCCACCGCCCAGCAGCGGCTCATCACCGCGTGCATGACACGCCAGGGGTTCGGCTACCGCGCGGCGCCCGTGGCGAAGGCGGGGGAGACCGACATCCCGCGGCCGAGGCCCTTCGGCGTCGAGACCCTGGAGACCCGGGCCGCCGGGGCGGACGAGTCACTGCCGCCCGAGCAGCCGAGGAGCAAGGCGTTCACCCGCGCGCTCTACGGCGACCCCGACGACAAGGTGTCGGTGAAGGGCCGGTACGTCGACGTCGACCAGCCCGCGACGGGCTGTCAGGCCGAAGCGGAGAAACGGCTGCTGGGCGACGGCCGCGAACGCTGGCTGACCCTGCGGCTGAGCCTCGGCGAGGGGGAGCGGGAGGCGCTCGAGAGCCTGGAGCGCGACCCGGCCTACCGCTCGGTGACCGCGCGCTGGCAGGAGTGCATGGCCCGGGCGGGCTTCAAGGCCGCGACCCCCGCGGGGCTGCTGAGGGCGCTGCCCGCCGGGACCGACGTCCGCCGGCACCCGGCCGTCCGGGCGGACCTGCGCTGCAAGGCCGACACCGACTATCTGCGGACCGCCTACGCCCGGCTCGCCGCGCTGCAGCAGCGGTGGCTGGACGCCCACCCGGACGTCCTCGCGGAGCGAACGGCGCTGTTCCTGCGCCAGCGGTCCGCGGCGGACCGTGTGCTCGGCGCGTGAGTCTGCCTCAGCGGGGCCCCTCGATCAGGGCGAAGCGGGCCCCCTCGGGATCGCTGACGGTGGCCACGCGCCCGTACGCGCTGTCCCGGGCCGGTCCGAGGACGTGCCCGCCGAGGTCGGTGACGAGAGCGAGCGCCGCGTCCGCGTCGGCCACCTCGAAGTACGTCACCCAGTGCGGCCCCCGGTCCCGGGGCAGCGAGGCGCCCACCCCGTGGATGCCCGCGACCGGGTGCCCGCCGATGTGCAGGGTCACGTAGTCGAAGTCGGCGGACACCTCCGCCTCCTGTGTGTAGCCGAACACCGTCTCGTAGAACTTGCCGACGCTCGCGGTCTCGAAGGTCACCAGCTCGTTCCAGGCGGGGGTGCCGGGCACCCCGGTGATGTTCGTGCCGCGATGGGCCGCCGCCTGCCAGATGCCGAAGACGGCGCCGGAGGGATCGGAGCCGATCGCGAGCCGTCCGGCCTCGGCGGCGTCCAGCGGGCCGACCCCGATGGTGCCGCCGCACAGCCGCACCGTTTCGGCACTCGTGTCCACGTCGTCCGAGGCGAGATACGGCGTCCAGGCGATCGGGAGATGGCGGTCCGGGGGCAGTTGGCCGATCCCGGCGACCTCACGGCCGTCGAGGAGGGCCCGTACGTAGGGGCCGAGCTGCTGCGGCCCGGGCTGGAAGTCCCACCCGAAGAGCGCGCCGTAGAACTCCTGCGTGGCCGTCAACCCATGCACCATCAGACTCACCCAACAGGGTGTACCGGGCGCGTACCGGGCCTGCGCTGCGCCGCTCAGGCCGGCCGACCCACGTGCCTCGGTCATCGTCCCTCTCTCCTCGGCCCCTCGCGGTGGCCGTGTCGCTTCCGCCCTCGGAGGATGCCTGATGGGGGGTTTCTCAGCGGTTTACGCGCGGTTGTCGCCGTATGTCGATCGCCTGTACGGCATGTGCTCGATCCCGTACGCCTCGTGATCGAGCGTGTCCGGCCGAGCAGAGTAGCCGGAGCTGAGCGTGGGGGCCACCCCGTGCGCGAGGATGGGGACCATGAACGCCATCATCACCGCAACCGAACTCGCCGGCGACCTGGCGGGGGAGAACCCGCCCGTCGTCCTCGACGTCCGCTGGCAGCTCACCGTGGCGAAGGCGGCGGGCGAGCCGCCCTTCGACGGCCGGGCCGCCCACGCGGCCGGACATGTGCCCGGCGCGGTCTACGTCGACCTCGACCGGGAGCTCGCGGGCGCGGCGGGCGCCGCCGGTCGCCATCCGCTGCCCGACCTCGCGGAGTTCGGCGCGGCGATGCGCCGGGCGGGTGTGTCGGCCGCCCGGCCGGTGGTCGTGTACGACGGCGGACAGGGCTGGGCCGCGGCCCGCGCGTGGTGGCTGCTGCGCTGGACGGGTCACCCGGACGTGCGGGTCCTCGACGGCGGTCTGCCGCAGTGGCGGGGGGAGCTCTCGACCGATGTCCCCGCACGCGTGGAGGGCGACTTCGAACCGGTGGCGGACGCCGTGGGCCTCCTCGACGCGGACGGCGCCGCCGAACGGGCACGCTCCGGGGTGCTGTTCGACGCGCGCGCGGGGGAGCGGTACCGGGGCGAGGTCGAGCCGATCGACCGGGTCGGCGGGCACATCCCGGGCGCGGTGTCGGCGCCCACCACCGACAACGTGGCCCCCGACGGCCGGTTCCTGCCCGCCGAGGAGCTGCACGACCGCTTCAAGGCGCTGGGCGCCTCCGACGGCACCGAGGTCGGCGTGTACTGCGGCTCGGGCGTCTCCGGCGCCCACGAGGTGCTGGCGCTGGCCGTGGCGGGCATCCCGGCGGCGCTGTACGTGGGGTCCTGGTCGGAGTGGTCCTCGGACCCGTCCCGGCCGGTCGCGGTGGGCCCCGACCCGCAGTGACCTGCCTCGCATCCGGGCAAACGGAAGGGCCGCACCGAGCAGGTGCGGCCCTTCCGTACGTATGAACCGGCGTGCGAACCGATTTACCTGAACCGGCTGATGCCGGGACCGAGTTGCCGTACGGCGTCCCGGTCCCGTCACTCCTGTTTCTTGCGGCGCGTCCCGAACACGATCTCGTCCCAGCTGGGCACGGCTGCCCGGCGGCCCGGACGGACGCCGTCCGCCTCGGCCTGCCGGTCGGTGGCGCCGATCAGCCGGTCGCGGTGGCTGCCCACCGAGCGCGGCATGAGGACGTCCGCGTAGGCGGAGCCGGCCGAGGCGGCGGGCGCCGGGGGCTCCTCGGCCTCCGGCTCCTGCTCCTCGGGCTCCTCCACGGGCTCCGCGGGGCGCTCCGGGACGACCATGTCGCCCCGGAAGCTCGGTACCGCCTCCAGCAGACTGGTCAGCGAGTCCCGCTCCCGCTCGCCGATGCTCTCCTCGGCCGGTTCGGACGGCTGGGAGGGCAGGCTCGGGCGCTCCAGCGCACGGTCCATCGAACGGTCGCGCGGCAGCCGCGCGATGCGGGGGACGAACGGAAAGCTGGGCTCCGGGGCGGCGAGGTCGTCGGACTCGCCGATCAGCGAGCGCGCCTCGTCGTCGACGGCCTGGACCAGCCGCCGGGGCGGGTCGTAGGTCCAGCTCGCCGAGTGCGGTTCGCTCGCGACGCAGTAGACGAGCAGGACCTCCCAGGTGCCGTCGTCACGGCGCCAGGAGTCCCACTGAACGGTGTCCTTCTCGGCGCCGCGCAGCAGCAGTCGCTCCTGGACGGCCTCGCCGAGCTGGGGCCCCGCGGCGTTCTCGCCGGGCCTGCGGACGGGTGTCTTGCGGGCCCGCTCCGCCATGAAGGCGCGCTCGGCCAGCACGGGACCCTCGAAGCGGCGGACGCGGTCGACGGGGATGCCGGCCATCTGGGCGACCTCTTCCGCGGTCGCACCGGCTCGTATACGCGCCTGGATGTCTCGGGGGCGGAGATGGCTCTCCACCTCGATCTCGATCTGGCCGAGGCGGGGACGGTCGCCGCGTACGGCAGCGCGCAGACGCTCGTCGATCGGAAGCGTGTATTCCGTGCTGTCCGCAGCCTTCAGCACCAGCCGTGTGCCGTCATTCGAGACGGCCACGACACGCAGTTCGGGCATGGGGACCTCCCGGGTGGTGCCTGCCGACGTCACGTGCGTCGCTGCTTCCGCTAGTCGAGTGTGGCCTGCCCGGGTGCAGCCTGCCACAACCTTGCCGAGTTGCCCGGCGTGTCGGGCGCGGACCCTGGATCGCCGTTATGACACGGTTACCTATTCGCCACGCTAAGTGACCAACGCCGTCACCCTGTGCAACTAGTCCCCTCCCGGCGGTCCAGCAAGGCCCAGGACACCCTGTGGGGAGCCCGGGCCCAAGGCTCGCAACAGTACTCCATTTGGGCCACGTGCGTGGATTGGCGCGCCGCTCAACTTCTGGCAAGAGGTGGGACTTGGCCGTCCGTTACGCGGTTTCTGTGATCTTGGAAGTGGCACACTTCACGCCATCTCCGACTACGCCCCGAGAACCCTCCGCAGGTAGTCGTTCTGGAACAGGCGACCGGGGTCCAGCCGGTCGCGCAGCGCGGTGAACTCCCCGAAGCGCGGATAGACCCGGGCGAAGTACTCCGCGTCGCGCGTGTGCACCTTGCCCCAGTGCGGCCGCCCCTCGTGCGCGGTGAAGATCCGCTCGGCGGCCGTGAAGTACCCCTGGTAGGCCGTTCCCTTGACCATGTGGACGGCGATGTACGCACTGTCGCGACCGGAGGCGGTGGACAGCGTGATGTCGTCGGCCGGCGCCGTGCGCACCTCGACGGGGAAGCTGACCCTGAGGTCCGAGCGGTCCATCATCGCCTTCAGCTCGCGCAGTACCTCGGTGACGGCCGCGCGCGGGACGGCGTACTCCATCTCCACGAAGCGCACCCGGCGCGGCGATGTGAAGACCTTGTAGGGAACGTCGGTGTAGGTGCGCGCGGACAGCGCCTTGCTGGAGACCTGGGCGATCGTCGGGATCGTGGCGGGCACCGCCTGGCCGACCCACTGCGCCACCTGGAACACGCCGTTGGAGAGGAACTCGTCCTCGATCCAGCCCGAGACCTGGCTCACCGGCTTGCGCGGGCCCGCGCTGCGGTTGTTGCGCTTGGTGTTGGTGTTCCCGGTGTGCGGGAACCAGTAGAACTCGAAGTGCTCGTTCTCGGCCCACAGCTCGTCGAAGTCGGCGAGGACCTTGTCGAACGGCATCGGCTCCTCGCGCGCGGTGAGGAGGAAGACCGGCTCCACGGTGAACGTGATCGCGGTGACGACGCCGAGGGCGCCGAGGCCGATCCGGGCCGCCGCGAACACCTCCGGGTTCTCCTTCTCCGAACAGCTGAGCACCGAGCCGTCCGCCGTCACCAGCTCCAGGCCCTTGATCTGCGCGGCGATCGAGCCGGAGTCGCGGCCGGTGCCGTGGGTGCCCGTGCTGGTGGCCCCGGAGACCGTCTGCTCCATGATGTCGCCCATGTTGGTGAGCGAGAGGCCCTCGCGCGCGAGCGCCATGTTGAGTCTCTTGAGCGGTGTACCGGCCTCGACCGTGACGGTCATGGTGTCACGATCGATCCGGCGGATACCGGTCAACAGTTGAGGGCGGATCAACACACCGTCCGTGGCGGCGATCGACGTGAAGGAATGGCCGGTACCGACCGCCTTCACCTTCAGGCCGTCCTCGGCGGCCCGGCGCACCGCCGCGGCCAGCTCCTCGACGGAGGCGGGCATGACCTCCCGCGCGGGACGGGCGGTCACATTGCCGCCCCAGTTACGCCACGTGCCGTTCTTCCCGCTCGTTGTGGTGCTCAAGGGTGCCTCCCCGACCCGGAGCCGGCCTGCCGAGCCGGCGGTACCCGAGGAAACCGACCGCGACCGCGACGGCCCCGGACACCGCCGGAACCCCGTACCCGGCCTGTGCCCCGGCCGCGTCGATGACCCAGCCGGCGATGGAGGAGCCGAGCGCCACCCCGACCGCGAGCCCGGTGCTGATCCAGGTCATGCCCTCGGTCAATTGTGCGCGTGGTACGTGCTCTTCGATGAGGGACATGGTGGTGATCATCGTCGGAGCGATGGCCAGTCCCGCAGCGAACAGCGCCACGGCCAGAAACGGCAAGTTTCCGACCAGTAGGAGGGGGATCATACTCACGGCCATCATGAACACGCCCAGCAGCCAGCGCCTTTCCGGCGCCCCCTTGAGCCGCAGCAGGCCGAAGACGAGCCCGGCGACACAGGAACCGGCCGCGTAGAGCGCCAGCACCACGCTCGCCGCGCCCTTGTGGCCCCGCTCGTCCGCGAAGGCGACCGTGACCACGTCGACCGCCCCGAAGATCGTGCCGGTCGCCACGAACGTGGCCACCAGGACCTGCAGACCGGGCGAGCGCAGCGCGCTGCCGGCGCCGCGCTGCTCGCGCGGGTGCGGCTCGGGCTCCGTGGCCCGCTGTGCCGTCAGCCAGAAGACGCCGACGGCCAGGAAGCAGGCCGCCAGCAGCGGGCCCGCCTCCGGGAACCAGACGGTGGACAGACCGATCGAGATGATCGGCCCGAAGATGAAGCACACCTCGTCGACCACGGACTCGAAGGAGTACGCCGTGTGCAACTGCGGGGTGCCCCGGTACAGGGCGGCCCAGCGGGCCCTGACCATCGCGCCGAGACTCGGCACCGCGCCGATGCCCGCGGCGCACACGAACAGCACCCAGTCCGGCCACCGGAGGTGCGCGGCCAGCAGCAGCCCGGCCGCCGCGGCCAGCGCGAACAGCGTCGCGGGGCGCAGCACCCGGCGCTGGCCGTACTGGTCCACCAGGCGCGATATCTGCGGTCCGACCACCGCCGCCGCCAGCGCGATGGTCGCCGACAGCGCGCCCGCGAGGCCGTAGCGCCCGGTGAGCTGGGAGACCATCGTGACCACGCCGATGCCCATCATCGACAGCGGCATCCGGCCGAGGAACCCCGCGGCGGAGAAGCCCTTGGAGCCGGGAGCGGCGAACAGGGCGCGGTAGGGGCTGGGCACGGTGTCTCCGGTCGGTCCGGTCACGCGCGCGTGGCGGCTCCGCGCGGCGAGAAGTGGAAAGCGGCTCGTCGGTGTGTGCCCGGTAACGCTCGGTAAGGCGTGAAGGCAGCTGATACAGCTTACGAGTTAGGCAACCCTAATGCACCGGGGCGTGCGCCCCGCGCGGGCGGCCCCGGTACGGCGCCCGGTACGGCCCCGCCGTTTCCCGGCCGTCGGAGGCGGGTGGCAGGATCGGACGCATGCCAGACGCGCTCGATGCCACCCCCTACGACGCCCTGCTCCTGCTCTCCTTCGGCGGCCCGGAAGGCCCGGACGACGTGGTCCCGTTCCTGGAGAACGTGACCCGCGGGCGAGGCATCCCGAAGGAACGCCTCAAGGAGGTCGGGCAGCACTACTTCCTGTTCGGCGGGGTCAGCCCGATCAACGACCAGAACCGCGCCCTGCTGGACGCCCTGCGCAAGGACTTCGCCGACCACGGCCTGGACCTGCCGGTCTACTGGGGCAACCGCAACTGGGCCCCGTACCTCACGGACACCCTGCGCGAGATGGTCGCGGACGGCCGCCGCCGCGTCCTCGTCCTCGCCACGAGCGCCTACGCCTCCTACTCGGGCTGCCGCCAGTACCGCGAGAACCTCGCCGACGCGCTGGCCGCCCTGGAGGCGGAGGGCCTGCCGCTGCCGAAGATCGACAAGCTGCGGCACTACTTCAACCACCCGGGCTTCCTGGAGCCCATGATCGACGGCGTCCTGCGGTCCCTCGCCGACCTCCCCGAGGACATCCGCGACGGCGCCCACATCGCCTTCTCCACCCACTCGATCCCCGACGCCTCGGCCGACACCTCGGGCCCCGTCGAGGACCACGGCGACGGCGGCGCGTACGTGCGGCAGCACCTGGACGTGGCCCGCGTGATCGCCGACGCGGTCCGCGACCGCACCGGCGTCGACCACCCCTGGCAGCTCGTCTACCAGTCCCGCTCCGGCGCCCCGCACATCCCGTGGCTGGAGCCCGACATCTGCGACCACCTCGAGGAGCGCCACGCGGCCGGCGTCCCGGCGGTCGTGATGGCCCCCATCGGCTTCGTCTCCGACCACATGGAGGTCCTCTACGACCTAGACACGGAGGCCACGGCCAGGGCCGGGGAGCTGGGTCTGCCGGTGCGCCGCTCGGCCACGGTCGGCGCCGACCCGCGGTTCGCCGCCGCGGTCCGCGAGCTCGTCCTGGAACGCGCCGCCGCCGAAACCGGCCGCCCGGTCGCCCCGTGCGCCCTGGGCGCGCTCGGCGCGAGCCACGACCTGTGTCCCGTCGGGTGCTGCCCGGCCCGCGCGCCCCGGCCGGCCGCCGCGGGCGTCGACAGCCCCTACGCGTGAGGAGCCCCGTGACCGACCCCCTGCACCCGGACCTGCTCGCACTCGCCCGGGAGGCCGCCCGCCGGGCCGGTGAGCTGCTGCGCGACGGCCGCCCGGCCGATCTCGCGGTGGCCGCCACCAAGTCGAGCCCGATCGACGTGGTCACCGAGATGGACATCGCCGCCGAGAAGCTGATCACCGGCCTGATCTCCGAGCACCGACCCGACGACGGCTTCCTCGGCGAGGAGGGCGCCTCCAGCACCGGCAGGACCGGCATCCGCTGGGTGATCGACCCCCTCGACGGCACGGTCAACTACCTCTACGGCCTGCCCACCTGGGCCGTCTCCATCGCCGCCGAGCAGGACGGCGAGACCGTCGTCGGGGTCGTGGAGATCCCGATGCGCGGGGAGTCGTACCACGCGGTACGCGGTCGGGGCGCCCGTGTGACCGGCGCCCGGGAGGGCGAGCGGGAGCTGTCCTGCCGCGCCCCGGCCCCCCTCGACCAGGCCCTGGTCTCCACCGGCTTCAACTACGTCACCGAGGTCCGCACCCATCAGGCCGAGGTGGCCCGGCGGCTGATCCCGCTGCTGCGGGACATCCGGCGCAGCGGCTCGGCCGCCGTCGACCTGGCCGACGTGGCCGCCGGCCGCCTCGACGGCTACTACGAGCGCGGCCTGCACCCGTGGGACCTCGCGGCGGGCGACCTGATCGCCCGGGAGGCGGGCGCGCTGACCGGTGGACGCCCCGGAGAGCGCCCCTCACGCGATCTGGCGATCGCCGCCACCCCGGCCGTCTTCGAGCCCCTCCAGCGCCTCCTGGAGGACTTCGGAGCCTGGCACGACTGACGGCCGCAACCGCGCACCACGCCCACCGGCGGCGCGGACCGCGCACACGAAGGGGCCCCGGCGCTGGATTCGCCGGGGCCCCTCCGTCACGCGTGCGAACGACGCGTGCCAACCGCTCAGACGCTTGTCGCGCCGACCTCCACACCGTGTTCGGCGGCGAGGCGGCGCAGGTCGTCGAGCTCTGCCTGCTCCACCTCGACGAGGAAGTCGTCGCCCTCGTCGAGAGCCCTGGTCAGATCGGACTCGGTCGCCCTTATGCGCTGCAGAAGTCCTGCGGTGAATGCGTCCATGCTGCGCCCCCTCGTCCTGGGTCGTGGGTCGATGGCACGGGGGTGTGCCGATTCGGGAAGGGGCGATCACGTCTCCAGTAGGTGCCCAGCGCTGCCCTGCCGGGCGGCGACGGTGCCGGACACCCACGCCCACTCTGCGGCAAGCGGAGCGCGGAGTACCACATGGTGTTGCGGCACATGCAGAGCGTGATCGCGGGGTGTAAAGCCGTCCTCCCCCCGCTCCCTTCCACGGAAACCTCAACCGGACGAGAAAATCTCGCATTCCCGGGTTCATACCCGTCCTTCATCGCGGCCTCACCGTCTTACCGCCGACTTATGGCCGAAAAGGGCAGGATGGAAGCACACACCCACCAGACCCCCTGCCCACGCGCGCTCACGGAGCGCTACGCGGGTGGACACAGGAAGGACAAGCGACGTGCGCGTACTCGTCGTCGAGGACGAGCAACTGCTCGCCGATGCGGTGGCCACCGGACTGCGCCGGGAGGCCATGGCCGTCGACGTCGTGTACGACGGTGCGGCCGCCCTGGAGCGCATCGGCGTCAACGACTACGACGTGGTCGTCCTCGACCGCGACCTCCCGCTCGTGCACGGCGACGACGTCTGCCGCAAGATCGTCGAACTCGGCATGCCCACGCGCGTGCTGATGCTCACGGCCTCCGGCGACGTCAGCGACCGCGTCGAGGGCCTGGAGATCGGCGCCGACGACTACCTCCCCAAGCCCTTCGCCTTCAGCGAGCTCATCGCACGCGTGCGTGCCCTCGGCCGGCGCACCAGCGTGCCGCTGCCGCCCGTCCTGGAGCGCGCCGGCATCAAGCTCGACCCCAACCGCCGCGAGGTCTTCCGCGACGGCAAGGAGGTCCAGCTCGCGCCCAAGGAGTTCGCCGTCCTGGAGGTCCTGATGCGCAGCGAGGGCGCCGTCGTCTCCGCGGAACAGCTCCTGGAGAAGGCGTGGGACGAGAACACCGACCCGTTCACCAACGTCGTGCGCGTGACGGTCATGACGCTCCGCCGCAAGCTCGGTGAACCCCCGGTGATCGTCACCGTCCCCGGCTCCGGCTACCGGATCTGACGGCCGTGGCCGCCGCACCCGCGCCTCCCCAGGCGCCCCCGAAGCCCACCTGGGCCCCCCGGAGGGTGCAGCCCACCCTGCCCTGGCTGCGCCCGACCATCCGCATACGGCTCACCCTGCTGTACGGCGGGATGTTCCTGATCGCCGGCATCGTGCTGCTGTCGATCATCTACCTGCTGGCCGCGCACGCGCTGAACGTCGGCAGCGAGCTGCCCTTCAAGATCCTCTCGGGCCAGGTCGCGAGCGAGAGCTGCAACTTCCCCTCCAGCCCCACGGCGACCGAGCTGAACCGCTCGATGGCCGAGTGCGTCAACCAGCAGCGCCAGCACGCCCTGGACGACCTCCTCAGCCGCTCCCTGCTGGCCCTGCTCGGCCTCGCCGTGATCGCGTTCGCCTTCGGCTACGCCATGGCCGGACGAGTCCTGTCGCCGCTCGGGCGGATCACCCGTACCGCGCGCGCCGTGGCCGGCTCGGACCTGTCCCGGCGGATCGAGCTGGACGGCCCGGACGACGAGTTCAAGGAGCTCGCGGACACCTTCGACGACATGCTGGAGCGCCTCCAGCGGGCGTTCACCGCCCAGCAGCGCTTCGTCGGCAACGCCTCGCACGAGCTGCGGACGCCGCTGGCGATCAACCGCACGCTGCTCGAGGTGCACCTGTCCGATCCGAACGCGCCCGTGGAGCTGCAGCAGCTCGGCAAGACCCTGCTGGCCACCAACGAGCGCAGCGAGCAGTTGGTGGAGGGTCTGCTGCTGCTCGCCCGCAGCGACAACCAGATCGTCGAGCGCAAACCGGTGGACCTCGCCGAGGTCGCCGAGCAGGCCGTCGACCAGGTGCACGGGGAGGCCGAGGCGAAGGGCGTGGTGATCCGCGGCGAGCAGAAACCCGCGGTCGTCCAGGGCAACGGCGTCCTGCTGGAGCGCATCGCCCTGAACCTGGTGCAGAACGCCGTGCGTTACAACGTCCCGGAGGACGGCTGGGTCGAGGTGACCACCGAGGTCCAGCACGGGCACGCGGTCCTGGTCGTGTCGAACACCGGGCCGGTCGTGCCGGCGTATGAGATCGACAATCTGTTCGAGCCGTTCCGGCGGCTGCGCACGGAGCGCACGGGCAGCGACAAGGGGGTCGGGCTCGGGCTGTCCATCGTGCGGTCCGTGGCCCGGGCGCACGGCGGGCACATCGCGGCCCAGCCGCGTGAGGGAGGGGGGCTCGTGATGCGGGTCACCCTGCCCGTCTGAGACCATGTCGCCGACACACGCGGGGATGTTCGCTTTGCGCGGAATTCTCAGGACTCGGTCCTGGCAACCCCGTGTGTGATCGATCACAAGGGCGAATTTCCGGCCATCTACTCTCCGTGATCATGCCGCCTGCCGGAAAGCCCGGAAAATCCGGGTTTTCGGGGGTCCTGATCACGGGAAGTACACGGTGAGACGCCTTTGAAGTGCGACATCAGGACCGTGTACGGTCCCGATCGCCATCCAAGCCGATCACTCATGAGGAGTCCGGTTGGGTGTCGATTGAGTAACAGACCTTGATGTGAGGCAAAATCTCCGCCTCGAGGCGGGCACAAGTCCGGCCTCTCACGCGTTACGTGCGCTGGAGACACCGCATTCACCCAGAGGGGGAGAGGCGAAATGGCAACCGATTACGACACCCCACGCAAGACCGACGACGATGTCGACTCCGACAGCCTTGAAGAGCTGAAGGCCCGGCGGAACGACAAGTCCGCTTCCGCCGTCGATGTCGACGAGTTCGAGGCGGCGGAGGGGCTGGAGCTCCCCGGAGCGGACCTGTCCAACGAGGAACTGGCCGTCCGAGTGCTCCCCAAGCAGCAGGACGAGTTCACCTGCATGAGCTGCTTCCTGGTGCACCACCGCAGCCAGCTGGCCCGGGAGAAGAACGGTCAGCCGATCTGCCGCGACTGCGACTGAGGCGGGGTCGGCCGTGACTGGCTCGACCCCCTCTCGGAAGCGCCGCTTCCGCAAGCCGGGAGCGGACCAAGGGCCGTCCGACGGTCCTCACGGCGTGCGTGACGACGAGCGAGGCTCATCCGGCAAGGGAGTGGTCCCTGCGGGATCGGCCTCGCTCGGTACAACAGGCGACGGGGCTGACCTCCCGGCGCCTGGGCGTGGATCCGTGCCCGTCGCCAGGCGACGGGTCGCGGTGATGCGCGACAAGGCCAGGGACCTGGCCCGGGAAGGCGTCCGCAAGGGCGGGGACCGCGCCAGGGCCGGTCTGTCCTACCTCGCGGACCGGATCATCGAGATCGCCCCGAGGATCCCCGTACGGGACCTCAGGACGCTCCGCGGACAGTTCCCCGGCCTCGGGCCGGAGCAGCTCGCCGACAAGCTCGTGGCGGGCGCCGCGAACGCCACCTCCACGGTCGGCGCGGGCGTCGGCGCGGCGGCGATGCTGCCCGTGCCGCCCGCGATGCCCACCGAACTGGCCGCGGAGATCACCGGGGTCGCGGCGATCGAGCTGAAGCTCATCGCCGAACTGCACGAGGTGTACGGCCTCAGACCGCCCGGCACCCTCAAGGACCGCAGCACGGCCTATCTGCGTGCCTGGTCGGGAGAGCGCGGCATCGACCCGCTCAAGCCGTCCACGGTCAACTCCGCGCTCGGCGGCCAGATGAAACGCGAGCTGCGCCAGCAGATCATGAAGCGGCTCGTCCGCGACCTGCCGATGCTGGTGCCGTTCCTGGTGGGCGCCGTGGTGGGCGCCGCCATGAACCGGCGCGACACCAAGAAACTGGCCGCGAGGATCCGCGCGGATCTGCGCAAGGCCCAGGTGCCCTGGGAGGCGTTGGCGGACCTGCCGCCGCTGGAGAAGCCCGAACACCCCCTGGACATGCGAGAGCTCCCCGGACACCCCAGGGAGCTCGGATACTGAACCGGGACGCCGCGCGCCTAGGCCGTGGCCTCCCGCGCCGTCCGCAGGGCCTGGGCCAGCCGCTCCGGCTCCCGCGTGGACAGATACAGGTACGGCGTGGGGTCGTCCGGATCGGTGACCTGCACCTTCAGCGCGGTGGGGATGTAGGCGCGCAGCAGCAGGAACGCGCGCACGTCCGCCTTGTACGTGCGCCAGGCGCGCGCCTCCTCCTGGTCCAGCACCTCCGCCTCGCCGAGGGCCGCGACGGGGATCTTCGCCTCGCCTGCGATCAGCGCGTCGCCGACCACCCGGATGCGCACGGAGCCGTACGAGCTGGCGGCGACCGCGGCGACCGCGGTGCCGCCGACCAGGCCGCCCAGCAGCGGCAGCGTGCCGAAGGGCAGCAGGATCAGGGCGAAGGAGACGCCCACGAGGAACGAGACGAACCACCAGGTGCGGGGGGCGGTGAGACGTTCTTCGTAAGGGGTGGCGGGGGGCTGCATGGCGTCAAGCTTGGCATGGTGTCCGGTAGGAGCCGACGCGCGGGTAAGGTCTGCGGCTGTGAGTGGTACTTCCGCAGCTCTTCAGCCTCCCGCCGACGCGGTGAAACCCGTTCGGCACCCCGATGCTCCCGCGCCCGGCGAGCTTCTCGGGGCCCACTACGAACAGTGTTTCGGGTGCGGCGGCGGACAGGCCCACGGGCTGCATCTCCAGGCGCGGGCCGGCGAGGGAGTCACCGTCACCGCCGAGTTCACGGTGCAGCCCGTCCATCAGGGGGCTCCGGGGCTCGCGCACGGGGGCGTCCTGGCCACCGCCCTCGACGAGACGCTCGGCTCGCTGAACTGGCTGCTGCGCACCATCGCCGTGACCGGCCGGCTGGAGACCGACTTCGTGCGGCCGGTGCCCGTCGGCACCACGCTGCACCTGGAGGCCGAGGTGACGGCGGTGGCCCGGCGGAAGATCTACTCGACGGCCACCGGACGCATCGGCGGCCCCGAGGGACCCGTCGCGGTCCGCGCCGACGCGCTCTTCGTCGAGGTCGAGGTGGCGCACTTCGTCCACCACGGCCGCGAGGAGGAGATCCGGGCGGCCATGAGCTACCCCGACCAGGTCCGGCGCACCCGCGCCTTCGAGGTGAACCCGTGAGCCGTGACCCCCTGAACGTCCTGATCCGGCGCGTCCACCCCGACGTACCGCTTCCGGCGTACGAGCACCCCGGGGACGCGGGGGCAGATCTGCGGACCACCGAGGTCTGTGAACTGGGGCCCGGGGAGCGGGCCGTCCTGCCCACGGGGGTGTCCGTCGCGCTGCCCGAGGGGTACGCGGCCTTCGTGCATCCCCGGTCGGGGCTCGCGGCCCGGTGCGGAGTCGGACTCGTGAATGCCCCGGGGACGGTTGATGCCGGGTACCGTGGGGAGATCAAGGTGATCGTGGTGAATCTCGACCCGCGCGAGTCCGTGCGGTTCGAGCGCTTCGACCGGATTGCCCAACTGGTCGTCCAGCAGGTCGAGAGGGTCCGCTTCCAGGAGGTCGCGGAGCTTCCCGAATCGGCACGGGCCGCGGGGGGCTTCGGGTCCACCGGCGGGCATGCCGCGGTGGGCGATGCAAGCGGTCAGGCCGCCCTGGGCGGCAGTGTGGGTGGGTATCGATACGCTTCGGTCGTATCCGACCGGGAAGGACAGTGACGTGTTCGGACGTCGCAAGAAGAAGGGTGCCGCCGAGGACGCGGCCGGCGAGGCCGAGCAGGTCGTCGACAGTGTCGACACTGAGGCGGACGAAGAGGTAACGGGCGAGCGCGAGCGCGTCCGGCTCGAGCCCGAGCCGCGGCCCGACGGACCCTGGGACAGCTCCGAGGTCCGCGACCCGGCCGAGGGCCGGGTGGACCTGGGCGGTCTGTTCGTGCCGGGCGTCGACGGCATGGAGCTGCGCGTCGAGGTCGCGGGCGACGCGATCGTCGCCGCCACCGTCGTGCTGCGCGACAGCGCCGTCCAGCTGCAGGCCTTCGCCGCGCCCAAGCGCGAGGGCATCTGGGGCGAGGTGCGCGAGGAGATCGGTTCGGGCATCACCCAGCAGGGCGGGATCATCGACGAGGTCGAGGGCCCGCTGGGCTGGGAGCTGCGGGCCCAGGTCCCGGTGCAGCTGCCGGACGGCACGAGCGGCTTCCACGTCGTACGGTTCGTCGGCGTGGACGGCCCCCGCTGGTTCCTGCGCGGAGTGATCTCCGGCCAGGGCGCGGTGCAGCCGCAGGCCGCCGGGCTGCTCGAGCAGATCTTCCGGGACACGGTCGTGGTGCGCGGCGACGGCCCGATGGCGCCGCGCGACCCCATCGTCCTCAAGCTGCCGAACGACGCGCAGATGGTCCCCGAGGGCATCCAGCAGCAGGACGAGGGTTCCCGCTTCTCCGGAGGCATGGGCCAGCTCCAGCGCGGACCGGAGATCACCGAGGTCCGCTGAGCGCCCGGCCGGGAAGGCCGACAAGGAGCCGTGCCCCTCGGGGTGCGGCTCCTTCGCGTGTGAGCCGCGAGCCGTGGGCCGAAAGCCGAAAGCCGTGAGCCGTGAGCCGTGAGCCGTGAGCCGTGAGCCGCGAGCCGCAGGCCGTGAGCCGCGAGTCGCAGGCCATGGGGCGCGGGGGCCACTGGTCGCAGGCCGTGGGTCTCGGGTCTCGGGTCGTGGGTCTCGGGTCTCGGGTCGTGGGTCTCGGGTCTCGGGTCGTGGGTCTCGGGTCTCGGGTCGTGGGTCGTGGGTCTCGGGCCGCGGGTCGTGGGTCGTGGGTCTCGGGCCGCGGGTCGTGGGTCTCGGGCCGCAGGTCGGCTCGGGTGGTGGGTCCGGTGCGTCAGGGTTGCGTCAAAGGCGCCCGCCGGCGCCTGGCTCGCCCGTTTTGTCGGGCCCGATGGTCGTAGGGTCGACGCTGCGTAGGCAGGAGTCACGGGAAGACAATGGGGCCATGGCGCGCGGCAAGCTTCGGATCTATCTCGGTGCGGCACCGGGCGTGGGCAAGACGTACGCCATGCTGTCCGAGGCGCACCGCCGGGTGGAGCGCGGGACGGACTGCGTGGTCGCCTTCGTCGAGCACCACGGCCGGCCGCGCACCGAGGTGATGCTGCACGGCCTGGAGCAGGTCGCGCGCCGCGAGTTGGAGTACCGGGGCGGCGTCTTCACCGAGATGGACGTGGACGCGGTCCTCGCCCGCCGCCCGCAGGTCGCCCTGGTGGACGAGCTCGCGCACACCAACGTCCCCGGCTCGCGCAACGCCAAGCGCTGGCAGGACGTGGAGGAACTCCTGGCGGACGGGATCGACGTCGTCTCCACCGTCAACATCCAGCACCTGGAGTCCCTCGGGGACGTGGTCGAGTCCATCACGGGGGTACGGCAGCAGGAGACCGTGCCCGACGAGTTCGTCCGGCGAGCCGACCAGATAGAGCTGGTGGACATGTCCCCGGAGGCCCTGCGCCGCCGGATGGCGCACGGCAACATCTACCGGCCGGACAAGGTCGACGCGGCCCTGTCCAACTACTTCCGGCCCGGCAACCTCACCGCCCTGCGGGAACTCGCCCTGCTGTGGGTGGCCGACCGGGTCGACGCCTACCTGAAGCAGTACCGCAGCGAACACCGGGTGTCGGCGATCTGGGGCTCGCGCGAGCGGATCGTCGTCGGCCTCACCGGCGGCCCGGAGGGACGCACCCTCATCCGGCGGGCGGCCCGGCTGGCGGAGAAGGGCGCCGGCGGCGAGGTCCTCGCCGTGTACATCGCGCGCAGCGACGGACTGACCTCGGCCTCGCCCAAGGAACTGGCCGTCCAGCGCACCCTCGTGGAGGACCTCGGCGGCACCTTCCACCACGTCGTCGGCGACGACATACCGGCCGCGCTGCTCGACTTCGCCCGGGGCGTGAACGCCACCCAGATCGTCCTCGGCTCCTCGCGCCGCAAGGCCTGGCAGTACGTCTTCGGGCCGGGTGTCGGGGTGACGGTCGCCCGGGAGTCGGGTCCCGACCTCGACGTGCACATCGTCACCCACGGGGAGGTGGCCAAGGGCCGGGGGCTGCCCGTGGCCCGGGGCGCCCGGCTCGGCCGGGCCCGGATCATCTGGGGCTGGCTGGTCGGCCTGGCCGGCCCGGCGATCCTCGCGCTGCTGCTGAACACCGTCCACCTCGGGCTCGCCAACGACATGCTGCTGTTCCTGGCGGTGACCGTGGCGGCCGCGCTGCTCGGCGGACTGCTGCCGGCGCTGGCCTCGGCGGCGCTGGGCTCGCTGCTGCTGAACTTCTTCTACACCCCACCCCTGCACCGGTGGACGATCGCGGACCCGAAGAACATCATCGCCATAGTGATCTTCGTGGGGGTGGGGGTGTCCGTGGCGTCGGTGGTCGACCTGGCGGCCCGCCGCACGCACCAGGCGGCCCGGCTGCGGGCCGAGTCGGAGATCCTGTCCTTCCTCGCGGGCAATGTGCTGCGCGGCGAGACCAGCCTGGAGGCACTGCTGGAGCGGGTCCGGGAGACCTTCGGCATGGAGTCGGCGGCGCTGCTGGAGCGGGCGGACGACCGGGCCCCGTGGACCTGCGCGGGCCAGGTGGGCCTCGGGCGGCCCGTGCAGCGGCCGGACGAGGCGGACGTGGACGTGCCGGTCGGCGACCGCGCGGCGCTGGCGCTCACCGGCCGGGTGCTGCCCGCCGAGGACCGCCGGGTGCTGGCCGCCTTCGCCGCCCAGGCCGTCGTCGTACTGGACCGGCGCCGTCTGCAGGAGGAGGCCGAGCACGCCCGCGCGCTGGCCGAGGGCAACCGGATCCGCACCGCGCTGCTGGCCGCCGTCAGCCACGATCTGCGCACCCCGCTGGCCGGGATCAAGGCCGCGGTCTCCAGCCTGCGGTCCGACGACGTGGCCTGGTCCGAGGAGGACCGGGCGGAGCTGCTCGAAGGCATCGAGGAGGGCGCCGACCGGCTCGACCACCTGGTGGGCAACCTGCTCGACATGTCCCGCCTCCAGACCGGGACGGTCACGCCGATCATCCGGGAGATCGACCTCGACGAGGTGGTGCCGATGGCGCTCGGCGGGGTCCCCGACCCGGAGGAGAGCGTCGAGCTGGACATCCCCGAGACCCTGCCCATGGTCGCCGTCGACGCCGGGCTGCTGGAGCGTTCGGTGGCCAACCTCGTGGAGAACGCGGTCAAGTACAGCCCGGCCGGTGAGCCGGTGCTGGTCGCGGCCAGCGCGCTGTCCGACCGGGTCGAGGTGCGCGTCGTGGACCGGGGGCCGGGCGTCCCCGACGAGGCCAAGGAGCGGATCTTCGCGCCCTTCCAGCGCCACGGCGACGCACCGCGCGGGGCGGGCGTGGGGCTCGGCCTCGCGGTGGCGCGCGGCTTCGCCGAGGCCATGGGCGGCACCCTCAACGCCGAGGACACCCCCGGCGGCGGCCTCACCATGGTCCTCACACTGCGCGCGGCGGCGCCGGCGGCGGCCCAGCCGCGGCCCGCACCGCCCGGCGAGGACACCGCGGCACCGGCCGCGGCACAAGGACGTTCGGTACGACCGGAAAGGCAGGCTTCATGGTGAGTCCTGCTGGGGGACCCTCCCAGACCGCCACCAGGGTGCTGGTGATCGACGACGAGCCGCAGATCGTGCGCGCCCTCGTGATCAACCTCAAGGCGCGCAAGTACGAGGTCGACGCCGCCCACGACGGCGCCACCGCCCTCCGGCTCGCCGCCGCCCGCCACCCGGACGTGGTGGTCCTCGACCTCGGACTGCCCGACATGGACGGCGTCGAGGTGATCAGGGGGCTGCGGGGCTGGACCCGGGTGCCGATCCTGGTGCTGTCGGCCCGGCACTCCTCGGACGAGAAGGTCGAGGCGCTCGACGCGGGCGCCGACGACTACGTCACCAAGCCCTTCGGCATGGACGAGCTGCTGGCCCGGCTGCGGGCCGCCGTACGCCGGGCCGAGCCGGCCGGGGGCGGGGAGGACGACGTCCTGGTGGAGACCGACGGGTTCACCGTCGACCTCGCCGCGAAGAAGGTCCACCGGGCGGGCCGGGACGTCCGGCTCACCCCGACGGAGTGGCATCTGCTGGAGGTGCTGGTGCGCAACACCGGGCGCCTGGTCGGCCAGAAGCAGCTGCTGCAGGAGGTGTGGGGGCCGTCGTACGGCACCGAGACGAACTACCTGCGGGTCTACATGGCCCAGCTGAGACGGAAGCTGGAGGCGGACCCCTCGCATCCGAAGCACTTCATCACGGAACCGGGGATGGGCTACCGCTTCGAGAAGTGAGCCGTGGGACGGGTTACGGCTGTGTCGGTGGGCCCCGGTACGCTTCACACATGAGTGGTGTTCCGCGTTCCGAGAAGCCGGTGGGCCGGTTCCGGCGCATGCTCGACCGGCTCTCCTCGTCCCAGGAGGACCTGGAGTCCCAGGAGCTGCGGGAGGACGCCGAGACGACCGGCTGCGTCCGGATCGGCGACTGCCAGGACCGGCAGATCGTCACGGTTACTGGTACCTTGCGCACGGTCACTCTGCGTCCGCGCGCCGGAGTCCCGGCCCTGGAGGCCGAGCTGTTCGACGGCAGCGCCGCGCTGGACGTGGTGTGGCTGGGCCGGCGCTCCATCGTGGGCATAGAGCCGGGGCGCAGACTCATCGCATCGGGCCGGGTCTCCATGAGCAGAGGCCGCCGGGTGCTGTTCAACCCGAAGTACGAACTGAGACCCCTCGGTAGGGAGTAGCCGGTGACGTCGCTCGACAAGCCGACCGAAGACACGACCGCGGAGGACACCGCCGCGGCCGACGCCCGGGCGGTGACCGAGGCCGCGCTGTTCGAGGCGTTCGGCGGGCTGCGGGGCATGATCGAGACGGTCGTGCCCGGCCTGCTCTTCGTCACCGTCTTCACGATCAACAAGGACCTGCACATGTCCGCGATCGCCGCGCTCGCGGTGTCGCTGGTCCTGGTCGTGGTCCGGCTGGCGATGAAGGACACCGTCAAGCACGCCTTCAGCGGGGTCTTCGGGGTCGCCTTCGGTGTCGTCTTCGCGATGATGACCGGCAACGCCAAGGACTTCTACCTCCCCGGCATGCTCTACACGCTGGGCCTGGCACTGGCGTACATCATCACGACCCTGTGCGGGGTCCCGCTGATCGGTCTGATCCTCGGCCCGGTCTTCAAGGAGAACCTCTCCTGGCGCAAGCGGAACCCGGGCCGCAAGAAGGCCTACGCCAAGGCCAGCTGGGCCTGGGGCCTGATCCTGCTCGCCAAGTGCGCGATCCTCTTCCCGCTGTACTGGTGGGCGAACACCGCGCAGCTGGGCTGGGTCCTGATCGCCCTGAAGATCCCGCCCTTCCTGCTGGCGGTCTGGCTGACCTGGGTCTTCCTGGCGAAGGCGCCCGCGCCGATCGACGTGTTCGCCGAGATGGAGGCGGAGGAGAAGGCGGAGGCCGAGCGGAAGGCCGCCGCCGAGGCCGCGGGTGGACGGCACCGTCGGGACTGAGGTATCTGGGGGCTGCCGCCCCCAGACCCCCGCTTCCTACGTGTCGCGCCGTACGGACAACAGGTCCTCCAGCTGCTCCTCCCGCGCCTGCGCGGCCACGAAGAGCAGTTCGTCGCCCGGCTCCAGGGAGTCCTCCCTGGTCGGGGTGAGGACCCTGGTGCCGCGGATGATGGTGACCAGGGAGGTGTCCTCGGGCCATTCCACGTCGCCGACCTGGGTGCCGGCCAGCGCCGACTCCTCGGGGAGCGTCAGTTCGACGAGGTTGGCGTCGCCGTGGCTGAAGCGGAGCAGCCGGACCAGGTCGCCGACCGAGACCGCCTCCTCGACCAGGGCGGACATCAGCCGGGGGGTGGAGACGGCGACGTCGACGCCCCAGGACTCGTTGAAGAGCCACTCGTTCTTGGGGTTGTTGACGCGGGCGACGACGCGCGGGACGCCGTACTCCGTCTTCGCCAGCAGGGACACGACCAGGTTGACCTTGTCGTCGCCGGTGGCGGCGATCACGACGTTGCAGCGCTGGAGCGCCGCCTCGTCCAGGGACGTGATCTCGCAGGCGTCGGCGAGCAGCCACTCCGCCTGCGGGACGCGCTCGACCGAGATGGCGGTCGGCGCCTTGTCGACGAGCAGGACCTCGTGGCCGTTCTCCAGCAGCTCGCCCGCGATCGAGCGGCCGACGGCACCGGCTCCGGCAATGGCGACCCTCATCAGTGACCGCCTTCCCTCGGGCCCTCGGCGAACGACGCCTCGACCTTCTCGACCTCGTCGGTACGCATCATCACATGCACCAGGTCGCCCTCCTGCAGCACGGTCTGCGAGGTGGGCAGTATCGCCTCGCCGAGCCGGGTCACGAACGCCACCCGGACGCCCGTCTCCTCCTGCAGCTTGCTGATCTTGTGGCCGACCCAGGACGGGGCCGCGTGCACCTCGGCGAGCTGGACGCCGCCGGTGGGGTCGCGCCACAGCGGCTCGGCGCCCGAGGGGAGCAGCCGGCGCAGCATCTGGTCGGCCGTCCAGCGGACGGTGGCGACGGTGGGGATGCCGAGGCGCTGGTAGACCTCGGCGCGCCGGGGGTCGTAGATCCGGGCGGCGACGTTCTCGATGCCGAACATCTCGCGGGCCACCCGGGCCGCGATGATGTTGGAGTTGTCGCCGCTGGAGACGGCGGCGAAGGCGCCTGCCTCCTCGATGCCCGCCTCGCGCAGGGTGTCCTGGTCGAAGCCGACCCCGGTGACACGACGGCCGCCGAACCCGGAGCCCAGTCGTCGGAAGGCGGTGGGGTCCTGGTCGATCACGGCGACCGTGTGCCCCTGTTGCTCCAGGGTCTGGGCGAGAGCGGAACCCACTCTGCCGCAGCCCATGATGACGATGTGCACGACCGTCCTTCCGGAAGTAAAGAAGTCAAGAAGTCAATAAATTTTTCTGGCGTGGCTCTGAACAGACTCTCAGACCGCCGACCAAGCTACACAGGCGCGGTCCGCGCAGGGCACCCCCGTGCACGGTTTGCGCGATCAGCGCCGGCTGATGCTCCAGACACTGAGAACGGTAAGGATTCCGAGGCCGACGAGGGTGGCGGCGGCTCCGATCAGCTCCGCGGTCGTGTGCATGGAACCTCCGATGGACGGCGGCGGGGCGGGGGTTGTCATATAGGCATGACGATCGGCGCGGCCACGGAATCCGCAGCCGACGCGTGGCCGATTTCACTCGTGAGGCAGACGCGGTGCTGCGGCACCCGGCTCACCCCGGGGGAGGGTGGGCGCGCCCCAGTTCGAAGGCATACGATCCTCTGTTGTGTCCAAACTGACCGACGTGCCCAAACGGATCCTGATCGGGCGCGCACTGCGCAGTGATCGGCTCGGAGAAACGCTCCTGCCGAAGCGCATCGCCCTACCCGTCTTCGCTTCCGACCCGCTGTCCTCCGTGGCCTACGCGCCCGGGGAGGTGCTGCTGGTCCTGTCCATCGCGGGCGTGTCGGCCTACCACTTCAGCCCGTGGATCGCCCTCGCGGTCGTCGTGCTGATGTTCACGGTGGTCGCCTCCTACCGGCAGAACGTCCACGCCTACCCGAGCGGCGGCGGCGACTACGAGGTGGCCACCACCAACCTCGGCGCCAAGGCCGGCCTGACCGTCGCGAGCGCCCTGCTCGTCGACTACGTCCTGACGGTCGCCGTCTCCATCGCCTCCGGCATCGAGAACCTCGGCTCCGCCATCCCCTTCGTCGTCGAGCACAAGGTGGCCTGCGCGGTCGCCGTCGTGATCCTGCTGACCCTGATGAACCTGCGCGGGGTCAAGGAGTCCGGAAAGCTCTTCGCCATCCCGACGTACGTGTTCGTCGCGGGCGTCTTCATCATGATCGCGTGGGGCGCGTTCCGCGGGCTCGTCCTCGGCGACACCATGCGGGCGCCGACCGCCGAGTACACGATCAAGGCCGAGCACCAGGGCCTGGCCGGTTTCGCCCTGGTCTTCCTGATGCTGCGCGCCTTCTCCTCCGGCTGTGCGGCGCTCACCGGCGTCGAGGCGATCTCCAACGGCGTGCCGGCCTTTCGCAAGCCCAAGTCGAAGAACGCGGCGACCACGCTCGCGGCGATGGGCCTGCTGGCCGTCACCATGTTCTGCGGCATCATCGTGCTCGCCCTGACCACCGATGTCCGCATGGCCGAGAACCCGGCCGTCGACCTGCTGAAGAACGGCGTCGGGGTCGGCCCCGACTACGTCCAGAACCCGGTGATCACCCAGGTCGCCGAGGCCGTCTTCGGCAAGGGCAGCTTCTTCTTCCTCGTGCTCGCGGCGGCCACCGCCCTGGTGCTGTTCCTGGCCGCCAACACCGCCTACAACGGCTTCCCGGTGCTCGGCTCGATCCTCGCCCAGGACCGCTATCTGCCCCGCCAGCTGCACACCCGCGGCGACCGCCTCGCCTTCTCCAACGGCATCGTGCTCCTGGCCGGCGCGGCGACCTTCCTGATCATCATCTACGGCGCCGACTCCACCCGCCTGATCCAGCTGTACATCGTCGGCGTGTTCGTGTCCTTCACGCTCAGCCAGACCGGCATGGTCCGCCACTGGAACCGCCACCTGGCCACCGAGACCGACCAGGCCAAGCGCCGCCACATGGTCCGCTCCCGGGCGATCAACGCCTTCGGCGCCTTCTTCACCGGCCTCGTCCTGGTCGTCGTCCTCGTCACCAAGTTCACGCACGGCGCCTGGGTCGCCCTGCTCGGCATGGTGATCTTCTACGCGACGATGACGGCGATCCGTAAGCACTACGACCGGGTCGCGGACGAGATCGCGGCGCCCGAGGGCCCGAGCGACGACAGCGTACGGCCGTCCCGGGTGCACTCGGTCGTGCTGATCTCGAAGATCCACCGACCGACCCTGCGGGCCCTCGCCTACGCCAAGCTGATGCGCTCCGACACCCTGGAGGCGCTCACCGTCAACGTCGACCCGACCGAGACGAAGGCGCTGCGCGAGGAGTGGGAGCGGCGCGGGATCGACGTGCCGCTGAAGGTCCTCGACTCGCCGTACCGCGAGATCACGCGGCCGATCATCGAGTACGTCAAGGGCCTGCGCAAGGAGTCGCCGCGCGCCGCCGTCTCGGTGATCATCCCGGAGTACGTGGTCGGCCACTGGTACGAGCATCTGCTGCACAACCAGAGCGCGCTGCGGCTCAAGGGGCGCCTGCTGTTCACCCCGGGCGTCATGGTCACGTCCGTGCCGTACCAGCTGGAGTCCTCCGAGGTGGCCCGGATGCGGGCCCGTAAGCGGCAGGAGTGGAACGCGCCGGGCGCGGTGCGGCGCGGTCCCGCGGAACAGGGCCGGGCGAAGGAGCCGACCGGCTCGGCGGCCGGGGCTCAGGGTTCCGCGTCGGGGTCCGGTTCCGCGTCGGGCTCCGCTTCGGAGTCGTAGAAGGGCTCACGGACCCGTAGCGGCCCTGCGGGCCCTGGGGGCCCTGGCGGCCCGCCCTTGTGGTGAACGGCCGGACGACAGCCACGTAGACTGGTGGGCTGTTGTCCGGCCGTTCCTCGTTCGACGTTGTGGAGTCACCCCGCCATGCAGGCAGAACCGAAGAAGACCCTGGTGGGGAACGAGTACGAGGTCGAGATCGGCCCCGTCGCCCACGGCGGCCACTGCATCGCCCGTACCGACTCCGGTCAGGTGCTCTTCGTCCGGCACGCGCTGCCCGGTGAGCGGGTCGTGGCCCGGGTGACCGAGGGCGAGGAGGGCGCCCGCTTCCTGCGCGCGGACGCGGTGGAGATCCTGTCCGCCTCCAAGGACCGGGTCGAGGCGCCCTGTCCCTTCGCCGGCCCCGGCCGCTGCGGCGGCTGCGACTGGCAGCACGCCAAGCCGGGCGCCCAGCGGCGGCTCAAGGGCGAGGTGATCGCCGAGCAGCTCCAGCGGCTCGCGGGCCTCACACCCGAGGAGGCCGGCTGGGACGGCACCGTGATGCCGGCCGAGGGCGACAAGCTGCCGGCCGGGCAGGTGCCGCAGTGGCGTACGCGCGTGCAGTACGCGGTGGACGCCGAGGGCCACGCCGGTCTGCGCCGGCACCGCTCGCACGACGTGGAGCGCATCGACCACTGCATGATCGCCGCCGAGGGCGTCAGCGAACTCGGCATCGAGCAGCGCGACTGGAGCGGGATGGCGACGGTCGAGGCGATCTCGGCGACCGGTTCGCAGGACCGGCAGGTGATCCTCACCCCGCGGCCGGGCGCACGGCTGCCGATCGTGGAACTGGACCGTCCGGTGTCCGTCATGCGGGTCGGCGAGAAGGACGGCGGCGTCCACCGCGTCCACGGCCGCCCCTTCGTCCGCGAGCGCGCGGACGGCCGTACGCACCGGGTCGGCAGCGGTGGCTTCTGGCAGGTCCACCCGAAGGCGGCGGACACCCTGGTGACCGCCGTCATGCAGGGACTGCTGCCGCGCAAGGGCGACACCGCCCTCGACCTGTACTGCGGCGTCGGCCTCTTCGCCGGCGCCCTGGCGGACCGCCTCGGCGAGAAGGGCGCGGTCCTCGGCATCGAGTCCGGCAAGCGCGCGGTCGAGGACGCCCGGCACAACCTCGCGGACTTCCCCCGGGTCCGCATCGAGCAGGGCAAGGTCGAATCCGTCCTCCCGCGCACCGGCATCACCGAGGTCGACCTGATCGTCCTCGACCCGCCCCGCGCGGGAGCGGGCCGCGCCACGGTGGAACACCTGGCCTCCCTGGACGCCCGCCGCATCGCGTACGTCGCCTGCGACCCCGCCGCCCTGGCGCGCGACCTGGGGTACTTCCGGGACGGGGGCTACCGGGTGCGGACGTTGCGGGCGTTCGATCTGTTTCCGATGACGCATCATGTGGAGTGCGTGGCGATTCTGGAGCC
The DNA here is from genome assembly GCF_040630255.1 of Streptomyces sp. NPDC005820. Lineage (NCBI taxonomy): Bacteria > Bacillati > Actinomycetota > Actinomycetes > Kitasatosporales > Streptomycetaceae > Streptomyces > Streptomyces sp. NPDC005820. The sequence goes on from NZ_JBEXXE010000013.1 coordinate 168,366, forward strand.
GGTCCGAGAGGGCGTCTGAGCTGCGGATTCCGGAGCTTCGGCAGCGGAGGCCCAGGTTACGGGACGGTGCGCCCGTACGGCGCATCCGCCGCCGACTGTTCGGACGCCTACTTCTCTGCGGCACTCAGACGCTGGGCCGCCGTGTCGCCGCGCCGGCCGACCGGTACGACACCTGTCGCGGCGGCGAGGCCGTAGGCGGGCATGTCGACGTACACCGATTCGTAGGAGCCTGCCGGGACGATGAACGTCTCGTGCCAGATGCCCACATGACCCTTTCCGGCGCGTGCTCGTCGGTTGAACGCCGCCCATGCGGGCCGGTGCTCCTTGTCCTGCTGGTGGGCGTAGGCGAGGAGCCGCTCCTTGTCGGACCAGTACTGGACGACGTAGAAAGTCCCGGACGCTGCCGTAGAGCACCTTGTAGCCGAGAAGTCCGCTGCTCTTTTCCTGGGACAGCTCGCGCAGCATGCGCGGCATCGACATGAAGGCCGGAAACCAACTGGAGAATGCTCGCAGCCGGTTGATCCGCAGCCCGATGTGGAAGACGACGACGTCGCCTTCGGCGGCGGCGGTGTTGCGACCCGGAACCACTTTCCCGGACATGATCCTCCTCTGGTCCTCGTTGTGATGGTTCAGGTCATGACCGGGCGAGTGATCGGAACTTCGAACGAATCGCCAAGAAGTGGATCAGCAGTCCGATACCCCAGCCCAGAATCGACCACAGGGGCCAGAAGAAGTGGTCGGATGTGAGAATCGCCCACAGCGCCACCTGGGCCGCATTGGCGATGACGTACCAGAAGAGGTGGATCCGCAGGCCCCACCTCATGGCCTTTTCGCTCTTGTGCATTTTCCCTCCCGTGGATCATCGGATCGATGCGCTTGCGGTGACCGGCGGTGCTATCGCGGGAGCACCTGTTCCTGCACGGCTTCCTGCACGGCCGTCTCGATGAGGGCCACCGTCGCACCCGGCCGGGAGACGAACACCATGTGCGAGGCACCTTCGACCACCTGGGTCTTCGCACCGGAGCGCTGGGCCATGAACTCCTGCGTCGCCGGCGGGATGATCCGGTCGGCGCCGCTGATGAGGTGGTAGCTCGGGATCGTGTGCCAGGCTTGCGGCCCAGCGGCGGGCTCGCCGAGGGCGGCGCCGGTGGCCGGGCGTTGCGTGATCGCATAGAGGGCGGCTTCCTCCTCCGACACGTCGGCCGCGAAATGGGGATGAAAGACCTTCGGGTCGATGTAGAGGTCCACCTGTCCGTCGGGCAGCGGCACGGGCTTCAGGGACTCGCCCACGGTGCTCCCCGGGAACTTCTCCACCAGTGCTTGCGCGCTCTCGCCGGTCTCCGGCACGAACGCCGCCAGGTAGACCAGTGCCTTCACGTTCGCGTTTCCCGCGGCGGCGGCGGAGATGACCGCACCGCCGTACGAGTGCCCGACCAGCACGATCGGTCCCTCGATGCTGTCCAGCAGCGCCTTGACGTTGGCCGCGTCAAAGCTGAGCCCGCGTAGCGGATTCGGTGCGGCGACCACCGGATAGCCGTCGGCGACGAGCCGCTTGGCGACGGCGTTGAAGCCGCTGCTGTCGGCAAAGGCTCCGTGCACGAGCACGATCGTCGGATTCCCGCTCACCATGGACCAACCTCTCCTTCGGACGACGGCCGACAACGACCGGAGCGGGTGTCGGGTTCTTCCACACCGTCCGGCCGACGGCCACTTCTTCGAGAACGTCACGGCTTCACACCCGCACGCTCGGCGCAAAGCTATGGCGGCGCACTGGACGGGAATTGAATGAGACCCGGACCTGGTCCAGAGGGGACTTCCCTGATTTTTCAGTCGATGTCAAGCCGGTTCGGTCAATCTGAGCCCGCTGAGGACGGATGACTGGGGGGTTGCGGATGGTCTCGGACGAGGAAGCCGACGTGGTGGTGATCGGGTCGGGTATGGGGGGTCTCGCGGCGGCGCGCACGATCGCGCAGTTCGGCGGGAAGCGTGTTCTCGTCCTCGAACAGCACTACACGCTCGGTGGGATGACGCACGAGTTCTCCCGCGCCGGGCGATACCGGTTCGGCACCGGGCTGCATTACATGAGCGCGAGCGCGGGCCCGTTCCTCGGGTTCATGACGGATGGAAGGGCGCAGCTTTCGCCGCTGCCGGACGAGTACGACGCACTGCACTTCCCGGGGTTCGATTTCACCGTCCCCGCGACGAGGGAACGGTTCCGTGAGCGTCTGAAGGAACGGTTCCCCGCCGAGGCCGACGCCATCGACGGCTTCTTCCGCACCACGCGCCGGGCCATGGCCGGGCTGGTCGCGCGCAATGTCGTGGCATCGTTGCCCGTCGGTCTGCGCACGGCGGGTGCGCCCGTCGTCGAGCGGCTGTTCCCGTCGGCGTTCCGGTCGTTGCGGGAGCAGGTGTCCCGCTGTTTCCGTGATCCGCGTCTGCGGGCCGTTCTGGCCGCGCGGTGGGGGCTGTACGGCACTCCGCCGGCGTCGAGCGCGTTCGGCTATCACGCGGCGGTCCCGCTGACCTTCTTCATGGAAGGCACCGCACATCCCGTGGGCGGTCCGCAGGAGCTCAACCGGGTCGTTCTGGAGATCCTTCAGCGGTACGGCGTGGTGCTGCGCGCCCGGCAGAGGGTCCATGAGGTCGTCGTCGAGGGCGGCAGGGTGGCCGGCGTCGACGTCGAGGACAGCGTCACCGGCCGCCGCTACCGGGTGCGGACGGACACCGTCGTCTCGGCGGCCGGCGTGCGCAACACGTACGCCCTGATCGGGAGGAGTCACGAACTGGCGGATCTGCCCGCGGAACGGTCGGCGGTCATGCTGTTCCTCGGACTGGACCGGTCGCCGGCCGAGTTCGGGCTGCGCGGCGAGAACCACTGGTTCATGCCGGATCTCGACGAGCACGACAGCGTTCATCGCCCTGTGGGGGAAGGAACGCTGTACGTGTCGTTCGCGTCGCTCAACAACCCAGCCGCCCGGTTCCACACGGTGGAGCTGCTGGAACTCGTCGATCCGAAGGTGGTCGACCAGTGGCGCGGGACGCCCGGGAACGAGCGGCCGGACAGCTACCGGAAGTTCAAGGACGAGCTGACCGACCGGCTGATCGCCCGCCTGGAGGAACGCTGGCCCGGTTTCCGGGAGACGATCGCGTTCGCCGAACTGGCGACGCCGCTGTCGTTCGAGACCTATCAGCACAGCGTGCGGGGATCCTTCTACGGACTCGCGGCGACTCCCCAGCGGCTGCGCTCGGCTCGGGCGGGATGCCGTACTCCGGTAAAGGGCCTCTTCGTGGCCGGGCAGGACGCCTGGGGGTCCGGTGTGGTGGGGGCGCTGGCGGGCGGGCTGATGGCGGCGAACGCCGTACTGAAACCGCGGCAGCTCGGGACGATGTGGCGGGCCATCCGTTCCGGCGGGACGACCCGGGATCTGGCCACGCCCTGGGAGGGCTATCTGCGCGTGGCCGGCATCGAGGTGCTGACCCCGACGGTCCGCAGGATTCGCTTCGAACCCCTGGACGGGGACACGATGCCGTTCTCGTTCGTCGCCGGGCAGTACGTGAAGGTCGACCTGCCCGTCGCCGTCGAGCCGATCGAACGGTCGTACTCGATCTGCAGCAGCCCGGGGGAGAGCGGCTTCCTCGAGATCGCTGTCAAGCACGAGCCGGACGGGCTGGGCTCGGGATTCCTGCATGAGGAACTGGAGGTCGGGCCGGCGTTGCGGGTGAGCGGCCCGCACGGCGGGTTCACCTGGGAGCCGGGCACCGAGGAAGGCACGGCGGACACACTCCTGCTCATCGCCGGGGGAGTCGGCATCACCCCGCTGATGAGCGTCCTGCTCGCGGCCGCCGACGCCGGTCACACGGGGCGGATCGTCCTGCTGGCGAGCTTCCGGACCGAGGACGAGGTGGTGTTCGGGCCGGAGATCACGGCGCTGCGGGCCCGGCTGCCGGGACTGGAGGTGTCGATCTTCGTCACCGAACGCGAGGGACGGATCGGTCCGGACGAGCTGCGGCCCCACGCAGGCCCGACGACCCGCGTGCACCTGTGCGGGCCGGCGCCCATGATGCAGGACCTGATCGGCCGCCTGACAGAACTGGGTGTGCCGCGAGAGGCCATCCGCACCGAGGCGTTCGTGTCGGGCCGGAGCAAGGAGACCCGCCGGGAGAAGGCGTACGCCATCGCCGTCGCCGCCGCGGCGGCCGGTGTCGCCCAGTTCATGATCGGCACGGTGGGCGGCGCCCCGGCGTTCCCGTGCGGCCCCGGGCAGTCGGTCCTCGACGCCGCCAACGCCGTCGGTGTCGCGTTGCCCCAGTCGTGCGGCGAAGGCGCTTGCGGTACCTGTCGGGTGCGGGTGCTCTCCGGCGCCCACGAGACCGACGACCGGGGGATGTTCTCCGCCGAGGAGCTGGCGGCGGGCTGGCGGCTGGCCTGCCAGACACTGCCCACCGAGGACCTGGTGATCGGTCAGTAGGACGGGCCGGCCGTGATTGCTCGGTGCGCTGCCCACCTGAGGGAATCCGCCGCGATCACCGCTGTCGCCCCTGGTCGTCCGCCGTGCATTTCCGGTATGGCGGACCGGGACTGGGAATGGGAAAAGGAATGGCTTCCTCCGGCACATCTCTGCGTCTGCAGGTTCTCGGCCCGCTACGGGTCTGGCGAGACGGTGTGGAACTGGACGCCGGGCCTCCGCAGCAGGCGTATCTGCTCGCGGTTCTCCTCGCCCGTGCGGGCGAGCCGATCAGCATCAGCGAGTTGGTCGACCTGATCTGGGCCGAGGACGTCCCGGCCTCGGCGGTCAACATTCTCCAGAAGTATGTCGGCGCGCTGCGGCGGCTGCTGGAGCCGACGTTGCCCGCGCGCGAACCCGGCTCGTACCTTCAACGTCGCGGCAGCGCGTACCTCTTCGTGGCCGGCCCCGGGACACTGGACGTCGTCAGGTTCCGTGAGCTGGTCGATACGGCAGAGGGCGGCGTCACGGAGCAGCGGCTCCATGCCGCACTCGACGGGTACTTGGAAGCGGTGGGGCTCTGGCAGGGCTCGGCCGGCGACGGGGTCGCCTACGGCTCGACCGGGATGGCTGTCTTCGCCGGGCTGGACGACGAGTTCCGCCACGCCTGCATGGCGGCCGCCGAGTTGGCGATCACGCTCGGCCGCCCCGAACGTGTGCTCCAGTCCCTGCACATGGCCGCCCGGATGGCGCCGCTGCACGAGAGGGTGCAGGCGAGTCTCATCGCCGCCCTGTCTGCCGCCGGCCAGCCGGCCGAGGCGCTGTCGGTGTTCCGGACCGTCCGCGCCCGGCTGGCCGAGGAACTGGGCGTCGACCCCAGCCCGGCACTGGTGGCCGCTCAGCTGCGTGTACTGGAACGGGCACCGGCCGGGGACACACTCCATGAACGGCCTGCGGCAGCCACCAGCGGGGCGCCGACCGCCGACAGCCTGGTCGGCAGGGCCGAGGAACTGGCTGTGGTGCGGCACGCGGTGGGATCGGCCCTGGCCGGATCGACGGGGCTCGTGTTCGTCGAAGGAGAACCCGGAGTGGGCAAGACCCGTCTGCTGGAGGAGGCCGCCGTCGAGGCGAACCGGAGTGGCGCGCTCGTCGTCCGAGGCCATTGCCTGCCGGGGGACGGCACGCCGTCGATGTGGCCGTGGGCGCAGATCGTCAACGCGCTCCTGGACGACGTGCCGGCCGCGGCGCGGGAGGAGTGGCAGGCGGGCGAACTCGGTCGTCTCGTGACCTCGCGCGGCAGCGGTCGGACGATGCCGGCAATGCCGGACGGCGGCGTCCGGTTCCGCTTCTTCGAGGAGGCTGTCGCGCTCGTCCGCCAGGTATCGGCGCGGCGACCTGTGGTGCTCGTCGTCGACGACCTTCAGTGGGCCGATGCCGCCTCGCTGGATCTGCTCCGTCACCTGATGACTCGGCTGCCGGGCGGCACCGGCGTGATCGGGGCCCTCCGCGACCGTGCGCCCGCGCCGAGTTCGGAACTGGGGCGGATGCTCGCCACGGCGAGTCGGCTGCCCGGTCACCACAGGATCCTGCTCGGCCCGCTCGGTCCGCCCGAGGTGGCCGAACTCGTCCGCCGTGAGACCGGGCAGGACCCGGGCCCGGGTGCCACCCGTCTCATCCACACCCGCACCGCCGGCAACCCCTTCTTCGTCCGCGAGCTGGCCCGGTTGCTCGCCGAGGGCGATGTCCGCACGGAGGCCACCGCGGTCCGGACCGCGGTACCGGCCACCGTCCGGGATGTCGTTCGCGACCGGATGGCCGGACTGGGGGCCGACGTCAGAGGCCTGTTGCAGATCGCCGCGCTGATCGGCCGTACCGTCGACCTCGCTCTCCTCGCCCGCACCGCCGGTCTCGACCACCAGACGTGTCTGGACCGCCTGGAGTCGTGCGAAGGGCTCGGCCTGCTCGAACCCTCGCCCGGGGACCCCTACTCGTTCGGCTTTCCGCACGATCTGGTCCGCGAATCGGTGGCCGAGGACATACCGCCACCGCGCGCGGCCCGGTTGCATCTGCTGGTCGCCGACGCGCTTGAGCACAGGGCCGCGGACACCGAGCTGGTGGCCGAGCGCCTCGCTCACCACCTGTGGTCCGCCGGCCCCCTCGCGGATCCGGCCCGAACGGCGACCGCGCTCGTCCGAGCCGGCCGCTGCGCGGCGGCCAAACTGGCTCTTGAGGCGGCCGCGCGACAGCTTCACTCGGCCGGGCAGGTGGCACGGACAGCGGGCCTGGCGGAGCTGGAGCTGGCTGCCCTGTCATTGCTCACCGCGGTGGACGGCATGCGGGTGGGATACGTGGGGTCGGTGGTCGACCTGCTGGAGCGGGCCGAACATCTGTCCCGTGGACTCGACCGGGAACGGAAGGCGGCCGACTTCCTCTTCTCCCGCTGGGCCGCGTACGCCCAAGGCATGAACCTGGACCGCGCCGGCCGACTGGCCTGCCGGCTGCTGGAGCAGGGCGAGGCGTCCGACGACCCGGTCGTGCGCGCCTACGGCTGGTACGCCTGGGGCATCCACCAGTGGGGAGTCGGCGACATCGGCGAGGCGTTTTGGTACCTGAGCCGGACCGACTGGACCGTGCTGGACGACCTGTCCCACCGGGAGGAGGACCCGCTCCGGCGCGATCTGCGGCTGATGGCGGTCGGGATGCTCGCGATGACGACCGCGCTGCACGGTGACACCGACGCGGCGCCGGCCCTCCTCGACACGATGGAGGCAGCCGCGGGCGACGATCCCTACGCGATCGCGGTCTGGGCGACCTACTCCGCACGGGTCGCCGCGTTGATCGGCGACCCCGTGCGGGCACTGCGCGCGGCGGAGCGCGGGATCGCCGTGGACCCCGCGTTCTCGTTCGGCTTCCTCGGCGGCTACCAACGGCTGGCCCGGTGCTGGGCGCGCGCCGTGACCGGCGAGGACCCGGCCGGTGCGGCCGTAGAGGCGCAGGAGCTGATCGTCGTGTCGCTCTCCGACCCGCCACGCTCGGGCCTGGCCACCTGGTACGGGCTCCTCGGCGAGATGTGGCTGGCGGCGGGAAAGCTGGACGAGGCCGACGCGGCGCTCGACCAGGCGGACTCGGCCGTCGAAACGTACGGCCAGCGCTACGCCGAAAGCCTGCTGCTTCTGATCCGGGCACGGGTGCTGCGGGCACGCGGAGAGCCGGTCCCCCTCGTCCGGGCGGTTGCCGAGCGGGCGCACGCACTGTCCGTCGAGCGCGAGGCTCACCTTTTCGCCCGCCGCGCCGCGGAACTGATCACCGAGCTTACGGACGGCGCATCCGGCTGACCTCCGCGTTCGGGCCGCCCACCGCCGGCGGGCGGCCCGAACGTGTGCTCCGGTCGCCCGGGCACCCTGTCGTCGTCACGGATGGGCAGTCGACGGTTCCCGACCGGGGACCGGTACGTCGAAGCAGTTCAGCACCATCGCGATGAGGCAGTAGCTGCCGATGAGGAACACCAGCTCGCCGACCCCGTCATGGCCCAGCAACCGTGTGGCCCGGTCGTAGGTGGAGTCCGGCAGTACGCGCCCGGAGGTCAACGCCATCGCGACGTCGTGGGCGACGGCCTGTTCGTCACTCAGCCCGGAGGGCCGCCCGCCCGCCGCCAGGGTCGCGATCCGTGCCTCCGGAAGGCCGACCTCATCTGCCGTCTGCTCGTGTGCGTACAGCAGATATCGGGCGCCGTACGCGGCGCCGACGGTGAGGATCGCCACCTCGCGAACGATGGGATCGAGATGAGCCTCCGCCGCGACCGCCCGCTGCAGAAACAGCGCCGGAACCCCGAACGCGGGGAAGTGCAGCATCGCCGCGAACGGCCCGACGAGCGCGCCGTCGCCGTCGAGGATGACGACGCGGCCCTGCTCCTCGGTGACGAGGCCGGCGATGCCGTCATGCACCTCGCGGAGTCGGGGGTCGAGCTCATCGCGTGGGATGGGTCGAATACGCATACGATGCTCCTCCTTCTCGGAGTCCGTCTCAGAGTCCGTCGGTGTACTGGCCGTCGATGAGCACGAAGGCGACCCGGCAGTTCGCGGCCGACCGGTTCGCCCAGGCGTGATTGGTGCCGCGCTGAATCACGATGTCTCCGGTGCGGACGATGGTCTCGCCGTCGTCGAGGACCAGCGTGAGCTCGCCCTCGACGACGATCCCGTAGTCGATCGTCTGCGTGCGGTGCATCAACGGATGCGGGGCACCGGCAGCGGACCGTGCGGCGTCGGCACCGCCCATCTCCCCGAACTTCTCGGCCGCCTGGGCCCCCGTCAGGTTCCGGATCCGGTCGTCCTCCGGCGGGAAGTCGATCACCCGGATGCGAGTGCCGCCCTCGGGAGGCGCGAGCACCAGACCGTCCTCCGCCGGCTCACCCGACTCCCGGTCGATGACGGCCGGCGTCTGGCGTGTGTTCCACACTTCATAGAAGGTCGGGCCACCAGGCCCGCCGATCTCCACCACGCGAGCCGGCGGTGCGTCCTGCGTGATCACCGCACGATCGGACGCGTCATGGCCGGTCACGATTCTCCGGAACGGTTGCACTGGGCTCATGGGGTGGGTCCTGCCTCTTTCGGCTGATGTGGGCACTCGAGGTCATCGCGTCAGTGGGGTGAGCGGCCCGGCAGGCATCGACGCCGCCGTGCACCCAAAGACTGGCGCCCGCCACTTGACGCGGAGTGAACGGTGCTCCGCTGTCCGTAAAGTCCGTTTCGGCGATCGGAGCGCTGCCGAGAAGCCGAGATCGCCGTACTCACCCGTGAAATCCGCACAGTCCACGTACACTCCGCACGTAGTCGGCACCAGCGAGCATCGGGCCGTGTCCGTCCCGGGATCGAGGAGTGTGGTGGTGCCGTATCTGCAGATCCTGGGCCCGTTACGGATCTGGCGCGACGGTGTCGAACTGGGCGCCGGGCCACGGCAACAGGCACACCTTCTGGCTCTGCTGCTGGCCCGCACCGGCAGACCGACCAGCACGAGCGAGCTGATCGACCTGGTCTGGGGCGATGGCGCCCCCTCCAGCGCCATGAACATTCTTCAGAAGTACATCGGCGCGTTGCGACGGCTGCTCGAACCTCAGTTACCCGTCCGCGAAACCGGCTCGTACCTCCACCGTCGCGGCAGTTCCTACCTGTTCGCCGCCGGCCCCGCCACGCTGGACCTCGTCGCCTTCCGGGAACGTGTCGATGCCGCCAGGGCCGCGCTGACCCGGCACGATCGCGAGGTGGCCCTCGATCACTACGTCGGAGCGCTCGGGCTCTGGCGCGGCCCGGCGGGCGACGGCATCGCCGACGGGACGATCGCCGCGACGGTCTTCGCCGCACTCGACAACGAGTTCTACGACGCGTGCACGGCGGCGGCGGAGCTCGCCGTGTCGCAGGGCCAACCGGAGCGGGTGCTCGCGGCTCTGCAACTGGCCGCATCGATGGCACCGTTCAACGAACCCGTGCTGGCCGGTCTCGTCGGCGTGCTCGGCGCCGCCGGACGGCAGGCGGAGGCGCTGTCGGTGGTTCGCCAGGTCCGTGACCGGCTCGCCGACGAACTCGGCATCGACCCGGGTCCGGCGTTGGAGGAAGCACAGCGGCGGATTCTCACCCAGCCCCCGGCGTCGCCGCCGACGCGGGAGGCGGACGAGGAGGTCGGCCGGACCACGGCGGCCACCTTGATCGGCCGGGCCGAGGAACTCGCCACGCTGCGGCGCATCGTGGAGCGCGCACTCGCCGGCGACACCGCGATCGGCATCGTCGAGGGTGAACCGGGCGCGGGCAAGACCCGGCTGCTGGAGGAGGCCGCCGCCGTGGCGGGCCGACTGGGCGCGCTCACCGTCTGGGGCTCCTGCCTGGAGGGCGACGGGACACCGGCGATGTGGCCATGGGAGCAGGCCCTGAGCCAGGTCGTCCGCAGTCTGCCCGCCGAGGCGAGCACACAGTGGCTCACCGGCGGGTTGGGAAGCCTCCTTTCGGCGCGGGACGACGCAACCCGGGAACTTCCCGACGGCAACGCCCAGTTCCGGCTGTTCGAACAGGTCGTCGCGCTCCTCGGACAAGCCTCGGCGCGGCGGCCCACACTGCTGATACTTGACGATCTCCAATGGGCCGACGCCACCTCCCTGCAGCTGTTGCAGCACCTGGCGGGGCGGCTGCCCCTGGGCACCGCGATCATCGGCGCGCTCCGTGACCGCGCACCCACGCTCGGCCCGGACCTCTCCCGGGTGCTGGCCGCCGCCGGCCGGCGGCCCGGTCACCGCAGGTTCCGGCTCGGCCCGCTCGGTCCGGCCGACGTGGCCGAACTCATCCGTCACGAGGCCGGCCAGGATCCCGGCGACGCCGTCGCCCGCGTCATCCACGCCCGTACCTCCGGCAATCCGTTCTTCGTCCGCGAACTGTCCCGGCTCCTCAGCGGGGTCGGCGCGATCGGCGACGGCGACACGTCCGCAGCGGCCGGAGTCCCGTCCACCGTCCATGACGTCGTCCGCGACCGGATGTCCGGGCTCGACGACCGAGCCCGCCACCTGCTGCGGGTGGCCGCGCTCATCGGCCGCGAAGTGAACCTCAGGCTGCTGTCCCGCGCCACCGGTGTGGGCGTCGCGGACTGTCTCGACCGCCTGGAACCCCTGCACACTCTAGGGCTGCTCGAACCCGGGCCGCAGGACCCGTCCTCGCTCCGCTTCGCGCACGACCTGGTGCGCGAGTCGGTCTCCGAGACCGCGACGAAACAGCAGGTCACCCAGTTGCATCTGCGCGTCGCGGACGCGCTCGAACAGATCCATGCCGACGACGAGGATGTCGCCGAACGCCTCGCCTACCACCTGTGGGCCGCCGGCCCCCTCGCCGAGCCCGTCCGCGTCGCGGAGGCGCTGATCCGCGCCGGGCGCCGGGCGGCAGCCAAACTCGCCTTCGAGTCCGCCAATCGACAGCTGCGCTCCGCCGTACAGGTCACCCGGGCCGCAGGGCTCATGGAGCTGGAGTTCTCCGCCCTCACGCTGCTCGCCATCGTTGTCAGACGAGAGGCGGGATACGACGCCTCGACCTTCGACCTGCTGGAACGGGCCGAATACCTGGCCCGCACTCTGGGCCGGGAGGCGGAGGCCGCCGACTTCCTCTTCATCCGCACGATGGGTGCCTACACCTCCATCGAGAAGGGCCGCGGGCAGTTGGCCCGCCGCATGCACGAACTCGGTCAGGTGTCCTCCGACCCGGCCGTCCGACGCTACGGCCGGCACATGTGGGGTCTACATCAGTGGGACATCGGCAACATCGGTGAGGCGTACCGGACGCTCATCAAGGAGGACGTCGCCGCTGTCGGCGGCGCCCTCGCCCCGGACGAGGAGACACCGCTCCGGCGGGACGGCAGCATTCCCGGGGAAGGGCCCGGCTGGCGGGCGGTCATGACCGCCCTGCACGGTGACGTCGACGCGGCGCTGGCTTTCGTCGACACCTGGGACACCCCGGGGGATCCGTACGCGGCCTCGGTCTGGGTCTATTACACGACCATGATCGCTTCCATGGCCGGGGACGCCGAAACGGCACGGCGAGCCGGCGAGCGGTGGGCCGCCGCCCGTTTCGTCCGTCTCCGCGCCCTCATCGACCACTACATCTGGCTCAGCTGGTGCTGGGCGCGGGCCCTCACCGGCGAGGATCCGGCCGGTGCCGCGGCCGAGGCCGAGGAACTCCTGGCCGCCCACCTGCTCGATCCGCCGCAATGGGGCATCGCCTACAACTACGCGCTGATCGCCGAGATGTGGCTGGCAGCCGGATTGCCCGACCGGGCCGAAGCCGCTCTCGACCGAGCCGACCAGGCAATCTGGGACTACGGCCAGCGCTACGCCGAAGGGCTGCTCCTGCTGCTGAAGGCGCGCCTGCTGCAGGCCCGCGGCGCACCCCTCACCGCTGTCCGGGCCGCCGCCGAACGGGCCCACACGCACTCCACCGCACGTGAGGCGCACCTGTTCGCGCGACGTGCCGAACAACTCCTCTCAAGACCTGGAGGCAAGGCATGACCGCAGGCCCTGATGAGGAACGGAGCGGGCTGACGGCCCTGGCCCGTGGGCTCTCGGCGCCGAAGGGCTTCGTCGATGCCAGCCTGGCCGCCGCCGTCCCCGGAACGATCAGGCTGCTGGGTGGCATCCCCGCGCCCGAGGCTCTGCCGGTCGAGGCGATCGGCCGGGCATCGGCGCAGCTGTGGCAGGACCCCGACGCCGCGATCGCGTCCCTCCAGTACTCGCCGGCGCGCGGATCCGAGGCGCTGCGCGACTGGATCGCGAAGCGGGAGGGCGTCGACCCGAGCCGGATCGTGGTGACGAACGGTGGCATGCACGGCCTCGCACTGGCGGTGCTGACCGTCGTCGAGCGCGGTGCCACCGTCGCGCTGGACGATCCGGTGTTCCCGGGTTTCCTGTGGGCCCTGGAGGTGGCGACGACGCGGATCCTGCCGGTACCGGTCGTGGCCGACGGCTTCGACGTCGAACACCTCGCCCGGCGGCTCGCCACCGGCACCCGGATCGCCGCGGCCTACACCGTGCCCGACTTCCACAACCCCGCCCAGGTCAGTCTCTCGACACCGAAGCGACAGGCACTGGTCGAGCTCGCCGAGCGGTACGGCTTCTACGTGATCGTCGACAATCCGTACCGCGAACTGCGCTTCGCCGGCCAGGACCAGGGTGTCGCGGCCTTCAACCAGTCGGACCGGGCGATCCACGTCAACACCTTCACCAAGACCCTCGGCCCCGGCTGGCGCGTGGGCTGGCTGCTGCTGCCGGACCACCTCGTGGACCCGGTGATCCGGCTGCGCAACCGCCTCGACGTACACACCTCCTCGGTGACCCAGGCGATGATCGAACGGCTGCTCACCGACGACGCCCCGTGGTTCGACCGGATCGTGGCCGGCGCCACCGCGCTGTACAGGGAACGCGCCGGCGTGCTGATCGACGCCCTCCAGGAACAACTCCCGGGCGCCCTCGACATCGTGGCCCCCGAAGGCGGGCTGTTCCTCTGGCCCCGGCTCACCGACGACGCCGTGGACCCCGCGGCGCTGTTCCGGCGGGCGGCCGCCCACGGCGTGCTCTACCAACCGGGCGAGTACTTCGCGGCGGACCCCCGGCAGCGGTCCTCGGCCCGGCACCTGCGATTCGCCTACAGCGACCGCACTCCGGAAGAACTGCGCGAGGCCGTACGCCGACTGGCCCTGGCTTTCTGAGAACGCAAGCGAGTAACGACAGTCCCCTGCGGCGGATTCCCGGAAGGCTGCTGATGACCAACGTTCGGCTCCCCCTGCGCGCACTCGTCCCCTTCGCCGCCGGTTCGGTCGGCATGGGCATCTGGGCCACCGTGCCGGGCATCTTCCTGCTGTACTTCCTGACCGACGTCCTGGCAGTGCCGCCGCAGGTGGCCGGCTTCGCGCTGCTGCTGCCGAGTGCCGCCGACATCGTGGTGCGCCCCTGGGTGGGCCGGATCTCCGATGCCAACCTGGCCGGCCGCGGCCACCGCCGGCAACTGATGGTGGCCGGCTGCGTTGTGGTGGTCGCCTTCGTGACCCTGTTCGCCGTGCCGTCGGACCTGCACGGGACAACCGCCGCGCTATGGGTCGCGGTGGCGCTGGTCGCCGGCAAACTGCTCTACTCGTGCTACCAGGTCTCCTACCTCGCCACACCGGCCGACCTGGGCATCGGCTACCACGAGCGGACTCGCCTCATGGGTTACCGCAGTGTCGTGATCGCCGTGAGCGTCCTGCTCGCCGGTGTGGCCGCGCCGGTGGTCGCCGGCGACGATCCGGGCGTCGGCGACTACACGAGGATGGCCCTGCTGCTCGGCGCGGTCATGCTTGCGGCGATGCTGGTCGGCATCACCGGCGTCGCCCGCCTCAACCGGGCCGCGCCGGGTACCCCGGCCGAGCCGGGGCACCGGGGCGGGCTGCTGGTGGCGCTGCGCGACCGGCAGTTCCGTGCGCTGACCGCGTCCTATCTGACCGTCGCGATCACGATGAAACTGGTACTGGCCGCCATGCCGTACTTCGCCGAGTACGAGCTGGGCCGCTCCTCCCTCACGACCGTGCTCATCGCGGCGTTCATGGCGCCGGCGGTCCTGACCACCCCCCTGTGGGTACTGGTGGCCCGGCGTCTCGGCAAGCAGCGCAGCCTGCTCGTCGCCCAGGCCGTGTTCGTGGCCGGCTCGCTGGTGCTGGCCCTGGGCGCCGCGGCCGGCCTGCCCCTGCTGATCGCGGCCGTGGCGACGCTGGGCGTCGCGTTCGCCGCGATGCAACTGCTGCCGCTGTCGATGGTGCCCGACGTCATCGCCGCCGCCGGGCCGGCCGGAACCGCCAGCGCGGGCAGTTACACCGGGGTGTGGACCGCTGCCGAGGCCACCGGCGGCGCGTTGGGGCCGTATCTGTACTCGGCCTGCCTGGCCGCGGGCGGGTTCGTGGCCAGTACCGCGGGCGAGCACACCACCCAGTCTCCTGGCTCGGTGGCGGCCGTCCGCTACGGATTCACCCTGCTGCCGGCCGTACTCATGACGATCGCCATCGCGCTGCAACGCCGGTACACCTTGGACAAGCGCGCCAACACGGCGGCGCCGCATGCCGTCGCCCAGGAAAAAGCAGTGGGGTAACGGAACTTACAGTGAAGCGGCCCCTGTAGGGCGCCCGGATTTGTGTTCAGTGCCCGTCAAGTAACCGGTCCTACGCTGACCCGCGTTCATCAGCGAGAACACCGGATACCGAAGGGTACACATCGATGACGACAACTCGCCGGGGCCTGTTGGCCGGATCCGCCGCGGTCGTAGTGGGCGCCGCGCTCGACGCGCCCGCCGCGCAGGCACACACCGGAGGCGGCAGCGGCCGTAAGCCCACTGTGGTGCTCGTGCACGGCGCGTTCGCCGACGCCTCCGGCTGGAACGGGGTCGCCTCCCGGCTCATCCGCGACGGCTATCCGGTCATCGCACCGCCCAACCCCCTGCGCGGCGTGGCCTCCGACTCCGCCTATCTGGCCGGCATCCTCGCGACCCTCAGCGGCCCGCTCGTCCTCGTCGCGCACTCCTACGGCGGCATCGTCGTCACGAACGCCGCGACCGGCAACCCGAACGTGAAGGCGCTGGTCTACGTCAACGCCTTCGTGCCCGATCAAGGGGAGACGCTGCTGGGCCTGCAGACCAAGTACCCGGGAAGCAGACTCAGTGAGGCGGCGCTCGACTTCCGTCCCTATGGAGAGGGCCTCGTCGACGGATACATCAAGAAGGAGCTCTTCCACGACGTGTTCGCCGGGGACCTGCCGAAGGCGACCACCGAGCTGATGTGGGCCGGCCAGCGGCCCGCCGACACGCGCACCCTCGGGGAGCCGTCCGGCGCCCCGGCCTGGAAGACCATTCCCTCCTGGTACCTCGTGGGCCGCGACGACCAGGTGCTGCCCCCGGCGGCCCAGCGGTTCATGGCGCACCGGGCCGGCGCGCACACCGTGGAGGCCGACGCCTCGCATGTCGCGATGATCGCGCAGCCCGCCGCGACGGCCGCCCTCATCAAGCGCGCGGCGCGCTGACACCACGAAGCCGACGAAGCCGACGAAGCCAGGAGGGGGCAGCGATGTTCGAGCTACGGCGGCGAGGGCGGCCCGCGGCGGCGGCCGAGACCAAGACTCTTCGAGAAAGACGAGGGACGTACGGGGTAAGTCGCGAGGCGTCTGCGTGGTGGCCGTCCCTTCGACAAGGGCGGCGTGGGAGCGCTCCCTCGCAGTCCGCTGTCGAAGGTGACCGCCACACACGACGCCGTCTACCCCTCACGTCGAGATCTGGCTACTCCTTCCTCAGCACGATGTCGAAGGTCGCCGAGGTCCAGGTGCCGTCGATCCGACGCCCGTCCGGCGTCGGGGTTCCCGCCTCGTGGCGCTCGAACGGGCGGATGAGCGACTTCTTGACCCCGAACACCGAGTCCCGCTCCAGCCAGGAGTCGCCCGCGACGAAGCTGTGCGTGATGAGCGTGTGGAAACCCGGTGCCGTCACCTGGAAGTGCAGATGCGGTGCCCGCATCGGGGAACGGCCGGCGTGGTCCAGCAGCCGGCCGACCGGGCCGTCGTCCGGGATCGGATACGGCGTGGGCGTGAGCCCCCAGAACCGGTAGCCGCCCTCGGCGTCCGTGAACAGGTGTGCGCGCCCGGCGAGTTCGCCGGCGCCGTTGTCGTACTGGACGTCGTACATCCCGTCGTCATCGGCCTCCCACACCTCGACGCGCGCTCCGGCGACCGGGGTGCCGTCGGGGCCCGTGACCCGGCCGCTGACCCAGGACGGTTCGCCGCTCGCACCGCCCGCGATGTCCCCGCCGGGCTCGATCCCGGGCGAGTCCAGGACGAAGAACGGGCCGAGGACCGTGGACTCGGTGGCCTCGCCGTCGCCCGGTTCGTTCACCGCGACGGTCAGCATCGAGATACCGAGGACGTCGGAGAGGAGGACGAACTCCTGGCGGGTGTCGGTCGTGATGTGACCGGCCGCCGTCAGGAACCCGATCGCCGCGTTCCACTCGTCCTCGGTGAGCCGCGTCTCGCGCACGAACGCGTGCGCGTGGCGTACGAGGGCCTGCATCAGCTCACGGAAACGGTCGTCCTTCGCGGAGTCGAAGCTCGCGACGACCTGGTCGGTCAGTTGTCGCTCAGTCGTTGATTCAGACATCGATTCGGTCATCGCAGGGGCTCCGTCCCGGGGAGGAGGGGGACCTGTTTCGGGGTGTCCCCACGGCATGCCCGCCCCAGCAGGGCGCGCATCTCGTCGTGGGTCACGCGGCGCGGGTTGGAGTCCGGCACCTGTGCCATGACCAGGTCGGTGGCCCGGTCGAGTTCCTGCTCGAGGAGGCCCAACTCGCCCAGTGAACGCGGGGGTCGGATGCTCGCGTAGAGGTCGAGGAGCGCCCCGAAGGGATCGGCGGGCGCGTCGAGCGCCGCTCCCAGCCACCGATCCGCCTCCGGCGCGGCCGGCAGGTTGAGGCCGACCACATGGGGCAGGACCACCGAGTGGAGTGCGGCGTGTTCGAGGTCGTGCGCGCCGCCGAGGACGTGGCACACCTTGTGGTGCAGCCCGGAACCGGCCCCGGCGAAGGCGACCGCCCCGAGATAGGTGCCGAGGAGGATGTCGCGCCGGGCCGCGACGTCCTGGCCGTCCGCGACGACGCGCGGCAGCGAGGACGCCAGCGAGCGGACACCCTCGGCGGCCAGGGCGGAGCTGATCGGGTTGTGCCGGGGCGCCCACCACGCATCGACGCAGTGGGCGAGGGCGTTGAGGCCCGACGTCACCGACAGCCGGGTCGGCAGCGACAACATCAGCGTGGCGTCGTAGACGACGACCCGCGGGAGCACCTTCGCGTCGACGCCGGTGCGCTTGTGGCCGTCCTCGGTGAGACCCCACACAGGGGTCGCCTCGGAGCCGGCATACGTCGTCGGGACGGCGAGGATCGGAAGCCCGGTGGTGAGCGCCGCCGCCTTGGCGGTGCCGGTCGTCGAGCCGCCTCCGACGCTCAGCAGCAGGTCGGCCGCGCGCTCGCGGGCGGCGGCGCGTACGGCCTCGGCGACCTCGACCGGTACGTGGGGGCGGACCTCGCCGAAGACCGCCACGACGGGCAGGTCCTTGCAGATGTCCTCGGCGAGGGCCCGCTCCCCGTCGGCCGCGATCACCAGGACCCGGCTCGCGCCGAGCCCGGTGACCGCGGCCGCCACGTCGTCCCGTGCGGCGCCGGAGCCGAAGACGACCCGCTGGCCCCACGACTCGTAGACCACGGAAGCGGTCACGCGGCCACCGTCCGGGCCCGGGGCACGGCACCCGCCGCGAACGCCCCGACGAGCGCGGGGACGGCGAAGGCGTAGAAGGCCCACTCGATGTCGGCGCCCGAGCTCAGGACGAACGCGCCCAGGGACGGGCCGACGATCGCGCCGAACCGGCCGATGGACAGGGCCCAGGCGAGGCCGTTGCCGCGTACGGCATCCGGGTAGCGGGTCACGATGAACGCGTTGCCGAGGATCTGCGAACCGATGAAGCCGAAGCCGCTGATGAACATCAGCACGAACATCACGGCCGTCGGCGGACGCGTGCTCATCGCTATCAGGCTGACCGTGCCGACCAGGAACGCGACGACCACGACCCGCTTGGCGCCCAGCGCGTCCGCGATCCGGCCACCGACGATCGCCCCGACGCCCACACCCAGCCACATGGCCGCCGTCTGCAGCAGCGCCGAGCCGAGGGAGAAGCCGGCGGCCTGCATGATGCTGGGCAGCCAGGTGCTGATGCCGAAGACCAGCAGAAGCCCGCAGAAGGACATGGCCCAGAACAGGACGGTCGAGAGGGCGAGGCCACCGGTCAGCAGCGAGCCGAGACCCAGCCGGCGGCCCGGGTCCGCCGTCGGCGCGTCCTCAACGGGCGCCAGCCCGAGTCGCTCCTCCACCGCGCGCGCCTCGTCGGCGCGGCCGGTACGACGCAGGTGGAGCGGGCTCTCCGGAAGCCGGAGGACGAGCGGGATGGCCAGGAACACCGGGAGAACACCGATCACATACAGCCAGCGGTACGAGACGTCCGGGAGCAGGGCCGTGCCGAGCAGCGGGGAGAGCAGGGCGCCGGCCGCGTAACCGCTCATGATCAGGGCGACGTTGCGGCTGCGGCGCCCCGGGTCGCTGAGATCGGCCACGTACGCGTTGATCGTCGGCAGGACGACACCCAGGCCGAGCCCGACGATCAGGCGTCCGGCGCCGAAGGACGGGACACCGCCCGCGACCGTGCAGATCGTCATGCCGAGCGTGAACAGGGCGGTCCCGGCGAGCAGCAGTGGGCGCGGGCCGGTGCGGTGGACGAGAGCTCCGGCGAAGGCCGCGCCGATCAGCATGCCGATGCCGACGAGCGAGCCGATCGTGCCCGCCTCGGCCTTGTCGATGCCGAGCGAGGGGTCGCCCAGGATGGAGGGGACGGTGACGCCGTACACGGCGAGGTCGTAGCCCTCAAGGGAGGAAACGATCCAGGCGGCGACCAGGATGAAGGTGTTCGCGGGCACTCTGGTGACTCTCGGGCGTATGACAGAGGGAGCGGTCATGGCCGGATCCTTTCTCCGACGGTGGCAGGAGCCTGCATCGGCTCTACTGCGTTGGCAAGGGCCTTCAGGAGCGCCGGGACGCCGGAGGGCGTCTCGGCGGTGCCGAGAATGTAGAAATCGGGCCGCCACAGAACGGCGGAACGGCCGGTCTCGCCGAACCAGCGCCCGTAGACGCCGCCGACATCCGTGAACCCCTCGGTGGTGAGGCGGCGGTCGGTGAGGTGGTGGACGGCGACGCCGAGCCGGGCGGCTTCCGCCAGGGCCGAGGCGTCGAGCGAGGCGCCGTCGCGGCCGTCGACGAGGAGGACGAAGCCCCGGCCGAGAACGGTGTCGAAGAGCCCCTCGGTACCGTCGTGCTCGACACGGCCGTGCGGCATCAGCTGCCCCGCCTGCGGGGACGCGTCGTGCAGCCCCGGACCGAGCCCCGGGAACCGCATCTTCTCCGGGCGCCCGTTCGCCTCGCGCCGGTCGATCAGCCGGGCGTCGCGCTCGGCGGCGGTCACCGGGTCGCGCATCGTCTGCACCCGGCCCAGCTCGATGCCCTTGGCGATGATGGCCCGGACATGCGGCTCACGCTCGCTCTGGTACGTGTCGAGCAGCGCGTCGTCGGCCCCGCGCAGCACCGCGTCCAGCTTGAACGCGAAGTTCTGCGCGTCCCGGATGCCGGAGCACATGCCCTGCCCGAGGAACGGCGGCATCTGGTGCGCCGCGTCCCCGGCCAGCAGGATCCGGCCACTGCGCCACCGCTTTGCGACCAGCGAGCGGAACGTGTACGTGGCGACCCGGATCAGCTCGGCCTGCGAGCGGTCGACGTAGGCGGCGACCCTCGCCCACACCCGGTCGGGCTCCCGCTCGACGGAGAAGGAGTCCTCGGAGTCGAGCATGAAGCTGAACCGGTGGTGCTTCGGGCCCAGCGAGATGATCGAGATCGGCTGCTTCGGGTCGCAGACCTGGCGGGCCTTGGGGATGTCCGCGCCGTCGCCCTCGGTCAGCCGGAAGTCGCAGACCATCCACGGCTCGGAGAAGCCGTAGTCCTCCTGGCCGGTGCCCAGCCAGGTGCGGGTGAAGCTGTTGCCGCCGTCGCAGGCCACGACGTACCGGGCGGAGACGGCGTCGTCGTCGCCCTCGACCTGGATGTCCACGCCCTGATCGGTGTGCTGCAGTCCCGTGACCCGGGAGTCCATCCGGATCCGCACGTTCTCCAGACCGCGGACCAGGCTGTCGAGAGCGTCCTCCAGATAGGGCTGGTACATCATGTACCACTCCGCCCAGCCCTGGCTGCCGACGGCGGCGAAGTCGTGCTCGATGAGCAACTCGCCCGCGCCGCTGCGCCACTCGTAGTTCCGCTGGACGTGCAGCGTGGGCAGCAGGGTCTCGGAGAGGCCGAGGCGGTCGAACGTCCGCATCGTCTCGTCGTCGAAGATGGCGGCGCGCGGCAGGTTGTAGAGGGTGGGGTAGCGCTCCAGCACGATCACGTCGTGGCCTGCCTGACCGAGCAGTGCCGCCGTGGCCATGCCGACGGGTCCGTACCCGATGACGGCGACGTCGTACATGTGGGTCCCTTTGTGCTCAGACACCGGCGTACGCGGGTGCCGGGGTCGGGGCGAGGCCGAGCAGCTTCTCGGCGTTGAGGTGGCCGATCTTCTGCCGGTCGGCGTCACTGATCGGCGCGTTCCGAAGGAACGTCGTGGCCGTCTCCATGTCCTCGAACGGGTAGTCGGTGCCGAAGAGGATGTGGTCGGCGCCCATCGACAGCAGCGCGGTGAGCAGCGGGGCGGAGGAACAGACACCGCTAGTGGTGATGTAGAGGTTCTCCCGGAGGTACTCCGAGGGGCGGCCCCGCCTGAGCTCGATGCCGTGGTGGGCGTGGAAGTCCCAGCGGGAGTCCATGCGCCACATCACGAACGGCAGGCCCTCTCCCATGTGGCCGAGCAGCAGCTTGGCCTTTGGGAAGTCGTCGAAGACACCGCCGAAGATCAGGCGCAGGACGTGGGTGGCGGTGTCGATGCCCCAGCTCCACATGGGCCCTACGAGTTCGGGGTGGCCGGACAGCACATGCGCGGTGTCGACGCCGTTCGCCGGGTGCAGATAGAGCGGTACGTCGAGGTGCTCGGCGCGCTCCCAGACGACGCGCAGGGCGGGGTCGTCGAGGTACCTGCCATGGGTGTGCGCGTTGACGAGGGCGCCGCGCAGCCCGAGCTGGGTGACCGCCCGCTCCAGCTCGTCGGCCGCGGCCCCGGGGTCCTGGAGCGGCAGGGCGGCGAAGCCGGAGAAGCGGTCGGGGTGCTCGGCGATGACACCGGTCAGGAAGTCGTTGACCGTGATCGCCTGGCGTACGGCGGCGGCCGGGTCCTTCTCCGCCTGGAGGCCGGGAGAGTTGAGGGACAGCACCTGCATGTCCAGGCCTGCCGCGTCCATGCCGTCGAGGCGTTCCTCGGTGAGGTCGAGGAGCCGGCGGGAGGCCTCGGCCCACGCATGGGGCCGGGCGATGGAGGCGGTGGACGCGCCATGGCCCACCAGGTCGGGGGTCACGAAGTGCTCTTCGAGGCCGATCAGCTTCATTGCGGAGTTCTCCTCGGAGGATCGCCGGTGCGGCGAAGGGGAGGTGCGGGTGGAGCGAGGGTGAGGCGGGGAGCGTGGGGTGAGTGAGGTGTGGTGCGGGTCGAGTGTGAGTGACCGGGCACTGGGGAGCGCTGGCGTGTGCGCTGACAGAAGCGGCTCAACGGTGGCTGCGAGTGAGCCGTCGGTGCGACGGGGGAGCAGCCGGGGTGGCGGTGAGCGTCACCCATCCGCAGTTCACCAGAACGTAATGCGTTTCGCAATGGTGAATGTAAGATCTGTTGGAAGACGCTGGTCGGCTTGTCGCGCCGATACGCTGATCGCGTTCAACCACAGGCAGGGGAGAGGGCTGTGCCGTGACCAGTACTGAGTCCAAGGAGAACGGGGAACGGCAGGGCATCCAGTCCGTCGAGACCGCGATGCGGGTCCTGCTGGCCCTGGAGAGCGGGGGCGGCGCGCTGAGCCTGTCGGCGATCGCGCAGGCCAGCGGTATGCAGCCCAGCAAGGTGCACCGTTATCTCGTCAGCCTCGGCCGCATCGGCCTGACCTCGCAGGACGCCGCGTCCGGCCTCTACGACTTCGGGGCCACGATGCGCCGCATGGGTGCCGAGGCGCTGCGCCGCACCAACGAGGTCGCGGTGGCCGGCGGCCACGCCATGCGGCTCCGTGACCGCACCGGCCACTCCGTGAACCTCGCAGTGTGGGGCGACCGCGGCCCGATCGTCGTCAGCTGGGCGTACGGCACCCGCCCCCTGCCCCTGACGGTGCGCGTCGGCGCCACGCTGCCTTTGGTCACTTCATCGGTCGGCCGGGTCTTCCTGGCCCATCTGCCCGAAAGCCTCACCGACGAGGTGCTCCGCGACGAACTGCGCGGCAAGGAGGCCGACTGGCCCACCGAGCGCCTGGCGGCCACCCGGGAACAGGTCCGTGAACAGGGGTACGCCGAGACCCGCAGCAGCGTCATCCCGGGCATCATCTCGATCGCCGCCCCCGTCTTCGCCGCCGGCGACCCGCTGCCCCTCGCCATCTCGGTCGTCCTTCCGGAGAGCGCCGGAACCCCGGACCACGTGGCCGAGGTGACCCGCGACCTGCACGCGACGGTGACGGAGGCATCGCGGGAGCTGGGTCATCTGGCATAGGCCCACAACCGCGCCCTGAAAGGGGCGCGGGGAACCACGCGACCAGCCACGACGCAGCAGCAGTCGCCCGACGGCACAGCGAGGCAGATCTTTCGGCGCTCCCGACGCGGCGCTCACATGCGACTGCCGACCACCTCGTCGTAGTACGCCTCCGCGGCCGGCCCAAGCACGTCATGGGCCTCGATGAACATCTCGTACGCCTCATGTCCCACCCACCCTGCCGGCAGCAGTTCGGTCGGCAGATCGGGGTCGCGGAACGGAAACCTGCGGTAGTCGTACGTCAGCCGCATCCGCTCGACCAGGGCCTCCTCGGGACTGAGATGCCCGGCCCGATACGAGGCCATCCGCCCGCGATACGTGCGCAGCAACTCCCGGTAGTCCTCGTTGAGCCCGTCGAGGTCCCAGCCCCGCGCCGCCATCTCCCGGTCGACGGGCAGCCCGCCGGACTGACAGCGCAGCGTGTCGAGCCGTACGGCGGGCTCGTCCGCGAACTTCTCCCGGACCTGCTGGAGCCGGTCGTGCGGGGAGACGTACGTGGACGGGGCCAACGGGCCAAACCCCAGCCATGCCAGCTCCTTGCGGATGCGGTCCCGTACACCGCGTTCGGTCTCCGGGACCGAGTAGATGACCATGTACCAGTGCCGGTCCCAGTCGGCGGGTGCCCGGTCGAAGATGCGGGTGCGGCCCTCGTCGAGAAGCTGGAGACTGCGCTTGTTCAGCGCGTAAACGGTCTCCCGGCCCTCGCGTCGGACATCGAACCAGCCCTCCTTGCGCAGCCTGGCGAGCACCACGCGCACAGTGCTCTCACCGACGCCGAAGCAGCCCATCAGCGTGCTGAGAGTCCGCATCCGGGCGGCACCGCCGCGGTAGCGGACGTAGTCGCCGAACAGGTCGAAGACAATCGATCGAGGCTTCACGGAAACGACTATGTCACACGGACGGCCGTTGCCAGGATGAGTCAGTCCCCTGGAATCAGGGCCAGGAAAGCGCAACAAATTATTGACGCCCGTGTATCTGTTGACACAGGATGCCTGCGGGCCTGAGGCTGGGCCTGTACTCGAACGTGAAGGCGGAGGCCATGGTTTCTCGGATCGCTTGCGTGGGAGGCGGCCCCGGTGGGCTGTTCTTCGCGGCGCTCATCAAGCAGGCCGATCCGTCGGTCGAGGTGACGGTCTTCGAGCGGAACCGCCCGGAGGACACCTTCGGCTTCGGCGTGGTGTTCTCCGACGCGACCCTGGCAGCCATCCACGAGGCCGACCCCGTGCTGCGGTCCGCGCTCGCGGACCACGGCCGGCACTGGGACGACATCGAGATGCGGCTCAAGGGACAGCGCATCCGGTGCGGCGGCAATGGCATGGCCGCCATCACCCGCAAGACCCTGCTCCAGCTCCTGCACCGCCGGGCCGAGGAAGTCGGCGTCGACCTCCGGTTCAGCCACGAGATCCCCGCCGATCCGGAGCGACTGGCCGACTACGACCTGATCGTGGCCGCCGACGGCGCCAACTCCCGCTTCCGCGACCGGCTCGCCGACGTCCTCGTGCCCGAGGTGGACGTCGCGATGGCCAAATTCATCTGGTTCGGCACGGACTACCTCTTCGACGGTCTGACCTTCGTCCACGAGCACGGCCCGCACGGCACGTTCGCCGTGCACGGCTACCCGATCAGCGACGAGGTCAGCACGTTCATCGTGGAGACCGACGAGGAGTCCTGGCGGCGCGCGGGCCTCGACGAGTTCGACACCGCGCAGCCGCCGGGCCCGAGCGACGAGAAGACCCGGCACTACCTGGAGAAGCTCTTCGCCGAGCAGATCGACGGCCACCAGCTGCTGGTCAACAACTCACGATGGGGCAACTTCCGCACCCGTCGCACCCACCGCTGGCACAGCGGCAACGTCGTCCTTCTCGGCGACGCCGCCCACACCGCGCACTTCTCCGTCGGCTCCGGCACGAAGATGGCCATGGAGGACGCCGTCGCCCTCGCCGACAGCCTCCTCGCCCACCGCGACGACCTGCCGACCGCCCTCGAGGCGTACGAGGCCGCCCGCCGCCCCTCGGTCGAGAAGATCCAGGGCGCCGCCCGGCCCAGCCTGTCCTGGTGGGAGAACTTCGGGCGCTACCACGACGCGTTCCGGCCCACCCAGTTCGCCTTCCACTTCATTTCACGAAGCATCGGCAAGGAGCGGATCGCCCGCCGCGACCGCGAGTTCGTCGACACGGTCGTACGGGACTGGCGCGTCGCCCACGAAGGTTCCGCTCCTCTCGACACCCCGTTCATGGACTTCGACGGCCGACGACTGACCCCGGCCCAGCTCATGGAACTGCGCGCCGAGGGCTCCCGCTGCCTGTGGCTCACCGCGCCGGACGTAGAGGCCGAACTCCCCTCCCTGTACGAGCAGTTGGCCGCCGCGTTGAGCGATGACGTACCCCCAGACCTTGTGGCCGTCCAGGACGGCAGCCCGCTCACCCGCTCCCTGCTCGCCGAGCAGGCCCGGCTGGTGTACGGCGTGCCCGCGCTGATCGTGGAGGACGCGATGGGCGACGACCGGGCGGAGACGCTGCTCCTGTCGGGGCGGGCCGATCTGGTCGCCTCCACCGGGGAAGGGCGGGGCGGGGCATGACCACGGACCTGACTCCGCTCCTGGCGCCCGAGGGCGTCGTCGTGATCGGCGCCTCGCGGCAGACCGGGAAGCTCGGCGCCGCCATGGCCCGCTCCCTCGCCCCCTTCCCCGGCGCCCGCGCCCTGGTCAACGCCCGCCGCCCCGACCCCGCCGAAGGCGTGTACGCCTCCGTCGCCGAGGCCGCCGCGCACACCGAGGGACGGCTCGACCTCGCCGTCCTGTGCGTGCCCGCGGCCGGCTGCGCGCAAGCCCTGGCCGAGGCGGCCGCCGCCGGCTGCCGTGCCGCGCTGGTCTGCGCCGGCGGTTTCGGCGAGGCGGGCCCGGAGGGCGAGGCGTACGCGGAGGAACTGCGCCGGGTGGCCCGGGAGACCGGGGTCCGGTTGCTCGGTCCCAACACGTCCGGCTTCTTCGCGCCCCACCTGGGCCTCACCGCCAGTTTCGTACCGGCCGCCGGACAGCTCCCGGCCGGGGACATCGCCGTCGTCGCGGCCAGCGGCGGCGTCAACCACGCGCTCTCCTTCGACCTGGTCGCCGCCGGGAACGGCATCAGCCTCGGTGTCGGCATGGGGGCGGGCCTCGATGTCACCGCCGCGGATGTCCTGGAGCACCTCGTGGAGGACAGCCGTACGACGGCTGTGGCTCTGCATCTGGAGACGGTTCCGGACGGATCACGTCTGGTGGCGGCCGTGCGCAGGCTGGCTGTCGCGAAGCCGGTCGTGGCGCTGGTCGTCGGCCGAAGTGACATCGGTGACTTCGCCCGGTCGCACACCGGCGCGCTCGCCACGTCCTGGCGTACGACACGGGCCGCGTTGCGGCAGGCCGGGGCGGTGGTCGTGGACGACGAGCGGGAACTGGTGGACGCGCTCACCACGCTGTCCCGCATCCGGCTGCGCCCGCTGTCGGACCCGGGGCTCGGGATCGTGACCGCCCAGGCCGGCCCGGGGCTGCTCCTGGCGGACCGGGCGGGCATCGACGGCATCCGCGTACCGGAGCTGACCATGACCACGCGGCACGCGTTGAGCGAACTGCTGCCCCCGCTCACCTACCAGCGCAACCCGGTCGACACCGGCCGCCCCGCCGAGACGTTCGCCCGAGTCCTCGACACCACGGCCGCCGACCCGGCGGTGGACCTCCTCGCCGTCTACGCCCTGACCGAGCCCGACAGCGTCGACCTCGCCTCCGTGGCCCAGGAAGCCGGCCTCGGCGCCGGCTCCCCGGCCGTGGTGGTCGTCGGCGGCCTCCCCGAGGATGTGGCCGAACAACGGACCCGCCTGCACAAGGCCGGCGTCCCGGCCCTCACCGGACCGGCCGCAGCCGCCAACGCGGTATGGGCACTGGTCGCGGATGCGCGGCAGCGGGCTCTGCGAGTTGAGGCGGTCGGGGTGTCACCGGCATCGGCTTTCGGCGCCGCGGACACGGCCACGACGTTCGCCGTCACCGCACCCAGCCCGGTGGCGCCCGCGCGAGAGCGGGGGCAGCAAGGCGATGCCGTCGCGTTCTCGTCGGCATCGGCGCTCGCCGCCACCAACGCCGGACCGGCCCCTTCGGCCAACGCGCGGCAGCGGGCCTCGTCGGACGCGGAGGGACTGCCCTCGGAGGCGATCGCTGCCGTACCCCTCGGCCCCCTCGACGAGGACGCCGCCAAAACCTTCCTCGCCGGACTCGGCATCCGCACCCCCGACCGCGTCACGTGCGACAACCGCGCCGAGGCTCATCACGCCCTGCGCCGGCTCGGTGGCCCCGTCGCCGTCAAGGTGCTCGACGCCGCGATCCTGCACAAGACGGAGATCGGCGGGGTCCACCTGGGCGTACGTACCGCCGAGGAGCTCGACGTGGCGCTGGATGCCATCGGCACCGACCGCCGCTATCTGGTCGAGGCGATGGCCCCGGCCGGTGTCGACTTGGTGCTCGGCGTGCGGCGGGACCCGGTGTTCGGGCCGGTCGTGTTGGCGGGGCTGGGCGGTACGGCCGCTGAGGCGCTCGCCGACGTGGCGATCCGGCTCGCCCCGCTGTCCGTGGCCGAGGCCGCCACGATGCCCGACGAACTGGCCGCCCGCGCCCTGCTCGACGGCTGGCGGGGCGGGCCGGTGCTGGACCGCGCCGAGTTCGGACGGGTCGCCGCCGCACTCGCCGCCGCCCTGGCCGCGAGCCCGGAGACCGCCGAGATCGAGATCAACCCGCTGCGGCTCACCGCCGACGGGCTGATCGCCCTGGACGCCGTGATCGTGCCCACTGAGGAGAATGACCATGCCTAGGCCTAGCAGCGACGGAGCTGTGCCCTGGCCGACGGAGTACGCCGAGCGCTACACCGCGAAGGGCTACTGGGAGGGCATCGCCCTCGGCGACCGGCTGCACGCCTCCGCCGACGCGACCCCCGACGCGATCGCTGTCGTCGACGGCGACCGCAGGCTGACGTACCGGCAACTCGCCGAGCGGGCGGACGCCGCGGCGCTGCGCCTGGCCGCGCTGGGCCTCCGCCCGGACGACCGGATCGTGGTGCAGCTGCCCAACACGGTCGAGTTCGTGATCCTCACGTACGCGTGCCTGCGCCTCGGCGTCATCCCCGTGATGGCGCTGCCCGGCCACCGCAGACACGAGATCGGCCATCTCGTCGAACACGGCGAGGCCGTGGGCATCGCGGTCCCGGACGTCCTCAAGGGCCATGACCACCAGTCGATGGCGTTCGAGATCGCCGACTCCTCGTCAACTCTCGCTCATGTCCTGGTCCTCGGCGACAAGGTGGGCGACAGTGCCGTGGATCTACGGGAGTTGTGCGCCGAGCCCGTCGCACCAGGCGCCCGGGACGCGGTCGACGCGTACCGGCCCGACAGCCGCTCCATCGCTGTCTTCCTGCTCTCCGGCGGCACCACCGGACTGCCCAAGCTCATCGCCCGCACCCATGACGACTACCTCTACAACGCCCGCCGCAGCGCCGAGGTCTGCGAACTCGGCCCTGACACGGTCTACTTCGCCGCCCTGCCCCTCGGACACAACTTCCCCCTCGCCTGCCCGGGTCTGCTCGGCACCCTGCTGCACGGCGGGCGGGTCGTCCTCGGTTCACCCAACCCGGACAAGGCGTTCCCGATCGTCGAGCGTGAGGGCGTCACCGCGAGCGCCCTGGTGCCGGCCATCGCCCAGCGCTGGCTGGACCACTACCGGGAACACCCGTCGCACGACCTGAGTTCGCTGCGCCTCCTCCAGGTCGGCGGCTCCCGCCTCGCCGACCACGTCGCCCGCCGCGTCCACCCCGAACTGGGCTGCACGCTCCAGCAGGTGTTCGGCATGGCCGAGGGCCTCCTCAACTACACGCGCTTCGGCGACTCCGAGGACGTCATCTGTACGACGCAGGGGCGCCCCATGTGCGACGACGACGAGCTTCTCGTCGTGGACGAGCTGGGCAACCCGGTCCCGGAGGGGAGCCCCGGTGTACTGCTGACCCGGGGCCCGTACACCCCGCGCGGCTACTACCGGGCCGAGGAGCAGAACGCCCGCGCGTTCACCGAGGACGGCTGGTACCGCACCGGCGACATCGTGCGGGTGCGGCCCGACGGCAACCTCGTTGTCGAGGGACGCGACAAGGACATGATCATCCGGGGTGGGGAGAACATCTCCGCCGAGGAGATCGAGAACTTCGCGTACCAGACCCCGGGCGTCGCCCGCGCCGCCGCCGTGGCCATGCCCGACGCCCAGCTCGGCGAGCGGGTCTGCCTCTACGTCGTCCCGGAACCCGGGCACACCGTCACCCTCGACGACGTCCACCACGTCATGGAGCGCGCGGGCACCGCCCGCTTCAAGTTCCCGGACCGGCTGGTGACCGTCCCCGAACTCATCGCCACCAAGGTCGGAAAGATCGACAAGAAGGCCCTGCGCGCCGACATCGCGCGCCGCCTCGACGCCGAAGGAACCCCCCGATGACCACTGACCCGGTGACCAGCGTCTCCGTCATCGCTCCGGACGAGACCGACCCCGACCTGCGGAAGCTGTACGACGGATTCGCGGCCGCCGGGCTCATCCCGCTGTGGACGGAGATCGGCAACCTGATGCCGCTGACCCCGCAGCCCGAGGCCGTACCGCACGTCTGGCAGTGGGACACCCTGCTGCCGCTCGCCCGCCGGTCCGGCGACCTGGTGCCCGTCGGGCGTGGCGGTGAGCGCCGGGCGATCGCGCTCGCCAACCCGGGCCTGCCCGGACGGCCGTACGCGACGCCCAACCTCTGGGCGGCGATCCAGTACCTGGGCCCGCGCGAGGTCGCCCCCGCACACCGGCACTCGCAGGGGGCCTTCCGGCTCATCCTGGAGGGCGAGGGCGTGTGGACGGTCGTCAACGGCGACGCGGTCGAGATGCGCCCCGGCGACCTCCTTCTCACCCCGTCCATGCACTGGCACGGCCACCACCACGTCGGCGACGAGCCCATGGTCTGGCTCGACGGCCTCGACATCCCGCTCGTCCACCGACTCGACGCCGGGTTCTTCGAGTTCGGCGAGGACGGCGTGTCCGACCGGTCCACCCCCTCCCGCTCGCGCAACGAGCGGCTCTGGGGCCACCCCGGACTGCGTCCGATAGCCGCCCCTGAAAGCCCCAACTCCCCACTGATGGCCTACCGTTGGGCCGACACCGACGACGCCCTCACCGCCCAGCTGGAGCTGGAGGACGAAGGACACCCCGGTGTCATCGAGCCCGGCCACGCGGGCATCCGCTTCACCAACCCCGCCACCGGCCGCGACGCCCTCGCCAGCCTGCGCACCGAGATGCACCGGCTGCGGCCCGGCACCATCACCGCCACCCGCCGCACCGTCGGCTCCTCGGTCTGGCAGGTCTTCCGCGGCAGCGGCACGGTCACCCTCGACGACCGGGTGATCGAGGTGGCCGCCGGCGATCTGATCGCCGTCCCCTCCTGGTGCGCCCTGACCATCGCCGCCGACACCCGGCTCGACCTGTTCACCTTCAACGACGCGCCCCTCTACGAAGCGCTCGACCTCGCCCGCACGGAAACGACCGCCCGCACCGAAACGACCGGGAGCACGACCTCATGAAGCTCGCCACCATCCGCACCGTCGACGGCACGGCGGCCGTCCGCCTCGACGGCGACCGGGCAGTGGAGGTCGGCGTCCCCGACGTCGCCACCCTGCTGCGCCGCCCCGACTGGCGTACGGACGCGGCCGCCGCCGATGGCTCCACGCACGATGTGGCCGCCCTCGACCTCGCCCCGGTCGTCACGACCTCCGCGAAGATCTTCTGCGTGGGCCACAACTACCGCACCCACATAGCGGAGATGGGCCGCGAGATGCCCTCGCACCCCGCCCTCTTCGCCAAGTTCGCCAACTGCCTGCTCGGCGCCCGCGACGACATCGTCCACCCGGGCGAGACCGAGGAACTGGACTGGGAGGCCGAACTCGGCTTCGTCATCGGCTCCCGGCTGCCCCGCCGGGCCACCAAGGAGGAGGCGGCCGCCGCGATCGCCGGCTACACCGTCGTCAACGACATCTCCATGCGGGACTGGCAGTGGCGCACCCCGCAGTGGCTCCAGGGCAAGGCGTGGGAGGCCAGCACCCCGGCCGGGCCCTGGCTGGTCACCGGCGACGAGATCGACGACGCGGCCGACCTGGAGATCCGGCTGGAGGTCGACGGCGAGGTCATGCAGCGCTCACGCACCTCCGACCTGCTCTTCACCCCCGCCGACATCGCCACGTACATCAGCACGTTCACGACCCTGGAGCCGGGCGACCTCATCCTCACCGGCACCCCGGGCGGCGTTGGCGCGGCCCGTGATCCCAAGGTGTTCCTGAAGCCCGGTCAGGTGGTGCGGACGGTCGTCGAGGGCATCGGGGAGTGCGTGAACACGGTCGTCGAGGACAAGGCGTGAAGGTCCTCGACTGGGTCGCGGACGGTCAGGTCCGGCTCCAGCGGGCGGTCGACGCACTGCCGCCGTACGCCGTCACCGAACCGTCCGCTCTCCCCGGCTGGACCCGCGGCCACCTCCTCACCCACCTCGCCCGCAACGCCGACGCCCTGGTCAACCTGCTGACCTGGGCCCGTACGGGAATCCCCACCCCCATGTACGCCTCGCCGGACCAGCGCGCCACGGACATCAAGGCCGGCGCCGGTCGCCCGCTCACCGAACAGGGGGCGGACGTACGGGAATCCGCCGAGCGCTTCCGGAAAGCCGCCGAGGCGCTGTCGGACGACGACTGGTCGGCCACCGTCACCAGCGGGATGGGCCGACAGATCCCGGCGTCCGAGGTGCCGTGGCTGCGGGCCCGCGAGGTCTGGATCCACCTGGTCGATCTGCGGGTCGGCGTCGGCATGGACGTGCTGCCGTCCGACCTCGCCTGGGCCTTCGTGGGCGATGTGGCCGGGTGGATGACGGCCCGCGTCGAGCCCGGAATCGGCGTCGAGTTGAGCGCGGACGGACACGGCACCGTCGCGCTGGGCGCCGGCCCTGTCGGTGCCACGGTCTCCGGACGCCCGCACGCTCTCGCCGCCTGGCTCACCGGCCGGGGCA
The DNA here is from genome assembly GCF_040630255.1 of Streptomyces sp. NPDC005820. Lineage (NCBI taxonomy): Bacteria > Bacillati > Actinomycetota > Actinomycetes > Kitasatosporales > Streptomycetaceae > Streptomyces > Streptomyces sp. NPDC005820. The sequence goes on from NZ_JBEXXE010000013.1 coordinate 200,709, forward strand.
CCGCCGAAGACCTGCGGGTCACCGGTGAACTCCCCGACCTCCCGAACTGGTTGTGACCACTCACCTCCAGTTGGTTGTGACCCCTCGATTGATGAGTGCTCGATCAAAGGAGATCGATATGAGCGAGACCTTCGTCCTGGTGACCGGCGCCTGCCACGGCGGCTGGGCCTGGCGCCCCGTCGCGAACGAACTGCGGGCCGCCGGGCACCAGGTGCACACCCCCACACTGGCCGGCCTGGGGGAGAACGACGACCCGTCCGACGTGACCCTGACCGACTGTGTGAACAGCCTCGTGGAGTATGTCGAGCAGGCCGGCCTGGAGGACGTCACGCTGGTCGGCCACAGCTGGGGCGGGTTCGTGCTGGTGGGCGCAGCGCCCCGGCTCGCCTCCCGTCTGCGGCGGCTGGTCTTCTGGAGCGCGTTCGTGCCGAACGACGGCGAGTCGCTGATCGACGCGTGCCCGCCGCACTACGGCGAGATGTTCCGCGCCGTGGCCGCCGCCTCCGGCAACAACGGGGTGACGTTCCCGTTCGAGGTGTTCCAGCAGGCGTTCATGCAGGACGCCGACGAGGAGACACAGCGGATCGTCCACTCCCTGCTCGTGCCGCAGCCGCTCGGCACGTTCACGGAGAAGCCCGACACCAGCGCCTTCCAGGCCCTCGACATACCCACCGCCTACGTCCTGTCCGCCGAGGACCTCTCCCTCCCCGGCGAGTGGCACTGGGCCGAGCGCTTCCCCCAGCGCCTGAAGAACCCCCTGATGATCGAGACCCCCGGCAGCCACGAGGCCCTCTTCACCCGCCCCGCCGAGCTGGCCGACGCGTTCGTCCGGGCCTGCGCGATCTAGGGCCTGTCGTTTGGATCAGGTCGGCTGAGCCGACGTGGCCTCTCGGCCGACCTGAGCGGGGTGTGGTGCGTGCGGCTGCAAGGCGGAGGAGGGCGGCGACGCGGAGCGTCGTCAACTGACGACAACGCCGCAGACGCGCGTGCCACACCCCGCGACGCGCGGCATGATCCAAACGACAGGCCCTAGGCCACCTGGGCCATCCGGGCCCTTCGGGGTCGCCCCCACCGCTGATCGGAGCCTGTCGGCAGGCAACACAGGGCCGGCAGATGTACGACGGTCGGTCCCACTGAGAACTCGAGGGAAAGAGGGGGACTTGTGCAGGCCGGTGCCGTTCGCGCGACCGAACCGAACCAGCTCCGCGAAGTGGTGGGGGGAACGGTGGACGCGGCCGGCACCGGCGCCGCGCTGGGTGGTGCCGGTCGTACCGGCGGCCGTCAGGTGCTGCTCGGGACCTGGGGACCGACCCGGCAGGGCAGCACGTGGCGGGACGAGGCGGCGACTCGGCAGGGCGTCCACTGCACGGTTCCCGAGCTCTGGCGCGTGTTGGCCGAGGTGGACGCCGTGCACGGGCTCTACCACCTCCTCATGCACAACGTGTTCGCCCTCGCGCCCGACAACGTCCTCACCCCGGCCCCTGGGCGGGACTCATGGCCGGGCTCACCTTCACGGTGATCCCCTCCACCCAGCACTACGGAAGGCCGCCCTACGCCCTGGTCGTGGCCGCGGGTCGTGGTGTGCGAGCGGACTGCTGTTCACCGCCCTGACCACACGCCGTCACTCCTGGCGGCCCTGGGCGGCGTATGCCCTCACGATGCTCGTCGCCGTCCTGCTCATCGCTGTCCGCGCCGCCGGCATCCTCGGCCGGCCCGCCGATCCGGAATGGCGCAAGGTGGCCGACGGCCTGAAGATCCCGGTGGACACGACACTCAACATCCACCCCGAGTTCGAGGGCTACAACGGGCAGACCGTCATGCAGGCCGACGTCACCCTGCTGCAATACCCCTGGGCGGTGCCGATGCCGCCCAGCCCGGCCCAGAACGACCTCGACTACTACCAGGCGCGCACCGACCGGAACGGCCCGTCGATGACGGAGGCGATCGCCACCATCGCCAGTGCGGCCCTCGGATCCCCGGGCTGCCAGCCCAGATGCGCAGAGCCGTGATGGTGGCGTCATCGAGTCCATAGGCGGCGAAGGCGTCGTCGTCGGTCCACTCGGCGCCCGTGAGATTCGACTGGAGATCCTCGCGCTCGAAGCGGCCGCGGGCGTGGCGGCGGCCGAACTCTTCGAGCTCGGCATTGGTCCAGCGGCGGGAGGCGGCGAACACGTCGATCAGATCGCGGGGCGCTCCGCGGTCGGCCAGGGCACGGACCTTGGTCCCGACCACGTCCTCCTCCGCGAGGATGGGCCCGTACGGGCTCTGGGCGACCGGTCGCCAGAAGATCTCCTTGAGGATGTCGACTTCGCAGTCCTGCCCGGTGGCCGGGTCGGTCACGGTGAAGCGGGCGGACAGCGGGGCGGTCTCCAGCGCGTGCACCGTCCAGCCGCGGGCTTCCAGGCCGGCGCGGAGCGTGGCGGCGATGTCGGCCATGGGCGCCGGGTTCTCGGTGGCGACGTCGAGGTCCTGGCTGGGGCGGTTCACGAGGCGGTGTGCCCGCACGGCGTACCCACCGGTGAGAACCAGTGGATACGGGGAACCTAGCGCGATCACATCCGCCAGGAGCCGTGTGTGCAGCTCCGGCATCTCCGTCACGCGGCTGCCCGGGCGAGGGAAGCGAGCTGGGGGAAGGCGTCCTCCCACACGGTGCGCACGGTGCGGCCGACGAGGGTGCGCAGCACCGGCCACAACTGGAGGAGCAGGTCCTGGTTGAGGTAGCGGGGCAGGTCTTCGTGCAGGCCCTCGTGCAGGACGGTGCGGTACAGGCCCATGCGCTGGCGCGGTTTGCCCAGGTCGTATGAGGTCATCCCGGACCAGGCCATGTGCAGCGGCAGCTCCACGACACCGTGGGTCGGTCCGTGCAACCTGTCCAGCGACTCCGGCAGGCGGCGCCGGAACTTCTCCCGGTACAGCGCGAGGTCCTCGGCATCCGCGTCCGAGACGTCCCTCGGGGCGGGTGCGGGGTGCTGTGGGCTGGAGGGCATGACTCCATTATGGCGAGCGGAGAAGTATTGCGGGGCGTGATGTGCGAGCCGGCGTCGGAGTGAGCCGAGACGGATCCTGCCGGTGAGCTGGTTTGCGCACTGTCCTCTGCCCTGAGCAGCAGGGACGGACTGCCGGCGTGACGCTCGTTTGACGCTCTGGACGCCCGCACGCAGGGCAATGAGGCGAGAAAGGGCATCTGACCTGGTCTTTTCCGTGACTCGCTCAGGCCGACATCCTTCCGATGACGCATCATGTGGAGTGCATGGCGATTCTGGAGCCGGTGGCGAAGGGCTCCTGACCTGCGGCTTGGGCCGGAGTTGCTGGAGGTGGCGGATGGCCGCCCCTGTCGTCCGACCTTGGGGCAGGCCGAGCAGGGCGGTGATCTCCTTGCCGTTGAGGGGCACCGGGATGCCGGGCAGCCGCTCATGGACGCGGCCCGCTGAATTCCGAGGCATGCACCGGCCCCCATTCCCGCACACCGGCCCGCCACAAGGCGGCGCTCTGATCCCCGTCACCGCCCCAGAAGTCCGCTCGCACATGGGCCACCGGTCCACCCTGTGAGAGCTCACACAGCATTCTCGGCAGGTCACCGCGGAGCGCGGTGGGAATGGGCGGCAGCCCCATGCGTTTGGTGCTCCGTCACGCCGAGGTGCTGGGGATCAGCCTCGGAGCGGACAAGGCCTGTCCTGCTGAAGATCGGCTGTCATCCGCTCAGCGCGACGACGAGTTCGTCGTGATCCCACATCGAAGCGATGGACAGGCCCCTCACTCACGGCCGACCAGGTCAGTGCCGGCTCGCGGCCCGTGATGGGCTGCCCCGTGAGTGCCGTCGTCGGCGCCCATCGTTGGTGAGGACGGCGCCGTACACACGGGTTCGGCTCAGAGGCTGCCCGGTCGGACCAGGCCCGTCCTCTTGACGCCGGTCAGGATGGGGGTGACCTCGGCGGTGGAGATGTGGGCGAGGGCTCCGATGGTGTCGCTCATGAAGTGGTAAAGGGCGTCGAGGTCGGCTGCGGCAACCGCCACGAGGAGGTTGGCGGAGCCGGTGGTGGCCGAGGCGAAACGGACCTGCGGGTGGCGGCTGAGCTGTCGGCCCGTCTCCTCCAGTCCGCCGGGTGCGACCGTGACCCACAGGAGGGCTTCGGCGCGGATGCCCAGCCGTGCGAGGTCGACCTCGGTCGCGAGCCGAAGGACCTGGCCGCCGACGAGTGCCTCCAGCCGGCGTCGGGCGGAGAGAGCGGTGGTGTCGGCCCGGTGGGCGAGGTCGGTGTAGGAGGCGCGTCCGTCCTCGGTCAGCGCGGTGATCAGCTGGTGGTCGACGGGCTGGAGGGCAGGCCGGGCGGGTGCCGTCGGCATGTCCTGCCGTAGCGCGGCCAGTTCGGTCTCCGTCAGCAGACCGCCGCTCCAGTCGAATGCGGCCGGGAACACCCGCAGGAGTACGTGCGCGGTCCAGGACTGGACCGCGGGGGTGGCGGGGAGGTCGCGCAGCAGCAGGTTGTTGCGGGCGTCCGGGCCGTCCAGGAACAGGATGGTGCAGATCTCGTCCCCGCCGCCGAGGACGTCCACCCAGACGGTGTCGGGGCGGCGGGCCAGGGTGGCGGCGACGGCGCTGATCCGGTTGGGCTTGCAACGGATGCGCAGGGCCAGCGGGATCAGATCGGGGAAGTGCACGGGGTTGCGTACGGCCGTGGCCCGCAGGGTCCCGTCGCCGAACAGGGGTGCGGCACGGCGTACGACGGTGCGCTCCGAGATGCCCAGAACGCGGCCGACCGTACGCCACGAGGCACGCGGGGCAGCCAGCATCGCGGCCGCGATCCGACTGTCCGTCTCGTTGAGTTGATGGCGTGCTTTCTCCATACGGCAAGATTCTATGTCTTTCTTCCTTGAGGAGAGGTGTTGTTTCTGGCTCAGATGTTCGTGCTCGCCGAGAAAGGAGGGCGAGGCGGTCTGCTTCCGGGGTGTCCCGTATGCCGCGTCGCCGGTGGGTGAACTGCGGTTCGCGCCGCCGCAGTCGCACCCGGGCTGGACGGACGTACGGGATGCGGCGCAGGCCGGACCGTCCGTGCCGCAGGCGGCCTCCCGGCTGGAGAGGGTGCAGGGGCAGCGTGTGCCGGACTGGAACGAGGACGGCAGCCTGACCGTCAACGTCTTCACTCCGCGCCGGGTGCTGGACCGCGCGGCCCGCCCGGTCCTGGTGTGGTGGCACGGGGGCGGCTTCACCAGCGGCTCCGGTGGCTGGGACTGGTACGACGGCGCCCGTCTGGCCGCCCTGGGCGACATCGTGGTCGTCACCGCCAACTACCGTGTGGGGCCCCTGGGTTATCTGTATCTGCCGGAGATCGGCGCCGCCAACCTCGGCGCCCAGGACCAGGCCGCCGTACTGCGCTGGGTCCAGGACAACATCGCCTCCTTCGGCGGCGATCCACGCACCGTGACCGTCGGCGGGCAGTCCGCCGGCGCCTATTCCTCCCTGATGCTCGCCCTCGACCCCGCGACGAACGGATCCGTCACCCGGGTGCTGCTGCAGAGCGGCCCCTTCGGCCTGGACCCGCAGGACCCCCACCTGGCCGCCCGGAACGCCGACGCCTACCTGCGGCTGCTGGACATCCCGGACGGCGCCGACACCGCGAAGGCTCTGCGTGCCCTGCCGGTCGAGCGGCTGCTGGACGCCTACGGCCGGCTCTCCGCGCGGCTCGCAGCTCCGGGCGACGCGGCCCCGCCGATGTACCCGGTCCTCGGCGCTCCGGGCATGCCCCGCACCCGGCAACAGGCGCTCGCGGACGGCGCTTTGGAGGGCAAGCCGCTGCTGATCGGCACCACCCGCGACGAGGCGACGGCCTTCTTCGCCTTCGATCCGCGCATCCAGAACATCTCCACCGCCGGCGCCCTGGACGTCCTTACCGCCCAGATCGGGCGACAGACCGCCCAGGACGTCTATCAGCAGCACGCGGCCCGCCTCGACGAGCAGGCGACACCGGCGGAGATCTTCACCGCGGTGCAGACGGACGGGCTCTTCCGCGACGGCTCGCTGGAGGTCGCCGACCACCACGCGGCCGGGGGCAACACCACCTACGTCTACCGGTTCGACCACGCCCCGCGGAGGACCCGTACGCCCTGGGTGCCACGCACTGCGCCGAACTGCCCTTCCTCTTCGGCACCTTCGACGCCTACCCCGGCAGCCCCGTCCTCGCCGGGGCCGGTGACGCCCAGCGCACCCTGGGCCGCGAATTCGCGACCGCCGTCGCCGAGTTCGTCACCACCGGAACGGCCGGCGACTGGCTGCCCTACGCCCCGGCCACCGCGGCCCGCATCCGCCACTTCGGCTGAGAGAGGAGACCGTCATACAGGTCGGTCCACTTTGTTGTGACTGGCTCTGTCCTCGTCGCGCGGTCGCCGTTGGGATGGACCTGCTGTCGCCGCTACCGAAAGGCCGATGACCATGCCCCGCACACGCCCGTTCATGCAGGTCGATGTGTTCTCCACGATCCCTTATCGCGGCAACCCGGTTGCGGTGGTCCTGGACGGGACGGACCTGGGTGAGGAGGAGATGCAGGGCCTGGCGCGTTGGACGAATCTGTCGGAGACCACGTTCGTCCTGCCCCCGACGACCGAGGAGGCGGACTACCGGCTGCGCATCTTCACGCCCCAGGGCGAGCTTCCGTTCGCCGGGCATCCCACGCTCGGCTCCGCACGCGCCTGGCTGGACGACGGCGGCAAGCCGCGGCACGCCGACCGGATCGTGCAGGAGTGCGCCGCCGGCCTGGTCACGGTGCGGCGCGGGGACGGCACCCTGTCCTTCGCCGCCCCGCCGCGAGTCCGTGACGGAGCCCTCGACGACGCGTACCTGGAGCGGATCATCGCCGCGTTCGGCATCACGCGTGACCGGGTCCTGGCCCATCAGTGGGTGGACAACGGGCCCGGCTGGGCCGTGGTCCGGCTGGCGACCGCCGAGGAGGTCCTCGCCCTCGAACCCGACCTGTCCCTCATCCCGACCGCGATGGTCGGCGCGATCGGGGCCCACCCCGAGGGATCCGAGCACCACTTAGAGATGCGCACCTTCGCCCCCGGCGCCGGCGTCCCCGAGGACCCCGCGTGCGGCAGCATGAACGCTGGCGTCGGCCAGTGGCTCACCGCCACCGGCGCCGCACCCTCGACCTACCGGGTCTCCCAGGGCGCGCGTCTGGGACGGGCCGCCAGCATCGGGATCAACGCCGATGCGGACGGCACCGTCTGGGTCAGCGGCGCCGCCACCGTCTGCGTCCGCGGCGGCATCGCCCTCTGACCGCCCCGCCACCCGCTCACGTCGTGTCGGCGGAGAGCGTCTTCATGGTGACGTAGCTGGTCACCGTGGCCACGCCGGGAAGGGCGGCCAGCTGGTTGGCGTGGAAGTCCTCGTAGGCCGGCAGGTCGGCGACCTCGACCTGGAGCAGGTAGTCGAAGTTGCCGGTGATGTGGTGGCAGGCGACCACCTCGGTCAGCCGGGTGATCCCGCGCTCGAACGCGACCACGTCCGCGCGGGTGTGCCGCATCAGCCGCACCCCGGCGAACACCCGCAGACTGCGGCCGACCGCGGCGGGATCGATCAGCGCCCGGTAACCGCGGATGACCCCGGCTTCCTCCAGCTGCCGCACCCGCCGCAGACAGGGGGACGGCGACAGCCCGACCCGGGCGGCCAGCTCGTTGTTGCTGATCCGGCCGTTCTCTTCGAGCACGGCCAGAATCGACCGGTCCACTTCGTCCATGTGGCAGATTATTGCGCCCGAGAGTCGAGTATCACAATCGTGCGCCTGCGACGAGCGCAATTTGCTGCCAAAGTTGCCGAGATCCGCCCACTTCGAAGCGATGGTCAGCCACGCTTCATGGCGTCGTAACCGACGTCCACGGAAGGGCAGGCCATGCCGGGCAACAGCACCATCACCGTCCACGCCGATCGCGAAATCCATCCCAGCCGCGCTGTGGCACCGCCCATCTACCAGACGGCCACGTTCTCGGCCGAGGACGGCGAGACGTTCGCGCAGGGCGCCGTCGAACCGCGCGGCAAGGACTTCTACACCCGCTTCGGCAACCCCAACCACGCACAGGTCGCGGCCGTCGTCGCGGAGCTGGAGGGCGCCGAGGCGGCCATGGTCACCGCGTCCGGGATGGCCGCGCTCACCACCGCCGTGCTGGCCCTGGTCTCCGCCGGTGACCATGTCATCGGGCAGCGGTCCACCTACGGCGGCACCGGCTCGGTGCTGCTGAACCTGCTCCCGCGTCTGGGCGTGTCGACCACCCTGGTCGACCAGACCGACCCGGAGGCGTTCGCGAAGGCACTGACCCCCAAGACCCGTCTGATCCTGGTGGAAACGCCGAGCAATCCGCTGCTGCAGATCACCGACCTGCGCGCCGTCGCGGACCTGGCCCGCGCCCACGACGTGCTGACCATGGCGGACAACACCTTCGCCACCCCGCTGAACCAGCGCCCCGCGGACCTCGGCATCGACCTGGTCTGGCACAGCGCGACCAAGTACCTCAACGGCCACTCCGACGTGTCCGCCGGTGTGATCGCCGGGCCGGCCGCGCTCCTGGACCGGATCTGGGACGTCGGCCTGCTCACCGGTGCCACCCTCGGCCCGATCGACGCCTGGCTGCTGCTGCGCGGCATGCGCACCCTGCCCCTGCGCGTGCCACGGCACAACGCCAACGGCCAAGCGCTCGCCGAGGCGCTGAACGGGCATCCCGCCGTGGCCGGGGTGCACTATCCCGGTCTGGCGACCCACCCTCAGCACAAGCTGGCCGCCGCGCAGATGAGCGGCTTCGGCGGAGTGCTCGGCATCGAGTTCACCGGCGGTTTCGAGATGGCCGACGCCTTCCTCGGCCGACTGCGCTACTCCCTCCGGTCGGCCAGCCTCGGCGGCGTCGAATCCCTGGCCGTGCATCCGGCGTCCATGTGGCGCGGGATGCTCAGCGAGGACCAGATCGCCGAGTCGGTTCCGCTGGGCCTGGTCCGGCTGGCCGCGGGCACCGAGGACACCGCCGACCTGGTCGCCGACGCGCTGGCCGCCGCCGACGCCGTACTCGCCACTGCGGCGACTGCCTGAACCACCGCGCGAGCGTCGGCCGCGTGCTGCGGCCACGCCGTCCGCCCGTGCCCCACTCGTGACCGGCGCGGGCCGGCCACAGCCGCCCCCCTGAGAGTCCAGCAGCTCAACGAAGAGGTGCATGTCCATGTCCCATCTGCAGAACCGTCGCCTCGCCGGCCCCACACCCGCCGACGAGACCGACGGTGACGCACCCCGCGGTGGCGCCCCGCTCGCTCGTGGGCTCAAGCAGCGTCACCTGTCGATGATCGCCCTCGGCGGTGTCATCGGCGCGGGCCTGTTCGTCGGCTCCGGTGCCGGTATCGCGGCGGCCGGGCCGTCGATCGTCGTCGCGTACGCGCTGTCCGGCGTGCTCGTCATGCTGGTGATGCGCATGCTCGGCGAGATGTCGGCGGCGAACCCGGCCTCCGGGTCGTTCTCGGTGCACGCCGAGCGGGCCATCGGGCCCTGGGCGGGCTTCACCGCCGGCTGGATGTTCTGGACGCTGCTGTGCGTGGGCGTCGGCGCCGAGGCGATCGGCGCGGCGGGCATCATGACCGGCTGGTTCCCGGGCACCCCGTCCTGGATGTGGGTCCTGCTGTTCATGACCGCGTTCTGCGGTACGAACCTCGCTGCGGTCCGCAACTTCGGCGAGTTCGAGTTCTGGTTCGCGGCACTGAAGGTCGGCGCGATCTCCCTCTTCCTGGTCCTGGGCGGCCTCGCGATCTTCGGCGTGCTGCCCGGCACGCACGCCCCGGGCACGGCCAACCTCGCCGGTGCGGGCGGCTTCCTGCCGCACGGCACGAACGGCCTGGTCGTCGGCCTGCTCACCTCCGTCTTCGCCTACGGCGGCCTGGAGACGGTCACCATCGCGGCCGCCGAGTCGGAGCACCCGGTGCGTGGCGTCGCCATGGCGGTGCGCACTGCGATGTGGCGGATCGGCCTCTTCTACGTCGGATCCATGCTGGTCATCGTCACGCTGATCCCGTGGAGCGACCCGGCCATCGCCACGAGCGGCCCGTACGTGGCGGTCCTCGACCACCTCGACATCCCGGCCGCCGGCCGGCTCATGAACGTCATCGTGCTGGTCGCCCTGCTGTCCGCGATGAACGCCAACATCTACGGCTCCTCCCGCATGGCGTACTCCCTGATCGCCCGCGGACAGGGTCCGAAAGTCCTCGGCAAGGTCTCCGGGGGAGTGCCGCGGGGCGCGGTGATCGCCTCGTCCGGCTTCGGTTTCGTGGCGGTACTGCTGAGCTACTGGTGGCCGGAGACGGTCTTCACCTGGCTGCTCAACATGGTCGGCGCGGCCGTGCTGGTGGTGTGGGGCCTCATCGCCGCCGCCCAGCTGCGGATGCGCCGCCGGCTGGAGCGGGAGGCACCCGAGAAGCTGGTCGTGAAGATGTGGGCCTTCCCGGCCCTGACCTGGGTGGCGCTGGCCGGAGTGCTGGCGATCCTGGCCCTCATGGCCCGCCAGGGCGACACCCGCGTGCAGCTGTACTTCACCGGCGGCCTCGCCCTGGCTCTCTCCCTCATCGGCTACCTGCGGCAGAAAGCCCTGACCCCCCGAGCCTGACCGCCCGAGCCTGACCGCCAGGCACCCGATCGCCCGCGCGATCTCGACCATCCGAAACGTCCATGAAGGAGTTCAACCGATGAAAACCCTGCTCACCGGCGGCACCGTGGTCAGCATGGACCCGTCCGTCGGCGATCTCGCCCGCGGTGACGTGCTCATCGAGGACGGCGTGATCGTCGAGGTCGCCGCACGGATCGACGCGCCGGACGCCGAGATGATCGACGCGACCGACCGGATCGTCATGCCCGGCTTCGTCGACAACCACCGCCACACCTGGCAGACCGCGTTCCGAGGCGTCGGCGCGGACTGGACGTTCCCCGAGTGGGCGGTGGCCATGCACGGCACGGTCAAACCCCACTACCAGCCCGAGGACGTCTACGCGGGCACCCTGCTCGGCCGCCTGGAGGCCCTCCACTCCGGTGTGACCACGATGCTGGACTGGTACCACGTCGCACAGACCCCGGAGCACGAGGACGCCGCCGTCGCCGCGCTGCGGGACGCACCGGGACGGTCGATCTTCTGCCTCGGCGCCGGCTGGGGCACCCCCGACCCCGTCGACGCCGCCGTCCGCCGCGTCCGCGCCGACCTGACCGGGGACGGCCTGGTCACCATGGCGCTGGGACTGCGCGGCCCCGAGGCCACGGACCTGGACACCGTCGCCCGGGAGCTGGAGCTGGCGGCCGGACTCGGCCTGCGCACCAGCATGCACGTGGACGTCGTAGGCGGGGCTGTCGCCGATCTGCGCGAGCACGGTCTGCTGCGGGACACCACCACCTTCGTGCACGGCAACGGGCTCGGCGACGAGGAGCTGCGGATGCTCGCCGACGCGGGGAGCTCGCTGTCGATCAGCCCGGACGTCGAGCTGAAGATGGGGTTCGGATCGCCGATGACCGGCCGGGCGCTGGCCGCCGGCCTGCGCCCGACGCTGTCCGTCGACGACGTCCCGTCCGTCGGCGGCGACATGTTCTCCACCATGCGCACCGCCTTCGCCGTGCAGCGCGGCCTGGACGGCGGCCTGCGCTCCCGGGAGCTGCTCGCCTTCACCACCGTCGACGCCGCCGCCTCGTGCGGGCTCGACGGCCGAACGGGCAGTATCACTCCCGGCAAGGACGCCGACGTCATCCTGCTGCGCGCCGACGACCTGACCGTGTTCCCGGTCACCGACCCGGCCGCCACCATCGTCAGCGCCGGCCACCCCGGCCTGATCGACACGGTTCTCGTCGCCGGCCGCGTGGTCAAACGTGATGGCGTGCTGGTGGACGTGGATCTGCAGACGCTGCGGACCCGACTGCTGGAATCACGCGACCGGATCGCGGCAGCCGCCGGCGTTCCGCTCGACGGCACATGGCGTCCGCAGCCGGTATCGGAGTAAGCAGCCGGTATCGGAGTAACCGGTATCGGAGCAAGGGGACTCGGCCACCGGGGTGTGCGGCGGGTGCTTTCGACTGAACCGATGTCGCGTTTCAGTCGTGTCGACAGCGGGGTCCGTGTTCCGCGCATCGAGGTGGGCCCCGTCCGAGCGGGCGGAGACCGGCAGCGGCGCCGGGAGTGCTGTCCGACGCACCATGCGTTTGTGAGGAGTCGACATGGCACAACCCCTGCTGCGGACCGAGTGGCCGATCGGTCCGGTCGACGTCATGAGGCCGGCCGCCGTGCGGGCGGGCCGGACCTCCGCCGCCCCCGCCGCGCGGCGTACGGCGCCGGCTGACGGGCGCGCCGAGGCGACCGTCGTGGTGGGCATCGCCGACCGCGAGGTGCTGGTCCGCGGCGGCATCCGGGCGGCGCTCGAGCGGGCCCACGGCATAGACGTCGTCGCGGACACGGGCGACGAGAGCGCCGCGATCGAGATGACGCTGCGCCACCGGCTCGGCGTGCTGCTGATCGACAGCGGCATGGCGGGCACGCGTGGGGCCTGGGTCACGCGCACCGTGCGCCGCCTGTCCCCCTCGACGGCCGTGGTGGTGCTCGCGTCCTCGCCGGGCGGCGGTGACCTCGACCGTATCCTGCGGGCCGGTGTCGCAGGCTGCCTGCACAAGAGCGGCAACCCGCAGGACCTCGTCGCGGCGGTACGGGTGGCGGCCACGGGCGGAGCGGTCCTGTGCCCGGAGGTCGCCAAGCACGTCCTCGACAGCGTCGCCCGGATCGACACCGAACGCGTCGAGCGGGCGCGTGAACTCATCGGCGGCCTCACCCCGCGGGAGCTCGAGGTCCTGGCGCTCGTCGCCCAGGGCATGGCGAACAGCGAGATCGGACGCGCGCTGCACCTGAGCGAAGGGGGCGTGAAGGCCCACATCAGCCGTCTGCTGACCAAGCTCGGCTGCGGGAACCGCGTGCGGGCCGCCCTCATCGCCCAGGACGCCGGGCTCACCGAGGGCCTCACGGCCGACCCGGCCAGTCCAGCCAGTCCAGGGCCGCGTCTCCCATGATCCATCGGAGATCGCCCGCGCTCAGGAACGACAGGGCGTCGGTGAACAGTTCGACGTTCTCGCGGTAGGGGCACGGCAGTCGGGTCCAGTCGCTGCCCCAGAGCATCCGGCGCGGGCCGAAGGCGTCGAACACGCGCTCCAGGGGCTCGTGGAGGTCGTGGAACGGAAACGGCAGCCTCGAATGGCAGGGCAGTGCCGTGGCCTTGACCGCGACCCGCGGGTGGCGCGCAAGCGCGATCAGATCCCCGAGGTGTCCGAACGCCTCGGGGGTCCTGGCGTCCACCGGCACGGCCAGGTGGTCGACGATCAGACGCAGGTCCGGGAAGCGCCGGGCGACCTCGCCCAGCGCCGCGCTCATGCCGGGGGCGTAGACCATGACCGGCAGCGCGGCGGCGTTCGCCGCGGTCCAGAACCAGTCCAGGTCGCCGGCGCGGAACCGGGTCCGCCACGGGTCGCGGTGCAGCGTGACCCGGACGCCCAGGCTGCCCGGGCGGTCCCGCCAGCGGGCCAGCAGCCGTGCCTGCGCGGGGTCGGTCAGCGGGATCCGACCCATCACGGCCAGTCGGTCGGGATGCCGCGCCGCGGCCGCCCACGCCAGATCGTTGCGGTCGCCTTCCCAGGAGGGCGGCACGAGAACCGCGCGGTCGACCCCCGCGGCGTCCAGCACCGCGAGGGTCTCGCGCGCCGTGACCGGTCCGGCGCGGTGGGCGGTCGCCGCGCCACCGGCCGGCCACGGCCGGGCCGGTGTGTCGGCGCCCCAGATGTGGACTTGCGCGTCGACCAGCCTCATACCTTCACGCCTTCACACCTTCACGCCGTCATGCCTGCACACCGTCATGCCTGTACGGGCACGCAGCGGTGCGGTGACAGGTCGCTGATGTACTTCGCCTCGACGCCCGACCTGGCCAGGTACTCCAGACACAGCCCGACGCGCTGGACGCGCTGGCGGATGGTGTTCTCGTTGACCGGGTCGTGCGGGTGGGACTGGGCGCTCGCCCCGATCTTCAGCATCATCGGCGCGCAGATCTGCACCAGTTCGGGCACCTCGTAGAACCGGATGAAGCCGCCCTTGCTGCCGTAGACGTCCGTCGGCAGATCGATCGTCAGCCGCGGAGAGCCCCTGCGGATCTCCTGGAGCACCCCGAGCCCGAGGTCGTGGGTGGTGGTGACGCTGTCCGCGCCGTTCTCCGCGTAGATCCGCGAGGTCATCGGGTTCGACACGATGCAGTGCGAGGACGCCTTGAGCATCAGGTCGGCGGGCAGTTCGCCGGCGGCCCGCATGTCGGAGAGCAGGCGGATGACGCCGAGGTCGTACGCGATCAGACCGCGGCAACCCAGCTCGGTCAGCCGGTACGCCTCCTCGACGCTCTGCGCGATCGCGTCGTTGTTGTTGATCCGCCGGCCCTGGGAGGCGCCGAATCCGCCGCGGTAGAAGGCCGCCTTACGGTCGTACTCCGGGCGCGGGCCGAGCGCGAACAGCATCCCGACGCCGTTCTCCCGGCACAGCCCGAGCATGTCCCCGACCTCGGAGTCGGACAGCAGCATCGCGCCGAGCGTCTCGTTGAAGCGGGTGACCGGCAGTCCCTCGGCCTGGAGCAGGCGGAGCGTCGCGTCGAGCACCTTGAAGCTGTTGACGACCGGGATCTCGACGCCGTAGTGCCCGCCGTCCGCGAACTCCACTCCGGAGGGCTCGAGTTCGATCTCGTCGCTGTGAGGCAGGCCGTTGTCCCTCAGGTACCGGCGGGCCCGTGACGCGCCGCGGGTGACGGCGGATCCGAAGTCGATCGACATGTTCTCCCCTTCTGATCCTGAAGCGATTTCCAGCTGCCGGCACATTCGTGGACGGCAATCGAGATTGGAAGCTAGCGGCGGCGCCCCGGAACGACGCACGGTCCCACGCATCTGTGGCCGAATTTCCTGTCGGCTGCCGGATTCCGGGTAGCCGAAGGATTCAAAACCTCGATTCATTTATTTCGCGTCATGTACCCCTGGCTGCAAAGCACTTCGGCCCACAAGGAGGGCACGGATGAGCCATGCCGATACCGCGACGGTCGGCCTGCTGCACCCCGGCCGGATGGGCGGCGGGTTCGGTGGCGCGCTGGCCGGCGCGGGTCACCGGGTGCTGTGGTGCCCGGCGGGCCGGAGCGCCGCCACGGCGCGGCGGGCCGAGGAGTTCGGTCTGGAAGCGGTGGACGACCTCGCGCACCTCGCGGCGCACAGCGATGTGATCGTCTCGATCTGCCCGCCGCACGGTGCGCCGCAGGTCGCCGCGGCGATTGCCGGAACCGGATTTCGGGGACTGTTCCTGGACGCCAACGGCACGACCCGCGCGGTGCTGCTCGACCTGGCCGCACGGCTCTCGGCGGCGGACGTCCGCGTCGTCGACGGCTGCGTCATCGGACCGTGTCCCCAGGACGCTCCGGGCGTCCGGCTGCACCTCGCCGGCGACAAGGACGATGTCGCCCGGGTCATCTCGCTGTTCGAGGGAACCGGAATTCGGGCGCTGGACACCGGCGGTCCGCTCGGCGCCGCCTCGGCCCTCAAGACGTCCTACGCCACGTATCAGAAAGTCGCCTACGTGTTGGCGGGCATCGCCTACGCCTACGCGGACGCCCACGGCGTCATCGAACCGCTCATCGGGGAGGCCTCGTTGATAACCCGTTCGCCTTTGACCGAAGTAATCGAAGACGAAATGCTGCCCAGTGTCGCGTCACGCGCCTGGCGATGGGGGCCCGAACTCGCGCAATGCGCCGACGCCTTGCGCGAGGAGGGTCTCCCGGGCGACACCGCCGATGCCGCGGTACGGGTCCTGGAGCGCTGGTTCCCGGTCCGCGACGCGTTCGACGGGGACACCCGCCGTGCCCTCGACCTGTTGGGCGGCCGGCGGTGAGCGCGCCGCAGGAGCCCGCGCGGGCGGAGGCCGTGGTCGTCGGGGCCGGGCTGATCGGCATGTTCACCGCCCTGTCGCTGGCCCAGCGGGGCATCGACGTCGTACTGATCGACGACGTCGTCCACCAGAAGCGCAGCTTCAAGGTCGGTGAGTCGTTCCTGGTGTCCACGGCCCTGCCGCGCACCATCGGCCGGCTCGACAAGTTCCTCGACGAGGAGTGCTTCGTCAAGCTCGGGGTCTGGTTCA
Source organism: Streptomyces sp. NPDC005820 (assembly GCF_040630255.1). NCBI lineage: Bacteria > Bacillati > Actinomycetota > Actinomycetes > Kitasatosporales > Streptomycetaceae > Streptomyces > Streptomyces sp. NPDC005820. Next base: position 216,894 of record NZ_JBEXXE010000013.1, read on the forward strand.
CCGAGGGCATGGAGGGCGCCGAGAGCTTCGCCCCGCGCAGCGAATGGAGCATCGCGCCCCTCAGCGAGCACACCCTCGCCCGGCAGTCGGAGGACCACCGGGACCACTACCTGTTCAAGAGCGCCGAGGACAAGCTGTGGTTCCGGTGCCTGGCGGTGGACCAGCAGATCGTGCGCCCGGAGGCCGAGGACGAGATCCGCACCACGGTGCGCGCGCACCCGCGCATCCGCTTCCTCGACAGCGCACGCGTCGTGGACGTACGCGTGGAGGCCGACGCCCCGAACACCGTGCGCTGGGCCGACCGCAACGCCTCGACGCACGGAGAGGTGGTCGCCGACTGGATCGTGGACTGCTCGGGGCGCAACCGGATGCTCGCGCGCAAGTTCGGCCACGCGATGGAGAAGGAGGTCATCGCACAGGACGGATTCCAGACCACCTCGATCTGGGGCCAGTTCACCGACATCACCGACGAGCAGTTCGCACCGGTCTGGGAGTACCGGGATCCCAACGGCGGCTCGACCCCGCGCGACAAGTACACCGTCCACCTGTGGGGCGAGGGCTACTGGATCTGGGTCATCCGCCTGTCCAAGGACCGTATCAGCGTCGGCGTGATCTTCGACCAGCGCACCCCGCTGCCCGGCGACACGCCCCGCGGGCAGTTCTTCGGGCTGATCGACCGCTATCCGGTGCTGCGGGACGTGCTGACCGAGCCGCGGCTGCTGGAGTTCCGGATGTACCGCAACACCCAGTACATGACCGACACGTTCGTGCACCCGCACGGCTACGGCATGGTCGGGGACTCCTCCTCGATCATCGACGCCTACTACAGCCAGGGCATCGGCCTTTCCTGCCAGCAGTTGTGGCACCTCACGAACGTCATCGAGGCGCAGGTGCGCGGCGGCACGCCGGAGCACGCGTACATCGACCGGATCAACCGCAACGCGCGGCAGGACTGGCTGATGATCCGCAACATGCTGCGGGAGAAGTTCACGCCTGCCATCCGCGACCCGCGCTACTTCCTGCTCACGCATCTGATGGACCTCGTCGTGCTCTGGTCGACCGGGACGGCGCGCTCGGACTTCGCCACCTGGCTCGTGCACACCGACGGCGAGACGAAGCGCGAGGGCGCGCGGGAACAGCGGTTGCGCCGCCGGCTGAGCAAGCGCCTCTTCTACAGCGCGTCCCAGCCGTGGGCCTGGCTGCCGCCGGAGACGGTGCAACGCGTCCAGGCACACCTGCAACGGAAGATCGCCGAGCGGGCGCGGTGGCGGCTGGACCACGGCAGCGAGGTCCCCGGCTTCCACTGCCAGATCTCGATCGCGCGTCCGCTGCCGCGGCTGTGGCGCGTGTTCACGGCCCGCGCGGCCGGCGTCGTGGACGTCTCGCCGCTCGACCGGATCGCGCCCGCGGCGCTGCGGCGGCCCTCGGCCCGTCGCCCCTGGACGCACCGGATCCCGATGAGCGTCAACACACGCCTGAACTGGGTGCTCAACCTGCGTACCCATGGCGTCATCGCCATCTTCGCGTACGGATACCTGCTGGACGCGGCGGACACGGCGGTACGCAAGGCCCGCCACCGCCTCTCGGGCCGCCACCGCCCGGTCACGGTCCCGGCTGGCGCCGGCGACCCGGCCGAGGCGCCGACGCCCGCCGAGCCGCTCCCGCCCACCGCCCCGAGACCCTCATGACGGCCTGACCCACCCGGGGCCGGCAGTGGATCATCGGTCGAACACCAGTCGATCACCAGTCGATCACCAAAGGAGGCAGGTCCACGATGCTCGACGACTCGACGATCGCCGCGGTTCTCGCCGCGCTCGCCGTGGCCGTGTTCGCGTGCGCGCTGTTCGGCGCAGGGGCACGTGTACTGCGGCAGCCCCCGGTGATCGGACAGATCCTGGCCGGGATCGCGCTCGGTCCGAGCCTGCTCGGGCGGCTGCCCGGCGATCCGACCGCCCGGCTGTTCCCGGCGCACGTCCTGCCCTATCTCGGCATGCTGGGGCAGGTCGCGGTGACGGTCTTCATGTTCTCCGTCGGACACGAACTGACCGCCCACCGCCGTCAGGCGGCCGGCCGAGCCGTGGCCGCGGTCGCGGCCGGCGCCCTGTTGGTGCCGATGGGCCTCGGTGCCGCCACGGCCGTGCTGGGGCGCGCCGAGTTCGGCGCCGCCGGAGAACCGCAGGCCGGCAGCGCCACCTTCGTCCTCTTCATGGCGGTGGCCGTCTCCATCACCGCGCTGCCGGTTCTCGCCGCGATCGTCCGGGACCGCGCGCTCGACGGCACCCGCGCGGGTACGGTGGCGCTGGCCTCGTCGGGCCTGATGGACGCGGTGGCCTGGCTCACCCTCGCGGCGATCACGCTGGGCGCCGCCACCGCGGACGGGCGGCGGGCCGGGGTGCGGCAGGTGGGCCTGCGGCTCGTCCTGCTGCTCGTGCTCGCCGCGGCGCTGCTGGGCGTCGTCAGGCCGCTGCTGCGCCGCTGGATGCGCAGCCCCGCCACGGCGCCGTATCACCTTCCCGTCGCGTTCGCCCTCGCCGGGGGTGCGGCGGCGGCGACCACCGCCCTCGGACTGCACGCGGTCTTCGGCGGTCTGCTCGCGGGCGCCGCCATGCCCCACCCGCACGAAAACCCCGTTCCAAGCCCTGATCCAAAGCCCGATCCAAAGCCCGTTCCAAGCCCCGATCCAGGTTCCTTCCTCACCGCCTCCGTCCACGCGGTCGAATCCCTCCTCCTCCCCCTGTTCTTCATCACCACCGGCCTCGCCCTCGACATCGGCTCCCTGCGCCTCGGCGACTTCGTCCTCCTCGCCGTGGTCTGCGTCGTCGCCTGCGTGGGCAAGCTCGGCGGCGCATACCTCGGGGCCCGCTTCGGCGGCCTGCCCCGGCAGTCGAGCGCGACCGTCGCCGTCCTGCTCAACACACGTGGACTGACCGAACTCATCGCCCTCAACCTGGGCCTGGCCTCGGGAGTCATCCACCAGCGCCTGTTCACCGTCCTGGTGCTGATGGCCGTCATCACGACGCTGATGACCAGCCCGCTCCTGACCGCCCTCGGCCATCGCGCGGACCATCGGCGACCGCCCGGGCCCCGCCCCCGTCAACTCCCCGCCCAGAACCAGAAAATCGCGCAGTGTTGACTCGCGGACTACCCGATGGCGGTCCGCCGCGACCGCGTCGTTGGTTAGGGTGACGGACAGGGACTGATTCCGGCGCCGGTGGGAGGGTGCGGTGCATCGCCTCTCCCGATCGGTGCTGGACCCCTCGCTGCGTGGGCTGCTCGGGCTGATCGCGGGCCTCGCCGCGCTGGTCGTCGTCCTGCTCGGGGTCGTGTACGCCGGCCACAGTCGGCCCGGGACGCTGGACGCGTGGATCCAGTCGGCGGTGGACGGTGTGGGGCCGCCGTGGCGGGACGTCGCTCTGGGCATGGATTTCCTGGGGGAGCCGGGGGGAGCGGTGATGCTCGTCGGGGCCGCGGTGACCGGCTGTCTGCTGCTGCGGCTTCCTCGTGCGGCGGTGCTCGTCGTGGCCGGCCCCGGGCTGGCCGTGGTGACGGCGACGCTGCTCAAGTCCCTGGTGGGACGCACCATCCACGGCGAGGACAACCTGTCGTACCCGAGCGGGCACACCGCCTTCGCCACCGCGCTCGCCCTCGTGGTGGCGCTGCTCGTGACCGGCCGCCTCGGTCTCGGCAGGACGGCCGGCACGGCACTCGTGCTCGCCGCGGCGCTGGTCGCCGGCGCCGCCATGGGCTGGGCGCAGGTCGCCCTCGGCGCGCACTACCCGACCGACGTCCTCGGCGGCTGGTGCACCGGGCTGGCGGTGACACCGGCGATCGCGTGGCTGGTCGACCGGACGGCTGACCGGACGGCTGACCGGACGGCTGACCGGACGGCTGACCGGCCGGCCGACCGGAGGGCCGACGCCGGTCAGCCGGAGCGTCCCTGACGTCACGCCAGGCGGCGGAACACCGGTTTCACCGGGCGTCCGGCCAGCCAGGCGGTGGGGTCGGCGGCGTCCAGCGCCTTGCGGTACACCGCACACGCCTGGGCCACCACGTCGACCGTGTGATCGATGTCGGCGTCGCTGAGCGCGCTGCTCACCACGAACGACGGGGCCAGCACCCCGCCCGCGAGGAGCCGGCGCAGGAACAGGGTGCGGTACTCCTGCGACGGCTGAAGGTTCTCGTCGAGGGTGGCGAAGACCAGGTTGCTGGCCCGGCCCCGGACGACGATGTGGTCGCCGACGCCCATGGCGGCCGCGGCGTCGCGGACACCGGCCGCCAGCCGCTCGCCGAGGGCGTGCAGCCGCGCGGTGACGCCCTCCTCGACGTAGGTGGTGAGCACGGCCATCGCGGCCGCCAGGGAGTGCGTCTCCGCACCGTGCGTGGTGGACAGCAGGAACACCCGGTCGCCGGAGTGCCGCAGCCCGCCCCGCTCCATCAGCTCGCGGCGCCCCGCCAGCGCGGAGACGGCGAACCCGTTGCCCAGCGCCTTGCCGAACGTGGAGAGGTCGGGGACGACGCCGTACAGGCCCTGGGCGCCCGCCTCGGACCAGCGGAAGCCGGTGATCATCTCATCGAAGATCAGTACGCAGCCGTGCCGGTCGGCCAGCTCGCGCAGGCCCTTGAGGTACCCGGGCGGCGGCTCACTGTGGGTGGCGGGTTCGAGGATCAGGCAGGCGACCTCGTCCTGGTACCGGGTGAGCAGCTCCTCCGTGGCGGCCAGGTCCCCGTAAGGGAACGCCACGGTGAGCTCGTTGGTCGCCGCCGGAATGCCGGCGGACATCGGCGTGCTGCCGATGAACCAGTCGTCGACGGAGAAGAACGGATGGTCGGCACAGAGGGCCACCCGCGGGCGCCCGGTGACGGCGCGGGCGAGGCGCACCGCGGCGGTGGTGGCGTCGGAGCCGTTCTTCGCGAACTTCACCATCTCGGCGGTCGGCACCGTGGCCAGGAAGCGTTCCGCGGCTTCGACCTCCACGATGGACGGCCGGACGAAGTTGCTGCCGCGGTCGAGTTCCCGTCGCACCGCCTCGATCACGCGGGGGTGGGCGTGGCCGAGGCTGACCGACCGCAGGCCGGAGCCGTACTCGATGTAGCGGTTGCCGTCGACGTCCCACACGTGGGCACCGCTGCCGTGGCTGATGACCGGGGCCAGGTTCTCGGGGTACTGGTCGTCGCCCTTGGCGTAGGTGTGTGCGCCCCCGGGGATAAGGGCGTGCAGCCGCTCGTTCGCCTGCCGTGACCGGGGCAGGAGGAACTCCGCGGTCTCCGCGGTGCGTTCGGCGTGTTCGGTGGTCAACCGACTTCACCCTTCCTTGTGCTTCAGGACCTCGGCGAGGCTCGGTGCCTCCCGGTCCCGCTGGGACATCGACGTGACCGGCAGTGGCCAGGGAATGGCGAGTTCCGGGTCGTCGAAGGCGATCGTCACGTCCTCGGACGGATCGTGCTGACGATCGATACGGTAAGAGATGTCTGTGATTTCGGTAAGAGCCTGGAAGCCGTGCGCGCATCCCGCCGGGATGTACACGGTCTTCTGTGTCTCGCCGGACAGCTCGAAGAAGGCCCGGCCCAGGTACGTCGGCGAGTCCGGCCGCAGGTCCACGACGACGTCGAAGATCCTCCCGTACGAGCACCGCACCAGCTTGGCCTCGCCGGCGCCGGAGCGCAGGTGCAGGCCGCGCAGTACACCCCGGACCGAGCGGGACAGGCTGTCCTGGATGAAGGCGTCCGGGTCGAGTCCCACCGAGCGGACCACGTCGGCGTCGAAGGTGCGGCAGAAGAAGCCGCGCTCGTCGGCGTACGGCGTCGGCTCGAAGAGGAACGCGCCCTCGATCGCGGGGACTTCGGTCGCTTTCATGGAGCCTCCTGCCGGGCGCGGGCCCCGGCGCGGCCGGTCGCCGGGAACAGGGCCGCGGTCAACTCGACGAACTGGGCTTCGATCTGGCGGGCGGCGACCAGGTTCCGCTCGGCCAGGGTCCGCCGCAGGTCCGCCGATCGCTGCTCCAGCTCCCGGAACTGCTCGAGCAGCCGGTCGGCGTCGACCTCGCGAGCCGGGTGGCAGTAGGCGCCAAGACCCATCTGCTCCATGAGCGCGCCGCTCTTCGCCGAGTAGCCGACCGCGAGCGTCGGCGTGCCCGCCTTCAACGCGCAGACAAGGTTGTGAAACCGGGTCGCCACCACCGTATCGGCATCCGCAACCTCCTTCATCACATCGTCGAGCGAGGCCGCCTCGGCTGTGGTGACCAGCGGCGAGTCCACCGCGTCGAGGATCGCGGCGACCACCGGCTCATCGAGCTCGTCGCCGGTGAGCAGCCGGACCGTCCTGCCTTCCTCGACCAGCGCGCGGACGAACCGGGTCGTCCCGTCGAGGTAGCGCCGGTGGATCTCCTCGGCCAGGGCGCGGTCGTCGTTGCTGCCGTGGTAGGCCATGACTCCGACGCAGACCGGGCCCGGCGGGTTCGAGGGCGCGCTCGCCCGCGGCGTCGGCAGGGCGAACGCGAGGTCCCGGTAGACCCCGTCGCCGGCGGTGTCCACGCCCATCGCCCGCATCGCGTCCCGGGACCCGTCGTCCCGGTACGACCGGTACGCGGCAAGCCGCGCCGACCAGCGCACCAGAGTCCGGGTCGCCCGGTGGCCGATCCGGTCCGCACCGACGCCGACCAGCGCGACCGGGGTGCCCGTCACCCGGCCGGACGCGCAGAGAAGGAACAGCGCGTACGGGAAGCCCCACGGCCGCAGCGGAAGCGTCGCTTCCAGAACGCCCGCGCCCGGCACGATCACCACGTCGTGCCGACGCACCCAGATCGCGGTCCGGACGGCGTCGACGAGTTTGCCCAGACCCTTCGCCACGATCGCGCCCGGAGACGACGCGGTCCGGTACTCCCCGCGGTACCAGTGCATCCGCGTCGTGGGAATCCCGTACCGGGTCGCGACGACCTCGGGGCCGCTGCACAACGCGTCCACGACCGCCTCCGGGTGCTCGGTGCGGAGGTAGGTGAGCATGGACTCGAGCTGCCCGTCGTTGCCGAAATTCCCGGCGCCGAGCAGACCGAACACCCCCACACGTACCGGGGTCCTGTTCGCAGACGTCATGCCTGCCTCCCTTCACGTCCGGCGACGAGGGCGTCGACGGAGACGGTGAGCCGGTCCGGGTCGACCGGGGCGCGGTCCTCGACCCGTTCGCCGGCGCCGGGCCGGACCCGGCTGGTCATCCATGCGGCCAGGTGTCGGTAGCACGCACGCCGGTCGGCCGGGGACATCGGCGCCCGCCGGACCGCCGTGACGAAACCCCAGACGTACTCGGCGAGCAGCCGGGGCGTCGGGTGCAGCGGGCCGGCCCGGCGCGGGTCCAGGTTGGCGCACCGGGAGCGCTTGGAGGGGTTCGCCCGCTCGGCGCGGGTGGGGTGGTCGCGGCGGAAGTACAACAGCTCCGGCACCTGGTGGAAGGGCCCGCGCAGGGCGATCTCGGCGACGAACGTACGGTCCGCGTGGTGGTAGCTGTCGAGCGGCTTCACCCGGCGCAGCACCTCGGCCCGCATCACCCCGTAGAAGTCGTCGCCACCGGGCTCGAACAGCAGGCTGCGGAAGCGCTCCGGTGGGTGTGGCGAGTCGGTGGCGAGCCCGTACTCGTACGGCACCTTCACCTTCCCGTCGCCGTCGATGACCGCCTGGCCGGAGTGCGCGAGGATCATGTCCGGCCGCTCGTCCAGCGCCTCCACACAGCGCCGCAGCAGGTCACGGGCGTACAGGTCGTCGTGCGAGGCCCACTTGAACAGCTCGCCGCGGCATTCGGTGAACACATGGTTGTGGTTCGGCGCGGCGCCGATGTTCCTGGGCAGCCGCAGGTACCGGATGCGCGAGTCCTGGGCGGCGTACCGGGTGCAGATGTCCCGGGTCCCGTCGGTCGAGGCGTTGTCGGAGATGACCAGCTCGAAGTCCTCGTAGGTCTGGCCGAGCAGCGCGTCGAGCGATTCGGCGAGGTACTCCTCGCCGTTGTACACGGGCAGGCCGATGCTCAGCCGGGGCTGAGTGGTCATGGCGTCCTCACTTCGCTGATGGTGGTCTGGTGCTGCTCGCGCAGGGCGGCCCGCAGCTGCATCCACCACACCGCCGAGGCGCTGAGGTTCGCGGCGGCGACGCCCCAGGCCGAGCCGGCCGTGCCGGCCAGGGCCGCCCCGCCGATCCCGAAGCCGGCGTAGCAGGCGGAGGCGAACAGCTGGCAGCGCAGGCTGCGCCGGGCCGCGGCGAGGGCGCGCAGCCCGGTCGCCGCGCCGACGCCGAAGCCGGCGCCCGCGACGCCGACGGTGAGCGGCATGATGAGCTGGGACGCGGACTGCCAGACCTGGCCGAGCACGTGTTCGCCGGCCCAGTCGGGCACCAGCAGCAGCGCGGCGCCCCAGAGCAGCGCGGCGGCGGCCAGCCCGCCGGCGAGCATGAGGCAGAAGGCGCCCAGCCGGTGCGGGGCCTGCCGCAGCACCCGTGCCGCCTCGGGGACGGTGACGAGCGAAAGGCCCATCAGCACGGCGAGGAACGGGCCGAGCAGGAGTTCGGCGCCGCGGATCGAACCCACGGCGCCGACCCCGGCGATCGCGCCGAGCCCGTACGCCCGCAGCTGACTCGCACCACTGAGGCTCACGTTCTCGACCAGGTAGCGGTAGCCGAGGTCGCGCTGCTCGCGCAGCCACGCGCGGGCCCGCGTCGGCCGGGGCAGGATGCCGGACTGGAAGCAGCCGTACCCGGCGGCCACCGCGGCGGTCCCGCCCCAGGCGAGCACGAAGCCTTCCACGCTGCCCGCGCGAGCGGCCATCACCAGGGCCGGTACGAGCGCGACGCCCCACACGACATCGTTGACGAACGCCTTCCGCCCGGCGCCCGCCGCGAAGAACGCGAACCGCCACGCATCCTGCAGCAGTAGCCCCGGCAGCACCACGCCGAGGACGGCGAAAGCGGCGCCCCCATGGCCGCCGAGGCCCAGCCCGACGATCAGGGACACCGCGCCGATGGCACCGCCGACGCCGAGCGCGGTACCCGCCGCCTGGGCCGCCGCCGCGCGCCAGGATGCGTCCGGCACGCCACTGAAGCGCACCACGAGCGGGTCGGAGGCCAGCCCGCGGGAGACGTTGAGCACGACGCCGTAGGTCACCCAGGCCAGGGTGAACACGCCGAACGCGGTCAGCCCCAGCGAGCGTGCCACGTACATCCCCACCAGGAAGTTGCTCATGCTGGAGGCCGCCTGGTCGGCCAGTCCCCAGGACAGCCGGCCGACGAAGGCCCGCCGGGTGGATCCGGCCGGGGGCGCCGTCGTCGGCGGATTCTCCTTCTCGGTGGTCATCGGCGTCACACCTTGATCAGTTCGGCGTCGCGCAGGGCGTCGGCCGCGGCGGCGACGGTGTCGAACGGCAGCCCGGACCGCTCGGCGACGTCCAGCAGACCGTGCTCGCCGTCGGAGAGGCTGAGCACCCAGAGCATGGCCATCTGGGCCTGCTTGGTGTCGCTGCGGCCGCCGAGCGCGTCGTACAGCCCGCGTCGGCCCAGCTGCGGTTCGCCGTAGGGGCTGAGGTTGAGGTACCGCCGGTTGCGGTCGAGGACGGCGAACGCCTCGCGACAGACGGCGAGGGTGTCCGCCATCGCCTCCGGGGACACGAAGTCCAGGTCGTCCGCCGAGGTGTGGTACTCGGGGTAGCCGGCGTACGGGGTCCGGCTGAGCGAGCCCACGCCGAGATCGAACCCGGGGGAGCAGTACTGCCGCTCGTCGTAGCCGTACGGAGTGAACTCGTTGATCCGGTGCGGACGTTCGGAGGCGGCCAGCACATGCCGCATCACCCGGTCGATCTCCGCGTCGCCGCGCCTGCTCCGCTTGTACGTCAGTGAGCCCGGGTCGCCGGCGCAGGCCAGCACCAGCCCGTGCTTGACCCGTTCCACCCGCTCCGCGTTGCGGGCCAGCCAGGTGATCGCCCCGATGGTGCCGGGCGCGAAGATGAACCGGTAGGTGTAGTACGGCGTCCCCTCGGCCAGCGCCTTGGCCAGGAACGTGGCCACCGCGACGCCGGCCATGTTGTCGTTGGCCAGCGACGGGTGGCAGATATGGCAGGAGACGATCACCTCGTCGGCGACCTGCCCGGGGACCACGTGCTCGGCGTAGGTGAGGTGGCCGTCGGCGAGGGTGGAGTCGATGCGCACCTCGTACTCGCCGTCCGGCATCGCGTCCAGGGTGTCCTGGGCCAGGCAGAAACCCCACTCCGGCTTGTAGTAACTCGTGCGGTACGGCACCCAGGACGGGTGGTCCGGCAGGGTGTGCAGGTGCGCGCGCAGCTCGGACAGCTGCATGGTCGCCGACACCGGCACGCTGTAGCCGAGCACGTGCAGGCTGGACGCGGCGAAGTCGACGACCCGGTTACCGGCCGGGTCGGCGATGTACGCGTCCCGGATGTTCCACTCCTGCGGCACCGTCCAGTCGAGCACCTGCGTCCCGGTCGGCACCTCGTGCACCTGGAGCGGGATGTACTCGCCGACGATGTCCAGGGTGGCGCGCACACCGTCGCCGGTGATGCTCCGGCACAGCGGGTACAACCGCTCCACCAGGGCGTACATCTCGTCGCCGGCACCTTCTTCCACATGCTTGGTCACCGGCGCCACCGCAGGGTGTCGTCGACGGAGCCGGCCTCGGACGCCGCGCGCAGCACGGCCAGCCGGGTGAAGCGTCGCTCGAAGTCCTCCTGGGTCAGCCCGTGCTTCCGGTAGGCGTCGGCGAGTTCGAGCGCGCCCTGCTTCACCGTCCACTCGCAGTCGAAGCCGGGGATCGCGGCGCGGAACCGGGAGAAGTCCACCCGGTACGACCGCGGATCGGCGCCGTTCTCCCCGGTGATCCGCACCTTCGCGCCGGACACCGCCTCGGCGACCTGCTCGGCGATCTCGGCGACCGTGACGTTGTTGGTCTCGCTGCCGATGTTGAACGCCCGGTCGTGCACCGCCTCCCGCGGCGCGACCAGCGCGGCCGCGAAGGCCCGGGCGATGTCGCCGGCGTGCACCAGCGGACGCCAGGGGGTGCCGTCGGAGAGCACCAGCACCTCGCCGGACAGCAGGGCGTGGCCCACCAGGTTGTTCAGCACGATGTCGGCGCGCAGCCGGGGCGAGTAGCCGAAGGCGGTGGCGTTGCGCATGTACACCGGGCTGAAGTCGCCGTCGGACAGGGCGTGCAGGTCGTCCTCCACCCGCACCTTGGACTCCGCGTACGGCGTCACCGGGCGCAGCGGGGCGTCCTCGGCCACCAGGTCGTCGCCACCGGCGGCGCCGTAGACCGAGCAGGTGGAGGCGTACAGGAAGCGCTGCACTCCGGCGTCGCGGGCCAGCCGGGCCAGCCGTACGGACGCGTGGTGGTTGATGTCGTAGGTGAGCTCCGGCGCCAGCGAGCCCAGCGGGTCGTTGGAGAGCGCCGCCAGGTGGATCACGGCGTCCACCCCGGCGACGTGTTCGGCCGTGATGTCGCGCAGGTCCACCCGCGGCCCCGGCGGGTCCGCGGGGGTCGGGCCGAGGACGCAGTCGGCGAACAGGCCGGCGTCGAGGCCGACGACCTCGTGCCCGGCCGCGGCGAGGACCGGGGCCATGACGGTTCCCAGGTATCCCTGGTGTCCGGTCAGCAGTACGCGCATGGTTCAACCCCCCAGGTTGAGCGTGAGTTTGGTGACGGCGAACGCTTCGGCGTAGCGCTCGTGGCATTCGATGCCGCGGATCCGCGCGAGGCCGAGGAAGGCCTCCCGGTCGTACCAGGGCCGGTGCCGCTGCGAGGGATAGTGCTCCTGCAGCAGCCGCACCTTCTCCTCGGCGACCTCCGGCGACAGCGGCTGGTACACCGCGAGGCGGCCGAGATCGCCGTCCCACTTGACGATCTCGTAGCCGAGCACGAGGTGGTCGCGGAACGCGGTGGGGATCAGCTGCGCGAGGCCGCGATGGTCCTGGTGCGCGTCATCGGTGCGCGGGGCCAGGATCAGATCCGGGTCGGTCTGTCCGCGCAGTTCCTCCACGGCGGCCTTGGCCTCGCCCCAGTGCTCGGGCATGCGGCCGTCCGGCAGTTTGAGCACGGTCAGCCGCAGGTCGGCGCCCGGGCAGAAGGCGGCGAGCGCGGCCCGCTCCTCCTGCTCGCGGTCGCTGCCGCCGCCGGAGAGCACCAGTGCGTCGACCCGGAGGCCGGGCCGCGCGAGGCACAGGGCGAGCAGTGTGCCGCCTGCCCCGATGGCGATGTCGTCGCAGTGCGCGCCCACCGCGACGATCCGCTCCAGGGACCCGGCCCCGAGCCGGATCACGCACGCACCCCCTGCTCCCACACGGCCCACGGGCGGTCGCCCTGGGCGTAGGCCGCGTCGAGCGCGGCCCGCTCCTTCACGGTGTCGGTCGGCTTCCAGAAGCCGCGGTGCTGGTGCGCCACCAGCCGCCCCCGCTTGGCCAGTTGGGCGCATCCGTCGGCGACCAGGTCCCCGTTCTCCGGGATGTGGTCGAAGACCTCCTGCCGGAGCACGAAGTAGCCGCCGTTCTCCCACAGCGGCAGTTCGCTCACCGCGGTGATGCCGCCCACCAGGCCGTCCTCGCCCAACTCCACGCAGTGGAAGGAGGATTGGGGCGGTACGACCATCATCGACGCACCGGCGTCGCGCTGCGCGAACTTCTCGATCATCTCGGGCAGCGGGGCGTCGGTGAGGACGTCGGCGTAGTTGGCGAGGAACATCTCGTCGCCGTCCAGGTGATGGCGTACGCGGCGCAGCCGCTCCCCGATCGGCGACTCGATGCCGGTCTGCACGAAGGTGATCGTCCAGTCCGAGATGTCGGTGGACAGCAGCTCGGTCCGCCCGCCGCGCAGCACGAAGTCGTTGGACGTCGTCTCCTCGTAGTTGAGGAAGAAGTCCTTGATGTGGTGCGCCCCGTAGCCGAGGCACAGGATGAACTCCGTGTGCCCGAAGTGCGCGTAGTAGCGCATGACGTGCCAGATCAGCGGTCTGGGGCCGACCATCGCCATCGGTTTGGGGACGTCGTCGGAGGTTCCGTTGCGCATCCGCATCCCGTAACCGCCGCAGAACAGAACGACCTTCATGACGTCACCTCGACAATGCTCAGTTCCGGGATGGGAAAGACGAGCCGGCCGCCCCAGTCGTGCACGAAGGACAGCTGCTCCACCAGCTCGGCCCGCAGGTTCCACGGCAGGACGAGCACGTAGTCCGGCCGGTCGGCGGCTATCTGCTCGGGCGGCAGGATCGGGATGCGGGTGCCCGGGGTGTACCTGCCGTGCTTGTAGGGGTTGCGGTCGACCGTGTACGGGAGCAGGTCGGGCCGGATGCCGCAGTGGTTGAGCAGGGTGTTGCCCTTGCCCGGGGCGCCGTAGCCGACGACCGTCTCGCCGCGCTCGGCCGCCTCGATGAGGAACTTGAGGAGGTCCCGGCGCACCTTGGCCACCCGGGCGGAGAACTCGGTGTACCCGGACAGCTCCTGCAGCCCGGCGGCCTTCTCCCGGGCCAGTACGTCGGCCACCCGCTGCGTCGGCTCGCCGGCCACCTCGGCGGGCCGGGCCCACAGCCGGATGGAGCCGCCGTGCGTGGGCAGCAGCTCGACGTCCACGAGCGTCAGCCCGCCGCTCGCCAGGGCGCGGATCGCGGAGGCGACCGTGTAGTACTGGAAGTGCTCGTGGTAGATGGTGTCGTACTGGTTCTCCTCGATCAGGGTCAGCAGGTGCTGCACCTCGACGGAGACCCAGCCGTCGTCGGCGACCAGGGCGCGCAGCCCCTGGGTGAACCCGACCACGTCGGGGATGTGCGCGTACACGTTGTTGGCCACGACCAGGTCCGCCGGGCCGTGCTCGGCGCGCACGGCCGAGCCGGTGTCCGGGGACAGGAACGCCGTGAGCGTGGGCACACCCGCGTCCCGCGCCGCGGCGCCGACGTTCACCGACGGCTCGACGCCGAGGCAGCGGATCCCCCGGTCCACCACATGCTTGAGCAGGTACCCGTCGTTGCTCGCGACCTCGACCACGAAGGCGTCGGAGCCGAGACCCAGCCGCGTCACGGCGCCGTCGACGAACGTGCGCGCGTGCTCCACCCAGGAGGTCGAGAAGGAGGAGAAGTACGCGTACTCGCTGAACGTCTCCTCCGGAGTGATCAGCGGCGGGATCTGCGCGAGCCAGCAGTCGGTGCAGACCCGCAGGTGCAGCGGGTACGCCGGCTCCGGCCGGTCCAGCTGGTCCGCGGCGAGAAAGCTCTCGCAGGGTGGCGTCGCCCCGAGATCGACGACGCTCGCCATCGCCGCCGAGCCGCAGAGTCGGCATCGTGTCATTTACTGCCCCCCATTAGTTCCGTCCGACCCGCGATCGCGGTGCGGTACTCCTCAACCAGGCGCTCGAGACCGACGGCCGGGCTGAAACCCTGCTCGTAACGGCGCCGGGCCGCCTGCCCCATCTCCCGGCCCAGGGCCGGGTCGGCCGTGATCCGCCGCAGACAGGACGCGAGCGAGGCGGCCTCGCCCGGCCGGTGCAGCAGCCCCGTCACCCCGTCCTCGACCAGTTCCACGAAGGCGCCGTGACCGGCGGCGACGGCCGGCACCCCCGCCGCCATCGCCTCCACGACCACCAGGCCGAACGCCTCCAGCCATGTGGAGGGAGCCACCACGGCCACCGACCGCGCGAGGGCCTGCCGGCACTCCGCCGGGTCGTACAGGCCGACGTACCGCACATCGTCCCGGCCCGCCGCCCAGGCGGTCACCTCCGGCTCCAGCGGCCCCGCGCCGGCGATCACGAGCGGCACGCCCACACCGCCGCCGGCGGCGATCTCGTCCCACGCGGCCATGAGCAGCCGTACGCCCTTGGCCTCCGCGAGCCGGCCGAGATAGAGCAGATGCTCGCCGGCCCCCTCGCGGCGGACGCCCGGCTCGGGCACGAAGTTGTGCTTCACCGCCAGCCGTTCGGCCGGCATGCCGGACCGCACCAGGACCTCGCGCTGCGCCGCGGAGATGCAGAGGAACCGCTCCACACCGGTCCACCACCGCCGCCGGTTGACCGACAGACTGACCGCGAGCGGCACCGTCGCCAGCCGGGAGTTCCGGTAGCAGCCGTGCCGGACGGCGGGCAGCGGCGCCGACCCGACGCACTCGGTGCACGGCCGGCCGTCCCGCTGCAGCGTGCCGGGCGGACAGACCTGGGTGTAGTTGTGCAGCGTGGCGACGGCGGGCACCCCGGCGTCGGCGCAGGCCGCCAGCACCGCCGGCGACAGCAGCGGGAAGACGTTGTGGACGTGCACCACGTCCGGCCGCTCGGCGCGCAGCCGGGCGGCGAGCTCCGTACGGACCGCCGGGTTCCACGGCACCAGCAGCGGTACGGCGACCTTGCCCGGCAGGGACCGGGCGGCGATGTCGTCGCTGCGCCGCTCGAACACCTCGACCCGGTGGCCGGCGCCGCGCAGCAGCGCCACCTCCTGGTCGACGACCTTGTTCTCCCCGCTCGGCTGCGCCGAGCCGTAGCGGTTGTGCACCACCAGCACGTGCATGCCCTGCATGTCAGGTCACCTCCGATGACTCGGCCCGGCTCGGCACGCGCCGTCGGGATGGATCGGGCGTCGACGGGGGAGCGGCCTCGGCGGGCGCCGCCAGCAGCGAGGCGGCCAGGGCCAGATGCAGCAGATACGGCGAGGCGTCGCCCAGACCGGCCTCGGTGTACGACGCGATCGCGCAGTAGCTGATCAGGAAGATCGCGCAGGCCCTCGACAGCGACGGCGGCCGCAGCAGCGCGACGCCGCCCAGCACGATGATGACCGCCGCCACCAGGGCGATGCCGGTGATGCCCTGCTCGTTGTAGACGGCCAGCCAGCTGTTGTCGATCGGGAGCCCGTTGAACGACTTGTCGCCCAGGCCCGTGCCGAACAGGTACTGCGAGGTCGTCCGGGGTTCCGCCAGCAGGGCGTGCCAGACCTTGGCCCGGCCGGTGAGGCTGGCGAAGTTCTCCTGGCTCTGTCCGCGCAGGAACCACGCCTGGAGCGCGGAGCTGAACGCCACCGCGGCCACCGTCGCGCACAGTACCGTCCAGGTGAAGAACCGGCGGGCGGCGGCGCTGGTCAGGATGAGCGAGCCGATCGCCAGCACCAGCCCGATGAGCAGGCCGAGTGTGGCCGTCCGGGTATGGGTCAGCGCGAGCAGGACGAGGGAGGGCACGATGACCACCGCCGCGCTGGTCCGGTCGGTCCGGCGGCCCAGGAGGAGCAGCACGGTGAGCCCGATGATCACCGCTGCGTACTGTCCGATCTGCGGCGGTGTGAGCGGCCACAACGCGCCGACCAGCCGCCCGCCGTAGCGGTCGGGCAGGGCGGCGCCCGGGGAGACGACCAGGCCGGCGGCGACCGTCCCGAGCACCGCGAAGTACATCCGGATGTGGTGCCGGACGAACGTGGTGCCGCCGTCCCACCAGCGGCTGAGCAGCCACAGTGTGCCGATGAAGAGAGCCAGCCGGGCGCAGCGGAACAGCGCGCCGAACCCGGCCCCCTGGCCCACGCTGGAGATCAGGCTCGGCACCAGCAGCAGGGTGAGCAGGAACACGTAGGAGCTGGTCCGGATGCGCACCCGGGGGTTGACCACGAGCGCCAGCGCGAACGCGCCGACCAGCGAGCCCATGGTGACCATCTGGATGAGCGAGCGGGGCAGCGGGACGATGGTCTGCGCCCCGGTGGAGCCGAGGGTGTTGAGGACGAGCAGCCCCCAGGACGTCCGGACGATCTTCGACTTGTGGTCCGTGCCCATCTCACCCACCGTCCCGTGCGCGGAAGGTGCTGCCCGCGTCCTGCCGGTACGGCGTGACCTGCCACTGCTTGAAGCCGACCGTCCGGCTCGCGTCATGGACGACGAAGGTCCATGGTCCGACGTAGACGTTGTCGTGCCAGCGGTTGTGCTGGGCGAGGGTGATCGCCTCGGCCACCCGCTCGCCCTGGTACGGCGACCAGTCCGGATAGGTGCCGTAGTTGGACAGCACCGCCATCCGGTCGCACATCACCGTGCAGTCGAGGACGGACTTGTCCAGCACGAAGCGGTTGTCGTGGATGTCCACCCGCTGGGTCTTCCACCGGCAGTCGGAGTAGAGCGGCGCCTTGGCGATCGCGGGCGGCACACAGCGGTCGATGTTCTTCACCAGCAACGTGCAGTCGCCGGAGGAGGTGTTGGCCGGGCTGTTGCAGAACCGGTCGGCGTTCTCCCACAGGGTGATCCCGGACCAGTTGTTCTCCAGCACGTTCCGGTAGATCTCGATCTTGTCCGTGCGGGCGCGGACCCGCGGTTCACCGCCGGACTCGGACAGGTAGACGGTCGCGAACGGGAAGGTGTCGCCGCCGGCGGCGTTCGCGCGGCCCTCGACCCAGTTGTTCCGCCGGATCGTGTTCTTCCGGATGACCGCGTTGTAGCTGATCTCGTAGATCAGCGCGGCACCGTCGTTGTCCTCGATCAGGTTGTTCTCGATCAGGAAGTCATTGTTGTTGGTGTCCGCCCACAACCCGGTTCCGCGGTTGTCGTGCACCCAGTTGCCGCGTATGTCCGCGCCGTTGACGGCCCAGAACTTGACGCCCCCGCTGCAGCCGCAGTCCGGCCGCTTCCGCTCCCAGTCGTCCTTGTTGTTGCCGACGATCTCGTTGCCCTCGAGCACCAGGCCGCGCAGACCGCCGGCGCCCTTGTACGCGTTCATGCCGTACTGGCCGTTGTCGCGCAGGCAGCTCGCGCGAACCTGCTGGCGGGCGCCGGCCATCAGCCCGGCGCCGGAGTTCTTCTGGATCGTCGCGTGCTCGATCACCCACCCGTCGGCCGAGTCGTGATTGACCACGCCCTCGTCAAGGGGCGCGACGAACCCCTGCACGGTCAGGTAGCGGATCGTGACGTCGCGGGCGGTGCCGCCGAACGCGTACTGGTTGCTCCTGCGGCCGTCGAGCACCGCGCCCGGCGCGCCGAGGTAGACGTCCCCCTCCTTGGGGGTCACCTGGTCATAGCGGTCCGACATGAGGGTGTGCTTGCCCGGCCGAAGCCAGAAGGTGGTGTGCGGGGGACTGTTCTCGGTCTTCGCGGCCAGGTCGCCGGGCACCGCCGGGTCGACCGTCACCGCGCCCGCCGGCGCCTTCGCCGGCCCGGCCGCGGGCTTGGCGCACACCCGGGCCACGGACGTGGAGGGCGCGGTGCTCGGCTTCGGCGCCGCGTCCGTCGTACCGCTCTCACAGCCGGTCGCCGCCAGCAGGGCCAGCGCCGCCGCCGGCCACGCCCACTGCCGCCAGCCGATCCCCATCCGTCCTCTCCCCAGGGGTCTGCGACGGATCTCCGCGGCGTCGCGACGCCCGGCACGCGCCCCCGGGCTCCCTGCTGCGCTCGAGCCGGGCGTGCGCCCACTGCGGTCTGCGGCCGGAGCGCGGCGGGCGCTCCTTCCCGCACGGAGATCCATCAGAAGCCCCCTAGCCGTGGAACCTGAGTACGGTGGTGAAGTCGCCCGCGCCGTCGGCGAAGCCGGTGCCGATCAGCGTGGTGGCGGGTTCCTTGCGTCCGAAGCCGGCGGAGTACCAGCCCAGCGGCGGGTCGCTCTCGCCCCGGTGCGCCCGCCAGGACAGCTCGCCGGGCAGGTCGAGCGCCGCGGAGCGGTCCTCGCCGTCCCGGGTCCAGGTGAGCGCCGCCCGGTTCCCCGCCAGGTCCGCGGTGATCGCCGGGCCGAGGTGGAACGCCAGCCGTACGGCCCGGCGCGGCCCGCGCACCTCGTCCACCACCCTCAACTCCCGGGTTTCGGAGGACAGTTCCACGCGGCGGCGGTGCACGGAGCCCTGGTAGCCGTCGTGCTCCGCGCACCAGCGGCCCACCTCCTCGTCGGAGGTGTCCGCGACCAGGACGCGGCTGCGGGCATGCCGGGTCCACAGGAACGGGCCGCCGGAGACGGACTGGTCACCGCCGTCCACCTGGAGGGTGTTGTGGCCGAGCGTCGACCGGAAGTACCGCCGCCACTCGGGCTGCCCGTGGTAGCAGTACGTCCCCGGGTCGGCGAGCACGTCCACCCCGTCGTGCCGGACCTCCACGGACAGCGCGTCCGCGTGCGCGTGCGCGGCGATGGACAGGAACCCGTGCGGACCGCCGTCGCAGCGGCACCAGATCTCTCCCGGGCCGCGCAGGATCGTCATGCCCGCGTCGGCGAAGTGGGCGGGCCGGCCCGCCGGGCGGGTCACGGACAGCTCAGCGGGCTTGATGAGCGCGGCCAGCAGCGGGGTGCGCACATCGGTGCCGGTCACCGTCGGCCACCAGGCGAGCCGGCCGAACACGGCCTCCCCGGTGGCCAGCAGTGAGCCCCAGCGGTCGGTGTCCGTGCCGTCCACGACCAGACCGTGCCCGTCGTCCGCGTCCCCCTGGCGCGGCGGCCGCAGCCGGGCGTCCACGACGGCCGCGAGCGCGTCGGTCATCCGCAGCAGCACCAGCCGGATCGTCGCGGGGACCGGCACACCGGCGGCGTCCGCCTCGGCCACCGCGGCCAGGCCGAGCTCCAGCACCAGCCCGTGATACTCGGTGGCCAGCTCCCGGTTGAGGCCGGAGGGGAAGGTGTTGCCGCGCAGCTGCCGCTCCAGCGACCGCAGCGCGTCGGCCCGCCAGCGCGCGGAGGAGGGGAACCAGTCGAACGCGCAGGCCGCGGCGAACTGCCCGGCGGCCTCGGCGATGACGTGGTTGTTCGCCGAGGACCCCCGGCTGGGGAAGGCGGCCAGCCAGCGCTGGTGGTGCCAGATCTGGTTCAGCGCCACCGGGTTGCCCTCGAACAGGTCGGCCGCGCCCGGCCAGCCGTCGAGCAGCCGGCGGATCCACACCCAGGACAGCAGCCGGATCCCCAGCTCGATGCCGCTGGTCCAGTGCACCCCGCGCAGCGGCGCGTTGGACTTCCACCAGGACCGCAGATGCCCGGCCACGCGCTCGGCGTACCGCTCGTTCCCGGTGATCGCGTAGGCGGCGGCGAGCACGGTGAGGTAGTGGTGCCGGGACAGCTCCCAGATCTGCTTGATGTCCCCGACCGCGTCCTCGTCGCGGTACGGCACGTCGAAGGCGTAGCCCCACGGGGCGCGGCGCCCGGTCTTCGGGTCGTACCACCAGTCCGGGTCCGCGAGGTCGTCGCGGACCACCCCGAAGTACTCGACGTGTCCCGCCATCAGCCGGTCCGCCTCGGCGATCAGACGTTTCGCGGCGTCCGGCGGCACCGCGGCGATCGTCCCCGCGGGCAGGACCGCGGTGAACCGGGCGCCGGTCACGGTCGGGGCGTCCGGTCGCGCCGACCGCCACCGCCGTCTGCGCAGCGTGTCGCCGACCCGGCCGCCGACCTCCCGCGGGCCCATCCGGGACAGCCGCCGCAGGTACCAGCCCGCGCTCATGCTCATCGCGCCCCCGCCAGCGTCACCGGCGCGCCGCCCACCAGCCCGGCCTGCACGGCGAGGGTGGCCGCCGTGGTGGCGACCAGCGACTGCAGCGGCACCGGCATCGGCCCACCGGTCCGCACGGCCTTGATGAACGCGGCGAGTTCGGCGTTCTGGCCCTTGTCCCGGGCCTTGGGCAGCCGTGAACTGACCCACCGGTTGCGGGGGCCGTCGTACACCGAGGCACGGACGAAGTCGTCCAGCCGCAGCACCTTGCCGTCCGCGACCAGGTCCAGGGTCTCCTTGGGGAAGCCGGACGCGCCGGTGGTGACATAGCTGAGGGTGGCGGTGGACCCGTCCGGGTAGCGCAGGACGACCTGGAGGTCCTCGTTGCCGGCGGCGGCGACCGCGTACACCGAGACCGGATCGGCGTCGAGCAGCCAGCTCGCCGTGTCGATGAAGTGCCCGCCCTCGCCGGCGAACCGCGAGCCCTCGGTGCCCTGCTGGAGGTACCAGCTGCCGTGCGCGAGGCGGCCCGCGTTGACCAGGTAGCGCAGGCTCGCCGGACCGGTCCGGGCGCCGAACCGCTTCCTGGCCTCCTGCAGCAGCGGCGCGAACCGGCGGTTGAAGCCCACCTGGAGCCGGTCGTTGCCGGACTCCTCGACCGCCGCGAGCACCCCGGCCAGCTCGTCCTCGGTGAGCGCCAGCGGCTTCTCCACGAACACCGACTTGCCGGCCAGCAGCGCCTTGCGGGTCAGGTCGGCGTGCGAGCTGTGCCGGGTGACCACGAACACCGCGTCGATGGACTTGTCACCGAGCACGGCGTCGAGATCGGTGGTCGCCCCGGCGAAGCCGAACTTCCGCTGCGCGTTGGCCGCGGACAGCGCCGTCGTGGTGACGACCGTCGACAGCTCGACGCCCTCGCGCCGGGCCAGGTGCGGCAGCAGCATCGACGTCGCGTAGTTCCCCGCGCCGACGAACGCCAGCCGCACCGGTGTCCCTGCGGCCCGGGCCGGACTCCGCTGCACACTCACCGCGGGCACGGCCACCACCGGGGCCTCGGCCTCGGCCTTCTCGGCCTCCTGTTCGGGGTAGCGGAACAGCACGGCCACGGCCTTGAGGTCGCCGTCCTTCAGACTCCGGTACGTCTCCACGGCGTCGTCGAAGTCGGCGATGTGGGAGACCAACGGCTCCACGTCGACCCGGCCGCGGGCGACGAGGTCGAGGAAGCAGGCCAGGTTGCGGCGCTCGGTCCAGCGCACATAGCCGATCGGGTAGTCCCGCCCCTCCAGCTCGTACTCCGGGTCGTAGCGCCCGGGGCCGTAACTGCGGGAGAAGCGGACGTCGAGTTCCTTCTCGTAGTACGCGTTCCACGGCAGGTCCAGCCGGCACTTGCCGATGTCGACGACCCGGCCGCGGTCCCGGCTCAGCCGGGCGGCCAGCTCGACGGGCTGGTTGCTGCCCCCGCCGGCGGCCAGGTACACCTGGTCCACGCCGTGCCCGTCGGTGAGTTCGGCGACGGCGTTCTCCACGGCCGGGGAGGCGGGATCGCCGCAGGCCGCCGCACCCAGACGCTCGGCGAGCTCACAGCGCGCCGGGTCGGGGTCGGCCCCGACGACCCGGACCCCCGAGGCGGTCAGGAGCTGCACCACCAGCTGACCGATCAGCCCGAGGCCGATCACCAGCGCCACCTCGCCGAGCCGTGACTCGCCCTGGCGGACGCCCTGCAACGCGATCGACCCGACGGTGCCGAAGGCCGCGTGCCGGGGCGCGAGGCCGTCCGGCACCGGGGCGTAGAGGTTCTTCGGCACCCAGTTCAGCTCGGCGTGCAGCGCGTGCTCGTTGCCGGCGCAGGCCACGAGGTCGCCGACCTTGACGTCGTCGATGCCGGCGCCGACCTGCTCGACCACCCCGCACAGCGAATAGCCCAGCGGCGTGTAGGAGTCCAGCTTGCCCATCACCTTGCGGTAGGTGGCGGGCAGCCCGTTGGTGGCCACGCTCTGCACGACCTTGGCCACCTGGTCCGGGCGGGAGCGGGCCTTGCCCAGCATCGACATGCCGGCCTCGGACACCTTCATGAGCTCGGTCCCGGTGGAGATCAGCGAATAGGCGCTGCGGACCAGCACACCGTCCGGCTTGCACCCCGGGACCGGTACGTCGAGCAGGGCCAGCTCGCCGCTCTTGTAGTTCTGTACGACCTGTTTCACCGAAGTCCCCTGATTCCTAAGCCGTCAACCGAGTGCTCTGGCCGGACCCGGAGGTCGCGTCGCGGTACCAGTACTCGAGGGTCAGCACATGCCACAGATGCTTGGAGAAGTCCTGCTGTCCGGCGGCGTCCTCGGCGACCATCCGCGCCAGCGCGTCGCGGCGCAGGAACCCTGAGCGGACGAGCTCGCCGTCGTTGACCACCTCGCGCACCAGCGGCGCCAGATCCCGGCTCATCCAGGCGCGCAGCGGGGCGCTGAACAAGCCCTTGGGCCGGTACACGATCTCCCGGGGCAGGATCGAGGTGGCCGCCTCCTTGAGGACCGCCTTGCCCTGCCGACCGGCTATCTTGCGATCGCCGGGCACCGCGAACGCCGCCTTGACCACCTCGACGTCCACATACGGCACCCGCACCTCGGTCGACGCGGCCATGCTCGACCGGTCGGTGTAGGTGAGGTTGAGGCCCGGCAGGAACATCCGGGCGTCGCCCAGGCACATGCGGTTGACGAAGTCGTCGAGCTCGTTGTCCTGGTAGACGTCCGCGTGCTCGGTCAGCACGTCGTCGACCGCCTGGGCCAGGTCCGGATCGACCAGAGCGAGCAGTTCGTCCTGGTCATACATGGTGTAGCTGCGCCGGAACGCGGTCTCCTCCGGCAGATCGGCGAAGGAGAGGAACCGCTTGGCGAAGCGCACCGACCGCAGGCCCCGGCGGGACGTGGCGACCGGCAGCCGTTCCACGGCACGGGAGACCCCGCGCCGCAGAGGCCGCGGGACGCGCTGGTAGCGCAGCGCGAGCAGGTTGGCCAGGTGCTTGCGGTACCCGGCGAACAGCTCGTCGGCGCCCATCCCGGAGAGCATCACCTTGACCCCGGCCTCCCGGGCGGCCGAGCAGATCAGGAAGGTGTTGATCGCGGCCGGGTCGCCGATCGGCTCGTCCAGGCTGTACGTCATCTGCGGCAGCAGGTCGAGCACGTTCGGGGCGATCTCGATCTCGTGCAGGTCGACGCCGAACCGCTCGGCCACCTGCCGGGCATAGCGCAGGTCGTCCGGCATGGCCTCGAACTTGGCGTCCTCGGCGCGGAACCCGATCGTGTAGGCGGAGATCCCGGGCCGCTCGCGGGCCGCCAGCGCGGTCAGATAGCTGGAGTCGAGACCGCCGGAGAGGAAGGTCGCCACAGGTACGTCGGAGAGCAGGTGGCGCCGGGTCGACTCCTCGACGACCGCTGCTATGTCCGGCAGTTCGCCGGCCCGGGCCCGCTCCCGGCCCTCGGCGGCGACGTCCTTCAGCTGCCAGTACCGCCCGCGCTGCACGCTGCCGTCGGGCCGGCACCTCAGCCAGCTCCCCGGCGGCAGCTTCTCCGCCTCGCGGAACGCGCACCGTGAGTCCGGCACCCAGTAGTACAGCAGCGAGGCCACCAGCGCCGCGTGGTCCACCTGAAGCGACCCGCCGGTCACGGCGGCGAGCGCCTTCAGCTCGGAGGCGAACACCAGACCCTCGCCGCGCCGCAGCAGGAACAGCGGCTTGATGCCCAGCTGGTCGCGGGCGAGCACCAGCTCACCGGTGCGCTCGTCGAAGATCCCGAACGCGAACATGCCGCGCAGCCGGGGCAGACAGTCGGTCCCCCAGCGCCGCCAGGCCTCCAGCAGCACCTCGGTGTCGGAGGTGCCGCGGAAGCGCACCCCGGCCGCCGCCAGTTCGGCGCGCAGCTCGGGCGCGTTGTACAGCTCGCCGTTGTACGTCAGGACGAGGCCGCCCGAGACCATCGGCTGGGCGCCGGTCTCGGACAGGTCGATGATGGCCAGCCGGCGGTGTCCGAGGTGCACCTCGCCGTCACCGAGGGGATGGCTGTAGCGGCCCGCCCCGTCCGGACCGCGATGGGCGAGGGTGTCGGTGAGCCGGTCGGTCACCAGCTTCCCGTCCGGCCACCGGTAAGTACCTGCGATGCCACACATGTCCTACTGAGCCTCCTGCTCGCTGTCCGGGACCCGTGCCGCCCACATCGGCAGCCGCTCCGCCCGTCGCACGCCCTCCCCCACTGCCTGAACGGCGTGGGAGGCACCCCCACCGATCTTCCGGGCCGGCCGCTCGTTCCGGCCGCGCAGCGCGGTCTGCACCCCGTCCCACAGCGTGCCGTCGGTCCGGTCACGCGGGTCGGGGTCGATCAGCACCACACCGATCACCGGTATGTGCTGGTCCGCGAGCTGGCGCGCCACGGTGTGCAGCCAAGCGGCGCTGCCGTGCCCGGCCCGCACGACGAGCACCGTCCGGGTGCCGAGGTACTGCAGATCGGTCCAGGCCGTGCCGGGCGCCACCGAGCCGACGCCGAGCCGGCGCCCCTGGTGCGACCCGGCCTCGGCCTCCTCGCCGGTGACCACGGTCGGGTCCCCCTGCTTCGGGCGGCGGCCGGAGAGCCGGCGGCCGGGCAGACCGTCGACGACGACCACCGGCCCCTCCGCCGCCAGTGCTCCGGCCAGGTCCAGGGCGATCCCGCTCGTGTGACGCGCGCACCCCAGTTCCAGCAGCGACACGGGTTCCGCGGAGCCGCGCACGGCGCGGGCCAGGGACGTGGTGAGCCGTTCGCGTGCCGCCCGGACCGGGCGGCGCTGCCATCGCCCCGCCGCCCGGTGCGGCAGCTCCGCGATCACCGAGGCGCCGAGGTTCGCGGCGATCTCCCGGCGCAGCACGGGACGGTCCGCCACCACCGCGCCGACCGCGGCCACCGCGAGCCCGAGGAAGAGCCCGAGGAAGAGCCCGATCCCGGCGTCGGTGACAGCGGCCTTGGGCAGGGAGTGCGGCACCAGGTACGGGGCGTCCACGATCTGCGTGCCGGCGACGAGCCGGGGCGTACCGATGCTCGCCTCCCCGGCGCGCTGACTGAAATCGGTGATCTGCGAGGTCAGTTCGGCGCGGCGGGCGTAGAGCGACTCCAGGTCCGCCGACGACTGCTGCCCACCCTCCTCCGTACTGTCTCCGATCGCCTTGTTGACCTGGGCCAGTTGGGCCTTGAGCTGGTCACGCTGGTCGAGCAGGGCCTTGGCCTCGGCGTGCGCGGACTCCTGAATCCGCCGCACATGGTCCGCGACGAACGCGTCGGCCAACGCCTTGGCGCGGGCCACCGCTTCCGCCTCGCTGCCACCGGTCACGGTGATCTGCAGCACGTTGTTGGTCAAACCGGCACCGCTGTAGTCCCGCATGAAGTCCTCGACTTTTTCCTGGGACCCGAGGGACTTCAGGGCATTGCCGGCGATCCGCGTGGTCTGCAGCAGCGCGACGTCGGTGCGGATCAGCGTTCCCGGGTCGCTCGGCTGGTCGTCCGCATGCGCGACCAGCACCTTGGTCACCGCGGTCGGCGGCTGCGGCAGCAGGAACGCCACCGCCGCGCCGACGAGCAGCCCCAGCAGCGCGAGGGAGCCCCACAGGCGGCGCCGCCTGCGCACCGCCGCCACCAGGCCCTGCAGATCGAGCAGTGGAGCGGCGGCCGACGACTCCGGAGTCGTACTCGTCGTCACCCTGTGACCCCCGTCGCGTCGTCCAGTTCGCTCTCGAAGGCCGTGAGCGCCGGCGCGGCGGCTTGCCGGGGGCGGCCGGCCGACCGCGCCGCACGGACCGGACCGGCGAGGACGACGCCGACGACCGTGTGCTGGGCGTCCGCACACGCCTCGGCGATTCCGGCCAGCTCCCCGGCGGTCCAGCTGCCGACGCTGAGCACCACCAGCGCACCGGACGCCTGGCCGCGGTCCGGCACCATCGGCCGGGACACCGAAACCGCCACCGCGCGCAGCAGCGGATCGGTCCCGGCCTCGACGACGAGCTGCGCCGCGGCCCGGCGGGCGGTCTCGTCACCCTCGGGGAAGACGACCAGCAGCCGCCGCGGGGCCGGCTGCTGGTCCCGGAGGCGGGAGCACACCCGCCGGTAGCGGATCTGCCTGCTGGCCTCGTCCCCGGATGTCTGCGGTGCCGGGATGTCCCACCGGACGTCGAGGCCCAGCAGCCGGCGGATCCAGCCCCGCGGGCCACGGCCTCCCGGCCGGTGCGTGGGCCGTGCGACGGGTACGTCGACGGTACCCAGCAGCGCCGCCCCCAGCGCCGCGGTGATCTCCGGTTCGCCGCGCAGCCGGTGGCTCATCCGCGCGGCGGTGAGATGGCCGATGACCGCGCACAGGAAGAACAGCAGTGCTCCGCCGGCGATGAGCTGCGCCCTCGTCGGCGGTGCCTCGCCGGTCGGCCGGGTCGCCGACCCCATGACGACCATGTTCTTCGCCACGTTCTCGGCCGGGTCGGCCTGCTGCAACGTGTTGATGGCCTCCCGCAGTGCGGTGCGCAGCTTCTCCAGCTCGGTGCGGGTCTGCACGCTCTCCACGGTCTGCCCCGGATCGGCCGCGTCGGCCAACCGGCTGATACGACGGCTGGTGTCCTGCACCGACTTCTGCAGCGCGGCGAGCTCGTCCGTCGCTTCGGGGTCGGCGCTCTCGCTCGCGATCCGTGTGGCGTAGGAGACGAACTCCTTGGCCACCTGGTCGCAGAGCCGCTGTGCGCGCTCCGGGGTGTCGGCCGTGCCGGAGATCTTGATGATGTTCCCTTCGGTGGCCTTGGCGCTGACCTGATCCCGCAGATCGCTGCTGCTCACCCCCGGCCAGGCGAGGGTGGCCGCCGCGCGGTCGACCACCACCGAACTGGTCGCCACCTCCGTCTGCGTCAGCAGCTCGCGCTCCTCCCACGTCCCCGGCAGCAGCACCGACGCCGAGGTCGTGTAGCGCGGCGGGAACAGCACGGAGGCGCCGTAGCCGACGAGCGCACCCACCAGGGCCAGGAGGGTGAGCAGCCGCCAGCGACGGCGGATAATCCGCCCGATCGTGACCAGGCGTATCGTGTCATCGCTCAATGGTGCGGCCCTTCCCCTTCCCGGTCCGGGTCGCGCGCCGGCCCCGCGGCCCGGTCACGGCAGGCGGCGGCGTAGGCGGCGAGCAGGGCTCGCTGGGAGTTCCGCCAGGAGAGCGGTCCGCCGATCCGCTCCTGGCCGATCTTGCCCATCAGGGCCCGCTTCTCCGGATCGTCCATCAGCTGCGCGACGAGCCCGGCGAACTCCGACTCGTCGTTGGCGGGCGCGTAGACGGCGGCGTCACCGGCGGAGACGCGCGCCTCCTTCAGGTCGAACGACACGATCGGCCGGCCCATCACCATGTACTCGAGGACCTTGTTCATGGTGGACACGTCGTTGAGCGGATTGCGCGGGTCGGGGGAGAGGCACACGTCCGCGGTGGACAGGTACCGCGCCAGGTCGGCGTCCGGAATGCGCCCGGTGAACTGCACCTGCTCCGAGAGCCCGAGCCGCCCGGACAGCTCCACCATCGCGTCGAAGGAGTCGCCGGCGCCGACGAACACCGCGTGCCAGTCGGTCCGCCCGAGCTCGTCGCGCAGCTTCGCCAGGGCCCGCAGGGCGTAGTCGACGCCGTCCTGCGGACCCATCACGCCCAGGTAGCACAGCAGATGGGGCTTGCCGCGCTTCAACTCCGGCTCGGGCGGCACGGGGTGGAACCGGTCGACGTCGGGTGCGCTGCGCACCACGAAGACGTCCTCCGGCCGGCGGCCGCCCCGGCGCACCGCGACGTCCCGGTAGCTCTCGTTGGTGGCGAGCACGACGTCCGCGGCCCGGTAGGTCATCCGTTCCAGCGCGCACACGGCGCGGTAGAGCAGGTCCTTGCCGCGGTCGAACCGCGAGAGGTACAGCTCGGGCACCAGGTCGTGCTGGTCGAAGACGAACCGCGCGCCGCGCCGCTTCAGCCACCGGGCCGGCAGGAACAGCAGGTCGGGCGGGTTGCAGGCGTGCACCACATCGACCGGGCCGACCTTGCGGGCCAGCCGCACCGTGTGCCAGAGCGCGGATCCGTACTCCCGCAGGTAGCCGGCCGGCCCCCCGGTGGCCGCGCGCAACGGGTAGCGGTGGATCCGCACCCCGTCGATCTCCGCCTCCGCCTCGGTGTCCCGCTTGCTCCCCCGGGGGCAGATGACGTGCACCGTCCAGCCCGCGTCGCGCAGCGTCGTGCACTCCTGCCACACCCGCCGGTCGAACGGCACCGACAGGTTCTCCACCAGGATCAGCGCGCGCCGCTCCCGCCGGCCGCCGCCGGCCGTCTCATCCAACGCCGTGTCACCAAGCAAGGCCCATGTACCCCGGTTCGGCCCGGCGCTTCTCGGCGTCGGGAAGGCGGATGAGGTCGACGATCACCGGGCCGTCGCCGCCCTGGGGCAGCGCCGACAGCACGGCCGGATCCCTGCTCCCGACCAGGCACACCTCGGCGTGCTCGAGGACCTCGTCGACGGAATCCGCGAGCAGCTGCGCGAGATGCGGCAGCCGGGTCTCGATGTACTCGCGGTTCGCGCCGAGCAGCCGGGACAGGCTCACGTTGGCGTCGTAGATCTTCAGGTCGTACCCCTTGCCGAAGAGCCGCTCCGCCAGCTCGACGAGGGGGCTCTCGCGGAGGTCGTCGGTGCCGGGTTTGAAGGACAGTCCGAACAGCCCCACCCGGCGTCTGCCGGTGCGCTCGACCAGCTCCACCGCGCGCTGCAGATGGTCGGAGTTGGAGGGCAGCACATGGGCGAGGATGGGCACCGAGACGTCGGCCCGCTGCGCCGCGAACACCAGGCTGCGCAGGTCCTTGGGCAGGCAGGAGCCGCCGAAGGCGAAGCCGGGCCGCAGATACGCGGGGCTGATGTTCAGCTTGCGGTCGGCCAGGAACACGTCCATCACCTGGTGCGAGTCCACCCCGAGCGCCTGGCACACCGCGCCCAGTTCGTTCGCGAAGCCGATCTTCAGGCCGTGGAACGCGTTGTCCGCGTACTTGATCGCCTCGGCCGTCGGGATCGGCACCCGGAACACCTCGCCGGGCAGGCCCTCGTACAGCGCCAGCACCGCGTCGCCGCTGGCCGGGTCGAGCTCGCCGACGACGGTCTTCGGCGGGTCGAAGAAGTCCCGCACGCTCGTGCCCTCGCGCAGGAACTCCGGGTTGACCGCGACCCCGACGTCCACCCCGGCGGTGCCGCCGACGTACTTCTCCAGGATCGGCACCAGCAGGTTCAGACAGGTGCCCGGGAGCATGGTGCTGCGGAAGACGACGGTGTGCCTCCCACCTCGCTCCGCCAGCGCGGCGCCGATCTCCTCGGTGACCCGCTCCAAGTAGGTGGTGCACAGGCTGCCGTTGGGCTCCGAGGGCGTGCCCACGCAGACCAGCGACACCTCGCTGTCCATGATCGCCTCGCGGACGTCGCCGGTTGCGCGGAGCGCCCCGGACCCCACGACCTCGGCGATGAGCTCGCCGATCCGCTCCTCGACCACCGGGGCCTTGCCGTCGTTGACCAGGTCGACCTTCACCTGGTTGACGTCGACCCCGATGACCTCGTGCCCCATGCTGGCCAGGCACGCGGCCGACACACAGCCCACGTAGCCGAGCCCGAAAACGCTGACCTTCATGACCCGTTCCTCCCCCGCACAGGCCCGCGCGGGCCTGCGGTCCGTGCATCGGCCGGACGACGATTTCCGCCCATCAGTAGGCTCCCTGCCCGTAGAGCACCGCTCGCAGCGTCTTCCACAAGATCACCGTGTCCAGGGCGAGCGACCAGTCCTCCACGTACCGAAGGTCCAGCCGCACCGCCTCCTCCCACGACAGGTCGCTGCGTCCGCTGATCTGCCACAGACCGGTGAGCCCGGGCTTGACCAGCAGCCGCCGCTTGATGTCCGGGTCGTACGCGGCGGACTCCTCCGGCAACGGAGGCCGCGGACCGACGAGCGACATCGATCCGGTGAGCACGTTGAACAGCTGCGGGAGCTCGTCGATCGAGTACCGGCGCAGCACGGTGCCCACCCGGGTCACCCGCGGGTCCCGGCGCAGCTTGAACAGTGGGCCGGCGCCCTCGTTGCGGTCGGCGAGCGCGGCACGTGCCCCGTCGGCCCCGGCGACCATGGTGCGGAACTTGAGGATGGTGAACTCGCGGCCGTCCTTGCCGACCCTGCGCTGGCGGTAGAACACCCCACCCCGGCTGTCCGACAGCACGAGCAGCCCGACGAACACCATCAGCGGCGCGAACACCAACAGCAGAATCGTTGCGCCCAACCGGTCCACGACTGCTTTGACCGCCCTGCGGCCCCCGGTGAAGGTGGGCATGCTGACCCGCAGCAGCGGTATCCCGAGCACCGCGTCGACGTGCAGCCGGGGGCCGGCCACCTCCATCAGCACGGGCGCCACGACCATCTCGGCGTCGGTGCCTTCGAGGTTCCAGGCCAGCCGCTGCAGCCGGTGCGGTGACCAGTGCGGGTCCGGTGTGACCGCGACGACACGGTAGCCGTCGCCGTGGACGTGCTTGGCGACGTCCCCCAGCCGGCCGACGACCGGCACTCCGTCCAAGTGGTCACCGTCGAGGCCGGGACCGTTCGTCGTGCACACCGCGTCCACGCGCCAGCCGAGGTGCGGGAACTTGCGGGTGCGGGTGATCAGGTCGCGCACGGTGGCCGGGCTCCCGGCGGCGAGCACCGGTCGCAGGCACTGCCCTTCCTTGCGCTGCTTGTGCAGCCGAAGGCGCAGCAGATACCGCGCGGTCATGGTGGTGAGCGCGATCGTGGGGATCGCGACGAAGATCCAGAGCTTGATGTTGCGCGAGGTGAGGGCGATCCCGCCGAGCGCCAGGACGACGGTCGCCGTGAACAGCGAGCGTCCGAGCCGGCGGAATTCCTCGGCGCCCTGGCCGAGCACGGCCGGAGCCCACGCCCGGCTCACGGCGAGCGACCCCAGCACCAGCAGCTGGGTGCCGAAGGCGAGAATCCCCCACTTCTCATGCCAGTTGGCCGCGTCCCGGACCCCGAAGAAGTTGCCGATCCCGGCCACCACGACGGCGGTGGTCACGGTGTCACTGGTGACGACGGTACGGCGGTACCGCTGCTCCCAGTCGGTCGCGGGCTGACTGATTGCCCCGTTCGCCAGGCGCCCGCGCGCCGAAGGAAACGGGCTGACTATTCCCCCTTGCCGCACAGAACCCCCCAGGTCCCCAGTGGCTCGACGTGTTCGCCCAACACTGTTCCTCCCCCCGGGAGGCCCCCACCCTCCCGTTCTGTCGCTCCCCGGGAGGCCCCCGCCTCCCGCGCCGCGCTGTTCCTCTCCCCGAAGGAGGCCCCCGCCTCCCGCGCATGAGATGTCGGCTATCGCAGAGCTATGTGAACAACCCGCCCTCGTGACGGCAGGTTCGTGTGTCCTGCCGGACTGTCGAGGTGCGCGGGAACCCGCTGAAACCATGGATGCTCCCCGCACCCAAGGCCCCCCCTCGGGTTCAAAGAATCGATCACCCCCATGCCCGGCACCGGGGACGCGACTGCGGGCCTTCCGCAGCGCCGGACCTATAGATCGTTAGCGGTCGCCTCGTGTCCGAACAGCTGAAGCACGGTCAATCTAGACCATCGGGGCCCGGTATGAAGAGAGGATGTGTGTAATTTGTGTTCAAGCTTTGAGACTTGATCCACTGATCGACGAGCGGCTCACAGGCACCTTTACGCCACCCCACGCACCGGCGGCCCGCCCGCCCCCGCGCGGGACTCGGGCCCGGCAGCAAGCGGCGCGCCGTAGTAAGCCTTTTCCGGACAACACGGCGCGCGACTCGATCGCGTCGGTGGGGCGGCCTCAGTCCTCGCTCGGTGCTGCGGGGAGCTTGGCCTGGATGAGGTCCATGACGGTGGAGTCGGTGAGGGTGGTGACGTCGCCGAGTCGGCGGTTTT
>NZ_JBEXXE010000014.1:0-33178 GCF_040630255.1 Streptomyces sp. NPDC005820
TCAAGGAACGAAAGCTTCCTTTGTACTTGCCTGAGAGACTCTCTCAGGTTTTCCTCCGGGCTTCCCTTCGGTCTTGCGTTTCCGACTCTATCAGATCTTTTCTCGATCCGATTTCCTCGGTGCTTTCCAGGTTCCCGCTTTTGTTTCGCGGTTTCCTTTCCGGCGGTTCCGACTTTATCAGAAGTTCTGAGTCGGTTTTCCCGGCCCCTCCCGGTCTGCTGGTCCGGCGCGTGGCGCGGACCGCTTCCCGTTCAGGCGGAGCCGTAAACGTACTGGAGCGGGGCGCCCCGATGCAAATCGAGGCGCCCCGCTCCGAGTTCGGCTCAGACCTCCACCACGACCGGGAGGATCATCGGCCTGCGGCGATAGTTGTCGGAGACCCACTTGCCCAGGGTGCGGCGGATGAGTTGCTGCAGCTGGTGGGGCTCGACCACGCCGTCCTGGGCCGAGCGCTCCAGGACCTCGGCGATCTTCGGGACGACGTCCCCGAAGACCGAGTCCTCGATGCCGGAACCGCGGGCCTGGATGTGCGGGCCGCCGGTGATCTTGCCGGTGGAGGAATCCACGACCACGAAGACCGAGATGATGCCCTCGTCGCCGAGGATCTTCCGGTCCTTCAGCGCCGGCTCGCCGACATCGCCGACGGAGAGGCCGTCGACGTAGACGTACCCCGCCTGGACCTTGCCGGAGATCTTCGCCTTGCCCTCGACGAGGTCGACGGCGATGCCGTCCTCGGCGATGACGATGCGGTCGTGCGGGACGCCCGTCATGGCGCCCAGTTCGGCGTTGGCCCGCAGGTGGCGCCATTCGCCGTGGACCGGCATCAGGTTCTTCGGGCGGCAGATGTTGTAGAAGTACAGCAGCTCGCCCGCCGAGGCGTGGCCGGAGACATGGACCTTGGCGTTGCCCTTGTGGACGACGTTCGCGCCCCAGCGGGTCAGGCCGTTGATCACGCGGTAGACCGCGTTCTCGTTGCCGGGGATCAGGGACGACGCCAGGATCACCGTGTCGCCGGGGACGATACGGATCTGGTGGTCGCGGTTGGCCATGCGGGACAGGGCGGCCATCGGTTCGCCCTGGGAGCCCGTGCAGACCAGGACCACCTCGTGGTCGGGGAGGTCGTCGAGCGTCTTGACGTCCACCACCAGGCCCGGCGGGACCTTGAGATAGCCGAGGTCCCGGGCGATGCCCATGTTGCGGACCATCGAGCGGCCGACGAAGGCGACCCGGCGGCCGTACTCGTGGGCCGCGTCCAGGATCTGCTGGATGCGGTGGACGTGGCTGGCGAAGCTCGCCACGATGATCCGCTTGCGGGCGCCCGCGAAGACCGTGCGCAGGACGTTGGAGATGTCCCGCTCGTGCGGGGTGAAGCCGGGCACCTCGGCGTTGGTGGAGTCGGTGAGCAGGAGGTCGATGCCTTCCTCGCTCAGCCGCGCGAACGCGTGGAGGTCCGTCAGACGGTTGTCCAGCGGAAGCTGGTCCATCTTGAAGTCACCCGTGTGGACCACCATGCCGGCGGGGGTGCGGATCGCGACGGCGAGGGCGTCCGGGATGGAGTGGTTGACGGCGATGAACTCGCAGTCGAAGGGTCCGATGCGCTCCCGGTTCCCCTCCGCCACCTCGAGGGTGTACGGGCGGATCCGGTGCTCCTGGAGCTTGGCCTCGATGAGGGCGAGGGTCAGCTTGGAGCCGATCAGCGGGATGTCCGGCTTCTCGCGCAGGAGGTAGGGGACGGCACCGATGTGGTCCTCGTGACCGTGCGTGAGGACGATGCCCTCGATCTCGTCCAGCCGGTCACGGATGGACGAGAAGTCGGGCAGGATCAGGTCGATTCCGGGCTGCTCCTCCTCGGGGAAGAGCACTCCGCAGTCGACGATCAGCAGACGGCCGCCGTACTCGAAGACCGTCATGTTGCGGCCGATCTCACCGAGGCCGCCGAGCGGGGTGACCCGCAGGCCGCCCTTGGGGAGCGGCGGGGGCGGGCCCAGTTCGGGATGCGGATGACTCAAAAGACTCTCCTCAAACACACGCGCCACGTACCGGTAGGGCACGTGGCGCGCGTGACGTTCGTGCAGAAGCA
This sequence comes from Streptomyces sp. NPDC005820, assembly GCF_040630255.1. Classification (NCBI taxonomy): domain Bacteria; kingdom Bacillati; phylum Actinomycetota; class Actinomycetes; order Kitasatosporales; family Streptomycetaceae; genus Streptomyces; species Streptomyces sp. NPDC005820. Next base: position 2,081 of record NZ_JBEXXE010000014.1, read on the forward strand.
GTTGTCGTTGTGGTTGCAGGCACCGGTGTCCTGCCTATTCAGTTGTGAAGTCCGTTGTCAGACCTGTACCCCGCCTGCGGCAAGATCGATCTTGAGCTGCTCGATCTCTTCCGGCGAGCACTCGACCATGGGCGAGCGCAGCGGGCCGGCGGGCAGTCCCTGGAGGGTGAGCGCGGCCTTGGTGGTCATGACGCCCTGGGTGCGGAACATGCCCGTGTAGACCGGGAGCAGCTTCTGGTGGATCTCGGTGGCCTTCTGGACGTCACCGGCGACGAACGCGTCGACGAGGGCGCGCAGGTCGGGCGTGACCACATGGCCGACGACCGAGACGAAGCCGACCGCGCCGACCGAGAGCAGCGGGAGGTTGAGCATGTCGTCGCCGGAGTACCAGGCGAGGCCGGAGCGCGCGATGGCCCAGCTCGCGCGGCCGAGGTCGCCCTTGGCGTCCTTGTTGGCGACGATCCGGGGGTGCTGGGCGAGGCGGACGAGCGTCTCGGTGCTGATCGGGACGCCGCTGCGGCCGGGGATGTCGTAGAGCATGACCGGCAGCTCGGTGGCGTCGGCGACGGCCGTGAAGTGCCGGTACAGGCCCTCCTGAGGGGGCTTGTTGTAGTACGGGGTGACGACCAGCAGGCCGTGTGCGCCGGTCTTCTCGGCGGCCTTGGCCAGTTCGGTGCTGTGGTGGGTGTCGTTGGTGCCGACGCCGGCCACGATGTGGGCCCGGTCGCCGACGGCCTCCAGGACGGCTCGTACGAGGTCCGATTTCTCCGCGTCGGTGGTGGTGGGCGACTCACCGGTGGTGCCGTTGATGATCAGGCCGTCGTTGCCTGCGTCCACCAGGTGGGTGGCGAGCCGCTGGGCGCCGTCGAGGTCGAGTGCGCCGTCCGCCGTGAAGGGCGTGATCATGGCGGTGAGGACCCGCCCGAAGGGGGTCTGCGGAGTGGAGGTCGGAGCCATGGGTAACACGCTACTCGTTGCTCACCGTGTGGTCTGCCCTCGGGGGGTTACGAAAAGTCACGACAAATGCGGAGCCCGGTACTGCCTGCTCGGGGGTTCAAGCAGTACCGGGTCCGTTTGATCAGGCTAGATGAACTTCTCTAAATGCCGCAATACGGACACTTCGCGCGGATGACCCGTACATGTGTGCCGGGCAGGAGAACACGCCTTCGTTACGGCGCGACGCGACCGTTGGCGTTGAAGGCCGCGTACGTGAGGGGCATGAGCTTCGCCCACTCGGCCTCCATCGCCTCGCCCACCATCTCGATCTCGCGCTGCGGGAAGGACGGCACCTTCGCGAGCTCGTGCTGGGTGCGCAGGCCGAGGAAGTGCATCAGCGAGCGGGCGTTGCAGGTGGCGTACATCGAGGAGAAGAGCCCGACGGGCAGGACCGCGCGGGCGACCTCGCGGGCGACGCCCTGCGCGAGCATCTCCTGGTAGGCCTCGTAGGCCTGGTGGTAGGAGGCCTCCATGGTCTTGCCGACGAACTCGTGCTGCTCGGGGGTGCCCTCGACGAACACATACTGACCCGGGCGGCCCTGCTGCACGAGCTTGCGCGAGGTGTCGGGGACGTAGAAGACCGGCTCGAGCTCCCGGTAGCGGCCCGACTCCTCGTTGTACGACCAGCCGACGCGATGCCGCATGAACTCGCGGAACACGAAGATCGGGGCGCTGATGAAGAAGGTCATCGAGTTGTGCTCGAAGGGGCTGCCGTGCCGGTCCCGCATCAGGTAGTTGATCAGTCCCTTGGACCGCTCGGGGTCCTTCTGGAGCTCCTGCAGGGACTGCTCGCCGGCCGTCGAGACACGGGCGGCGAAGAGGACGTCGGAGTCCGAGGCGCTGGATTTCACCAGCCCGACGGTGACGTCACTGCGGAGGGACGGCTGGGGATCGGCGGGCGTCACGAAGGGTCCTTCCCATCACATCTGCGGTTCGCGCCCACTCTACGGGGCGCCGTGGCCGTACCCGGTCACAGCCGTCACAGCAGCCGCAGGCGTCTCAGGGGTACTGACGCGATAGCCTCACCGGGCACAGCCCACGCATGAACGAGTGAGGACCAGCCGTGCCCCTGCCCTTCCTGACGGCCGACCGCCCGTTCGAGACAGCGGACGATGTCGCGCTGCCCTTCGAGGACCGTGAGCGCTGGCGGCGCCCCCACCGCCCCGGCCCCTGGCGCGTCGCGGCGGCCGCGCTGGCCCTGCTGCTCGCCTCCTATGTGCTGCTCGCGGCCGTCGTCATCGCGCTGACCGGGAAGGTCTCCGACGCCGGCGTGGTCCTCGGGCTCTCGCTGCTGGTGATCGTCGCCGCGCTGCGGCTGCTGCGCATGGGCGTGTGGGTGAGCGCGCGCGGGCTGCGGCACGTGCGCTTCCTGCTCACGCGGACGGTGCCGTGGGACCGGGTCGCGGTCGTACGGACGGTGCAGCAGCCGGTGCGCTGGCTGGGTCTGCCGCGGACCGTGCAGGGGCAGGCGCTGCTCCTCGTACGGCGGGACCGGCCGGCGGACGAGACGGCGATGCTGCTGACCACGCACGGGGCGGACTTCCTCGGGCGCTCGGAGGCCTTCGACCGGGCCTCGGACGCCGTCGAGGCGTGGGCCTCGGAGTACGGTCGCGGCTGACCGCGCGACAGGGCACGACACGCCGAAGGGGCCGGTCCGCGGAGGGTGCGGGCCGGCCCCTTCGGCGTACGACGGTGTCGTGGGCGTCCGGTTGCGGGGTACGGCGGTCCGGCTCAGGCCGGTTCGATGCGCTTGCCGTCGTGGAGGCTGATCGCGCGTTGCATCGCCTTGCGGGCGCGCGGGGTGTCGCGGGCGTCGTGGTAGGCGACGGCCAGCCGGAACCAGGTGCGCCAGTCGTCCGGGGCCGCCTCGGTCTCGGCTTTGCGCCGGGCGAAGACCTCGTCGGCCGAGTCGCGGTCGATCCGGCCGCCGGGGGTGCGCCTGAGCTCGTCGACGGGGAGGCCGCCCTCGGCGTCGAGGGCGGCGGCGAGGGCGTTGGCCCGGCGGACGAACTGGGTGTTCTTCCACAGGAACCAGACGCCGATGACCGGCAGGATCAGCACCGCGATCCCGAAGGTGACGGTGATGACCGTGCCGGACTGGATGAGCATGACGCCGCGGCTGCCGACCAGGACGAAGTAGAAGACCAGGACGGCGGCCGTGACCGCGTAGGAGAGCTTGGCGCGCATGTCGGGCGGGATCTCTAGTTCAGGTCCAGGAAGTGCTCCAGGCCGAAGGTGAGGCCCGGAGTCGTCACCACCCGGCGGGCGCCCAGCAGGATGCCCGGCATGAAGCTGCTGTGGTGCAGGGAGTCGTGGCGGACGGTGAGGGTCTCGCCCTCGCCGCCCAGCAGGACCTCCTGGTGGGCCAGCAGGCCCCGCAGGCGGACGGCGTGCACGGGGACGCCGTCCACGTCCGCGCCGCGCGCACCGTCCAGGCCCGTCGCCGTGGCGTCCGGGGCCGGGGCGGTGCCGGCCGCGCGACGGGCCTCGGCGATGAGCTGGGCGGTGCGGGTGGCGGTGCCGGAGGGGGCGTCCACCTTGTTGGGGTGGTGCAGCTCGACGACCTCGACGGACTCGAAGTAGGGCGCCGCGATCTGCGCGAACTTCATGGTGAGGACCGCGCCGATGGAGAAGTTCGGCGCGATGAGCACACCGGTCTCCGGGGAGGCGGCCAGCCAGCCGTTCAGCTGTGCGAGGCGCTCGTCCGTCCAGCCCGTCGTCCCGACGACGGCATGGATGCCGTGGCCGACGCAGTACTCGAGGTTCTCCATCACGGAGGCGGGCGTGGTCAGTTCCACGGCGACCTGGGCGCCGGTCTCGGCCAGCGTCTCCAGCGTGTCGCCGCGGCCCAGCGCGGCCACCAGCTCCATGTCCTCGGCGGCTTCGACGGCCCGTACCGCTTCGGAACCGATCCGGCCCTTGGCGCCGAGGACCGCCACACGCAGCTTGCTCATCTGTTGTGCTTCCTTACGGGAGTGGATTAGGCGACCGCGTCGTGCAGCCGGGAGGCCTGCTTGTCCTTGAGCGGGCCGATGACCGACAGCGACGGGCGCCGTCCCAGGATGTCGCGGGCGACCGAACGGACCTCGTCCGGGGTCACGGCCGCTATCCGGGTCAGCATGTCGTCGACGGACATCTGCTCGCCCCAGCACAGCTCACTCTTGCCGATGCGGTTCATGAGCGCACCGGTGTCCTCCAGGCCGAGCACCGTGGAGCCCCTGAGCTGGCCGATGGCGCGCGCTATCTCGTCGTCGGACAGGCCGTTCCCGGCGACGTGGTCGAGCTCGTCGCGGCAGATCCTGAGCACGTCGTGGACCTGCGAGGGACGGCAGCCGGCATAGACGCCGAAGAGGCCGCAGTCGGCGAAGCCGGAGGTGTACGAGTACACGCTGTAGGCCAGGCCGCGCTTCTCGCGGACCTCCTGGAAGAGCCGGGAGGACATGCCGCCGCCGAGGGCGGTGTTGAGGACGCCCAGGGCCCAGCGGCGGTCGTCGGTGCGGGCGAGGCCCGGCATGCCGAGGACGACATGGGCCTGCTCGGTCTTGCGGCCGAGGAGTTCGACGCGGCCCGAGGCGCGGATGGTGCGCCGGCCGTCGCGCGGGGCGATCGGCGCGGCGTCCGCGTTCTTCAGGGCGCCCGCCTTCTCGAAGGCCGCGCGGACCTGTCGTACGACCTTGTGGTGGTCGATGTTGCCGGCCGCGGCCACGACCAGGTGCGTGGGGTCGTAGTGCTTCTTGTAGAAGCGGCGGATGCGGTCGGCGGTGAGGGCGTTGACGGTGTCGACGGTGCCGAGGACCGGGCGGCCGAGGGCGTTGTCGCCGAACATGGTGTGCGCGAACAGGTCGTGCACACAGTCGCCGGGGTCGTCCTCGGTCATGGCGATCTCTTCGAGGATCGCGCCGCGTTCGACGTTGACGTCGTCCTCGAGGATGAGCGAGCCGGTCAGCATGTCGCAGACGACGTCGATGGCGAGCGGCAGGTCGGTGTCGAGCACGCGCGCGTAGTAGCACGTGTACTCCTTGGCCGTGAACGCGTTCATCTCGCCGCCGACCGCGTCGATCGCGGAGGAGATGTCCAGCGCCGACCTGCGGGTGGTGCCCTTGAAGAGCAGGTGCTCCAGGTAGTGCGTGGCGCCGTTCAGCGCGGGGGTCTCGTCGCGGGAGCCGACGTGGGCCCAGATGCCGAAGGTCGCGGAGCGGACCGAGGGGAGGGTCTCGGTGACGATGCGCAGACCGCCCGGGAGGGTGGTCTTACGGACCGTGCCGATGCCGTTCTCGCCCTTGATCAGGGTTTGGGTACGGGCGACGGCCCGCGCCTCCGAGGAGGTGCGGGCCGTCGCCTTGGAGCTGCTCGACGTCACTTGTCGGTGTCGTCCTTCTGCTCGTCCGTGGAGCTGCCTTCCTCGCCCTCGATCACGGGGATCAGGGAGAGCTTGCCGCGGGAGTCGATCTCGGCGATCTCGACCTGGACCTTCTGGCCCACGCCGACGACGTCCTCGACGTTCTCCACGCGCTTGCCGCCGGCCAGCTTGCGGATCTGCGAGATGTGCAGCAGACCGTCCTTGCCGGGGAGCAGGGAGACGAACGCGCCGAAGGTGGTGGTCTTGACGACCGTACCCAGGTAGCGCTCGCCGACCTCGGGCATCGTCGGGTTGGCGATGCCGTTGATCGTCGTACGGGCGGCCTCCGCGGAGGGGCCGTCGGCGGCGCCGATGTAGATCGTGCCGTCGTCCTCGATGGTGATCTCGGCGCCCGTGTCCTCCTGGATCTGGTTGATCATCTTGCCCTTGGGGCCGATGACCTCGCCGATCTTGTCGACCGGGATCTTCACGGTGATGATCCGCGGCGCGTTGGGGGACATCTCGTCCGGCGTGTCGATCGCTTCCATCATCACGTCGAGGATGTGGAGGCGGGCGTCACGGGCCTGCTTGAGAGCGGCGGCCAGGACGGAGGCGGGGATGCCGTCCAGCTTGGTGTCGAGCTGGAGGGCGGTGACGAACTCCTTGGTGCCGGCGACCTTGAAGTCCATGTCGCCGAAGGCGTCCTCCGCACCGAGGATGTCGGTGAGGGTGACGTAGTGCGTCTCGCCCTCGATCTCCTGGGAGATCAGGCCCATGGCGATACCGGCGACGGGGGCCTTCAGCGGCACACCGGCGTTCAGCAGCGACATGGTGGAGGCGCAGACCGAGCCCATGGACGTCGAGCCGTTGGAGCTCAGCGCCTCGGAGACCTGGCGGATCGCGTAGGGGAACTCCTCGCGGGTCGGCAGGACCGGGACCAGGGCGCGCTCGGCGAGGGCGCCGTGGCCGATCTCGCGGCGCTTCGGGGAGCCGACGCGGCCGGTCTCGCCGGTGGAGTACGGCGGGAAGTTGTAGTTGTGCATGTAGCGCTTGCGCGTCACCGGGGAGAGGGTGTCGAGCTGCTGCTCCATGCGGAGCATGTTGAGGGTGGTGACGCCCAGGATCTGGGTCTCGCCACGCTCGAACACCGCGGAGCCGTGCACGCGCGGGATGGCCTCGACCTCGGCGGCGAGCGTACGGATGTCCGTGACGCCGCGGCCGTCGATGCGCTTCTTCTCCTTGATCACGCGCTCGCGGACCAACTGCTTGGTGAGCGAGCGGTACGCGGCGGAGATCTCCTTCTCGCGGCCCTCGAACTCCGGGAGCAGCTTCTCGGCGGCCAGGCCCTTGACGCGGTCCAGCTCGGCCTCGCGCTCCTGCTTGCCCGCGATGGTCAGCGCGGAGGCGAGCTCCGGCTTGACGGCGGCGGTCAGCGCCTCCAGGACGTCGTCCTGGTAGTCGAGGAAGATCGGGAACTCGCCGGTGGGCTTGGCGGCCTTCGCGGCGAGGTCGGCCTGGGCCTTGCAGAGGACCTTGATGAAGGGCTTCGCGGCGTCCAGACCGGCCGCGACGACCTCCTCGGTCGGAGCCTCGGCGCCGCCCTTGACGAGCTGGATGGTCTTCTCGGTGGCCTCGGCCTCGACCATCATGATCGCGACGTCGCCGTCCTCCAGGACGCGGCCGGCGACCACCATGTCGAAGACGGCGTCCTCGAGCTCGGTGTGCGTCGGGAAGGCGACCCACTGGCCGTTGATCAGCGCGACGCGGACGCCGCCGATCGGGCCGGAGAAGGGCAGACCGGCCAGCTGCGTGGACGCGGAGGCGGCGTTGATCGCCACGACGTCGTACAGGTGGTCGGGGTTGAGCGCCATGATCGTGGCGACGACCTGGATCTCGTTGCGCAGGCCCTTCTTGAAGGACGGGCGCAGCGGGCGGTCGATCAGGCGGCAGGTGAGGATGGCGTCCTCGGAGGGGCGGCCCTCACGGCGGAAGAAGCTGCCGGGGATCTTGCCGGCGGCGTACATCCGCTCCTCGACGTCCACCGTCAGGGGGAAGAAGTCGAGCTGGTCCTTGGGGTTCTTGGAGGCGGTGGTGGCCGACAGCACCATGGTGTCGTCGTCCAGGTACGCCACGGCGGAGCCGGCGGCCTGCTTGGCCAGGCGGCCCGTCTCGAAGCGGATGGTGCGGGTGCCGAAGGCGCCGTTGTCGATGACGGCCTCGGCGTAGTGGGTCTCGTTCTCCACTAGCGTTTTCTCCGTTACTTGTCGTCTTTTCGTCCCGTGCTGCCCGTGTGGCAGAGGGACGGTTGCGGAGATGCGCGCCGGGCGGTGCGGGCCGGTCTTCGATCGAAGCACCCGGGGCTCGCTTCCCCCCGGGGGCCACTACCGAGGACCGGCGGCGGCTAGGTGCGCTTCTCCTCGTGGTGGGTGATGCGTTGGCTGTCATCACCCTGTGTCGTGCGTATTGCGTTGTGCTACCACACTACAAAGGGGCAGTGACACTCCGCACGTTTCCGCACGTACAGCAAAAGGGAGCGGCTCCCAAGAACGGGAACCGCTCCCTCCATGGCGTCTTACTTGGCGCCGGCCGCACCGCGGCGGATGCCGAGGCGGTCGACCAGCGTACGGAAGCGCTGGATGTCCTTCTTGGCCAGGTACTGCAGCAGGCGGCGACGCTGGCCGACCAGGATCAGCAGACCCCGGCGGGAGTGGTGGTCGTGCTTGTGGGTCTTGAGGTGCTCGGTCAGGTCGGAGATCCGACGGGAGAGCATGGCGACCTGGACCTCGGGGGAGCCGGTGTCGCCCTCCTTCTGGCCGAACTCGGCGATGATCTGCTTCTTCGTAGCGGCGTCGAGCGACACGCGTACTCCTCATGGTCTGTGTGCCCACCGAGTGCCCCCGGTCTGCGTCTCGGGGTGGCTTCCGTAACTCGGGAGGCGGGGATCCGCTGGGCGCGGCCTCCGGGGCTTCCCTTCAGGGGGCTCCGGGGGTGCGTACACAAACGGCCGACAGACAGGGTACCAGGAGGTGACGGGCACCTTCGCCCCGGTATCCGAACCGCCACGGCGGCGGGGAGGGGGCCACTAGGGTGACGCTCGGATCCGGTGCGGAGCGGATCGTACGCGGATCGTGCGCGGATCGAACGCGGATCGAACGTCGGGAAGGGGACGCTGCGGCATGGCGGAGACGGAAGCGGAGATGAAGGCGCGCAAGGAGCGCGAGCGGGACGAGCTGTACGCGCTCGACATCTCCGGCGTCGAGTGGAAGTGCGCGCCGGGCACCGAGGACCACGAGGAGCGCGTCGAGATCGCGGACCTGCCCGGCGGCGCGGTGGCGATGCGGTCCTCGCTGGATCCGGACACCGTGTTGCGCTACACGGAGGGGGAGTGGCGGGCGTTTGTGCTGGGGGCTCGGGATGGGGAGTTCGATCTGGAGGCGGGGCCTCGGGCGGGGGGATAGGGCGGGCGCGGGACTGGGGGGCGGCTGGCGGCCGGTGCGTGCGGGTCGCCGTTCATCCGTACGTCGTGCCAGTCATCGGTGGGCCGTGCGCCGTACGCCGTACGTATTTGCGCCGTGCCAGGGATCAGGAGTTCTTGGGCGTGCCGCCCTCGATGCCGAGGACCGCGTAGACCCAGCGCGCCTGCCCCTTGGCGGGGCCGGTGACGGACTTGGCGCCGAAGTAGAGGCGGCCGTCCTCGACGAGGACGTCGGTGAAGTCGATCGAGGTGAAGTTCTCAGCCTCGGGCGGCAGTCCGAAGTAGAAGAAGGGCTTCTCCTCGCCCGTCTTCGGGTCGAGTGCGACAAGCGCGTTGGGTGAGATGCGGTCCTGGCTCTCCCGCAGGGCGAGGAGCCGGTCGCCGCTCACCTCGACGGGGATCAGCAGGGAGTCGGGGCCGGACTCGAACTTCCGGGTGGTGTTCCCGGTCGCCAGGTCGAAGCCGATGACCCAGTTCGTGGTGTGCTTCGTGAGGTCGTCCTTGCTGCGCAGGAAGACCTGGCCTGCGCCGACGGCGACGGTCGGGCAGTAGTCGACGACGAGGTACTCGTCCTCGTACGAGCACTCGCCGACGTAGGTGCCGTTCTGGAGGCGGATGGTGGCGCGACGAGCGTCTTGTTGATGCCCTTGGCGAGGATCTTGTGGGTGGCCCACAGACCGGGGAGCTGGTAGGACTCGCCGGGGCTCAGGTCGTCGACGGAGAAACGGAAGGCCATTTTGCCGACGGTGCTCTCGGGTTGCTTCTCGAGGGTGTCGCGGATGTCCAGGGGGCCTTGGGTGGGGGTGGGCTGCTGCTTCGAGGTCACAGCACGGTCGGTGCCCCACAAGAGCCAGCCGCCGATGCACAGGGCCACGGCCAGAACGAGGGCCAGCGCGCGCACCAGCCACTGCAGGCGGCGCTTCTTCGCACTGCTGTCCGCAGCGATCGTGGAGTGTGTGTAGATGGACGGCGGTGGGCCGAAGCTCACGTCGGGGTGCCTTTCGGACGTGGTCGTGTCCTGATGGTGGGGGCCGCCGAGCCGAGCCCGTCGGCCCTGGTCACTTGCTCGTCATGGCGCGGGCCCGCGCGTACACGTCGAAGACGGCGAGGGCCAGCGGAACGAGCGTCAGCAGGACGAAACTCTCGGCGATCTCCAGGAAGCGCCCCCAGAAGGGGGTGACGCCGCGGCGGGGAACGACCAGGCCGATGGCGGTGACGAGAGCGATGCCCGCGGCGATCGCAGCGGTGAGCCAGACGGTGCGCAGGTCAAGGGCGTTGGTGTCGCCCTGGAGGGCATCGCGCCAGGACTCCTGGGGCGGGTTGAGGGCGAGCCCGAGGCCGAGGAGGACGAGGGCGGCGAGGCCGGCCGCCAGCATGGCGGCCACCTGTGCCGTGTAGCGGAACAGGTGAGCGCGCATCAGCATCGCGACGCCGGTGACGAGGGCGAGGAGTTGCGCCCATACGTTGCTCGAGAATCCGAGGACGAGGGACGAGCCCACGGTGACGAGGGCGCAGCCGCCGACGAGACCCACGAGCAGTTCGTGGCCGCGGCGGACCTGGGCGGCGATGCGCTCGGCGTCCACCGGTTCCTGGCCGGACCTGCCCTCCGCCGTGTAGCCGGAGCGGGCGGTGTTGGGGGGCTCGAAGCCGATGGGCAGCCGTGCGAAGCGCATCGAAAGGGCCGGCAGAAAGGCGAGCGCGCCGACGGCGAGCGGGGCGCAGAGGGCGGCCGTCTCGATCGGTGTCAGTTGTGCCCGGATGGCGATGAACGTGTTGAGCAGACCGAGGGAGGAGGCGAAGACGAACGCCACGAAGGGACCGTCACCGCTGGGCGCCACCAAGGTGAGGACGACGGAGGCGACGAGGACCGCGACGCAGGCGAGCAGGAACTGAAGCTTTCCGATGCCCTCTCCCGCGGAGAGCGGCACCAGCCCGGAGCCCGCCACCGCGACGTTCGGGAGAGCACCGAGTCCGAGGGCCACTGCGGAGCCCCGGTCGTCGTACACGCGCGCGCGTACGCACGCGACCGTGACCAGGAGAGTTCCTGTCACGGCGGCCAGGACGCCCTGGAGGCTGTGCATGTCGTGGTGGATCCGGGAGTTCCAGGCCACGAAGGCGATCAGCGCGGGCAGCAGGCCGCCCGCCACGAGTCCGGCGATCCGGGTGAGGTCGCCGCTCCACAAAGTGCGGTCACGCGTCACGGCCGAGGCGACCGCCTCGGAGACGTCGTCGAACACGGCAGGCGGCAAGGACTCGGCGAACGGCCGCAGCGTGAGCAGTTCCCCGTCGAGAATGCGCTGTGCTGCGAACGACCGGGCGCTGTCGAGGACGGCTCCGTCCCGGCGGACGAGGTGGTAGCCCACGGGGGCTCCCTCGGCGGGATCCTGCCGGGAGAGGCGCAGGATCTCCGGGTAGAGATCGGCGACCGGTACGTCGTCGGGCAGTGCGACATCGATCCGGCTGTCGGGGGCCACGATGGTGACCCGGCAGAAGCCGAATCCCATGCCCGCCCCGGACGAGGCACCGGTGCCCTGCCCGCCGGTCGCGCCGGCCGGCGCGGAAGCCGTCATGCTCACCTGCTGTTCCCCCTCGTCGATCGTGAGCCGGTCGCGGCGCCGCGCGTATGTCCGGCTGTAAAGATCCTGTGCCCGTGCGGATTGCCCTCGGATTGCCCTCGGATTGCCCTGTTTTCCGCGGCTGATTCGCAACTGCTCACGCGTCTCACGGGCACCCTACCGCCCGCCGTTCCCGGTGGTTGTCAGTAGGATCTCCGCTTGCGATCGACGTCCGCCTGACACGGGGCGGCGGACGAAACACCTCGGTCCGCAAGGGAATTGGTGCGAAGTGAGTCACATCGTCGTCAAGCGCCCGCCGCGGGCGCTGCCCAACGAAGTACCCACGGACGAGGTCGCACTGCAGCCTCCGCCAGAGCTTCCGCGCGGGCAGCAGGAGGGCGCTCTGATGCAGCTCCTGCCGATGCTCGGCATGGGCGGGTCCGTGGTGTTCTTCTTCAACCCCCAGGCCCAGCCCTTCATGAAGATCATGGGCATGGTGATGGTGGCCTCCACGATCGCCATGGGCATCTCGATGCTGATCCGCTACCGCCGCGGCAATCAGGGGCAGATGGCCGACATGCGCCGTGACTATCTGCGTTATCTGTCCCAGACGCGGCGTACGGCCCTGGAGACCGCGAAGGCCCAGCGCGACGCCCAGTACTACCTGCATCCTTCGCCGGAGCAACTGTGGGCCCTGGTCGCGGAGGGCAGCCGGGTGTGGGAACGCCGCGCCGGTGACGAGGACTTCGGGCAGGTGCGCGTGGGCCTCGGCCAGCAGTCGCTGGCCACGCCGCTGATCCCGCCGCAGACCGGGCCCGTCGACGAGCTCGAGCCGCTGACCACGGGCGCCATGCAACGCTTCCTGACCACGCACTCGACAGTCGAGCACCTGCCGATGGCGGTTTCGCTCCGTGCCTTCTACCACGTGACGATCAACGGTGAGCCGGGGACGGTGCACGGCACGGCGCGGGCCGTCGCCGCCTCTCTCGCCTCGCTCCACTCCCCCGAGGACCTGATCATCGCCCTCGCTGTCGGCCGGGACGCGGCGCCCGCGTGGGAGTGGACCAAATGGCTGCCGCACGTCCAGGCACCCGGCCTCGCGGACGGTGCGGGCAGCGTGCGTCTGATCACCGGCGATCTGACGGAACTGGAGGATCTGCTGGCCACCCGCCTGCAGGGGCGTCCGCGCTTCCATCCGGCCGGACCCCCCGTTCCCGAGCAGCCGCACCTGGTCATCGTGCTCGACGGTGTCCTCGTGCCGCCCACCTCGCTCCTGGCCGCCCCCGAAGGCCTGCAAGGGGTGACGGTCCTCGAAATCGTGCCCGGCGACCTCGCCGCGGGACGGGGCGACCTCGCCGTCAGCGTCCAGCCGCAGGAACTGCGGCTGGAATCGGCGCACGGCATGGTCTACGAAGGCATGCCGGATGTCATGTCCTACGAGGCCGCGGAGGCACTGGCCCGGCAGCTGGCGCCGCTGCGCATGGCATCGGGCGGTGACGACGACGAACCGCTGCTCGCCGCCCTGGAATTCACGGATCTGCTGAACCTGGGCGACGCGGCCTCGGTCGACCCCAAGCGGACCTGGCGGCCTCGTGCGCAGGCCGAGCGGCTGCGGGTGCCGATCGGCGTCGGTGAGGACGGCCGGCCCGTCATGCTCGACCTCAAGGAGGCGGCGCAGGAGGGCATGGGTCCGCACGGCCTGTGCGTCGGCGCGACCGGCTCCGGCAAGTCGGAGCTGCTGCGCACGCTGGTGCTGGGCCTCGCCGTGACCCACTCCTCCGAGACGCTGAACTTCGTCCTGGCGGACTTCAAGGGTGGCGCCACGTTCGCGGGCATGGCTCAGATGCCGCATGTGGCCGCCGTCATCACCAACCTCGCGGACGATCTGACGCTCGTCGACCGGATGGGCGACTCGATCCGCGGTGAGCTCAACCGCCGCCAGGAGATGCTGCGCGACGCGGGCAACTACGCGAACATCCACGACTACGAGAAGGCCCGCGCCGCCGGTGCCGCGCTACAGCCCATTCCCTCGCTCGTCCTCGTCATCGACGAGTTCAGCGAACTGCTCACGGCCAAGCCTGACTTCATCGAGATGTTCGTGCAGATCGGCCGTATCGGCCGTTCGCTGGGCGTGCATCTGCTGCTCGCCTCGCAGCGTCTGGAGGAGGGCCGTCTCCGAGGGCTCGAGACGTATCTGTCGTACCGGATCGGTCTGCGTACCTTCTCGGCGGCCGAGTCGCGTGCCGCGCTCGGTGTCCCGGATGCCTACGAGTTGCCGAACGTACCGGGCTCGGGCTATCTGAAGTTCGGCACGGACGAAATGGTGCGCTTCAAGGCCGCGTACGTCTCCGGTGTGTACCGCACGGGTTCGCAGCAGGCGGCGTTCGGCGGGCCGCTCCCCGTGGACCGCCGACCGGTGCTGTTCACGGCGGCCGAGGTGCCGGTCCAGTACGTACAGGTGCCGCAGCAGCGCGAGGAGGGGCCCGACGAGACGGACGACGCACTCGCCGACACGGTCCTCGATGTGATCGTGCGACGGCTGGAGGCGCAGGGCCCCGCCGCCCACCAGGTGTGGTTGCCCCCGCTGGACAGCCCGCCCTCGCTCGACGCGCTCCTGCCCGGCCTCACAGCGGTACCGGACCGCGGCCTGACCCAGCCCGGCTACGAAGGAGCGGGTCGGCTCGTCATCCCGGTCGGTATCGTCGACAAGCCGTACGAGCAGCGGCGGGACCCGCTGTGGGCCGACTTCAGCGGTGCGGCCGGTCATATGCAGATCCTCGGCGGACCGCAATCCGGCAAGTCGACCCTGCTGAGGTCGGTCGTCGCCGCGTTCGCCCTCACGCACACCCCGCACGAAGTGCAGTTCTACGGAATGGACTTCGGCGGTGGCGGCCTTTCGGCCGTGGTCGGCCTGCCGCATGTGGGCGGGGTGGCCTCGCGTCTCGACCCCGAGAAGGTCCGGCGTACCGCGGCCGAGGTGTACGGCATCCTGACCCGCCGGGAGGAGTACTTCCGTTCCGCGGGCATCTCCTCGATCGCGGAGTTCCGGACGCGCCGGGCTCGGGGCGACATCCCGGTCACCGACCAGCCCTGGGGCGATGTCTTCCTGCTCATCGACGGCTGGGGCAACTTCCGTACCGACTATGAGGCGTTGGAACCTCTGGTGCTGGACATCGCGGCCCGTGGGCTCGGTTACGGCATCCATCTGGTGCTCACCGCCTCGCGCGCCATGGAGGTTCGCTCGAACCTCAAGGACCATCTGATGAACCGCCTGGAGCTGCGGCTCGGCGACCCCATGGACTCCGAGTTCGACCGCAAGGTCGCGGCCAACGTGCCGACGGGTGTGCCGGGACGCGGTCAGACCCCGCAGAAGCAGCACTTCATGGCGGCGATTCCGCGGATCGACGGTCTGTCCTCCGACACGGACCTGGCGGACGCCACAGCGGCGCTCGCGGCCGAGGTCTCCCGACACTGGCAGCTGCCCGGAGCGCCCGAAGTGCGTCTGCTCCCCCGGGAGTTCCCGGCAGGGCAGCTGCCGCCGGGCCATCGCTTCCCGCACCGCGGCATCTCGTTCGCGCTGGACGAGGACAACCTCGAGCCGGTGTTCGTGGACTTCGAGCAGGACCCGTTCTTCCTCGTCTTCGGCGAGAGCGAGTCCGGCAAGTCGAACCTGCTGAAGCTGCTCATCAAGCGCCTCGCGGAGCGCTACGACGGCGACACCTGCAAGCTGTTCGTCGTCGACAACCGCCGCGCCCTGCTGGGGGTGACCCCGTCCTCGCACCTGGCCGAGTACATCCCGATGTCGAACCAGATGCAGCATCACATGGAGGCCCTCGCCGACCTGATGCAGCGCCGCACACCGACCGCGGACGTCACTGCGGAGCAGCTGCGCAACCGCAGCTGGTGGCGCGGGCCCACGGTGTACGTGATCATCGACGACTACGACCTCGTCTCCACGTCGAGCGGCAATCCGCTCGCGGGGCTGACGGAGCAGCTTCCGTTCGCGCGCGACGTCGGTGTCCGCTTCATCATCGCCCGCTCCTCGGCGGGTGCGGGCCGAGCCGGCTACGAGCCTTTCATGCAGCGCATCAAGGAGCTCGGCGCCCAAGGTGTGGTCCTCGCCGGCGACCCGTCGGAGGGCGATCTGCTGGGTGGCGTACGGCCGCGGCCCATGCCCGCGGGGCGCGGAGTGTTCGTGTCGCGCCGGCGGGGGAAGCCGCTGGTTCAGGTGGGGCTGGTCGCGGAGGATCCGGCGTAGCGCAAACCCACGGGGTGGGCGCCTCCCGCGTGCGCCCACCCCGAGTTCTTGCTCTTGTGCCTACTGCAGATAGCTGGCGGCCTTCTTGTCGCCTTCCATGTAGGTACCGCCGGCCGTGAACACGACGTGGCCGATGCCGGTCAGCGCCGTGTGAATGTCGGTGGCTTCCTTGTCCCACCGCGCCAGCTTCTCGTCGAAGTGCTGCGCGGCGTCGCCCTGCCAGTACTGCTTGCTGTTCAGCACCAGCCGCTTCAGCTCCTGCAGGTCCTGTTCGAGTTGCTGGGCTTCGTTGGCGATCCTGGTCGCCGCGATGTCGAGCCCGTCATACGTGACGCTCAGTCCGTCGGTGTTACGACCCATTCCCGTTACCTCGTTTCGGTCGCGTGTGCCTGGTGGGCGGCGAATGGCGCCCGTGCCCTGAAAGCTGCCGACCTCAGTACGACGTCAGAGGAGACGTCTTCACGGTGGGCGCACCGTCATTGAGGTCGATCTTGTTTGCCGCTGCGCGCACCTCGTCCTCCTTGCTGTCCTTGATGGTGCGCGCCGTGGTCATCGCGTCGATGACTTCGCTGAGAATATTGCCGAGGCTCTGCAGCGACTCGTTGATCTCGTACTGCTTCTTGTCGAACGCAGCGCGACCGATACCGTCCCACTGGCCTTCGAGTCCGTCGATCACACCCTGAAGCGAGTGCACGCGCTTCCGGATGCCTTCGTACTTCTCGTACATCTGCTTCTGGAGAAGAACTACTGCTGCGTCTTCAAGCTTCTGGTTGTCGGCCATGATCGGTCCGCCCTCCCTTTTCTCTTGCTTGATCCAACGATTCCGCTCATCGTCCGGGGACGGTGAGCGCTCCGCTCAGGTCCTGTCCGGACAGGACGGAAACAGGACGGCCGGCGACGTCACCGCGCCCGCCGCGCCCGCACCACACCCGCGCCGACCCCACCGAGCACGATCACCACGGCCGCAGCGCCCAGCGCGATCCAGAGCACATTGCTGTCCTGCGACGACTCGACGCTCGATCCAGCCGCCGACGTAACCCCGCCGGAATCCTTCTCCTGGGCCTGCGACGAAGCAGACGCGGAAGCGGAGGGCGCCGATTCTGCCGCGGACTGTCCCCCGTTCTCCTTCGCCAGGGGGTCGACGTTCGCAGCGCCTGCGTCGTAGTTGACATCCTCAAGAACCACACGCGGGCGAATGGCGCCATACCCGAGATACTTGCTCGGATTGTCCTTCGCCCACTCCCGGCCGGCCGTGTCGATCAGGGCTCGTACGACCTGGTTCGCGGTCCAGGTCGGATGGGCGGACCAGATCAGGGCGGCGGAGGCTGAGGTGATGGCGGCGGAGGCGCTGGTGCCTCTGTCGCCGACACAGTACGAGCGGAAATCGGCATCGCACCACCCGGGAAAGTCTTCCCCCGGGGCCGCCAGGTCCACGTAGTTTCCATACGAGGAGGTCTTCGACACAGTGCCGGAGGCATCCATCGACGACACGCCCAGTACGTAAGGGTATGCCGCTGGGTAACTGATACGGCCGTTCCCTTCACCGGCGTTACCGACAGAGGCGATCAGCAATTTCCCCTTGGAAGCCGCGTACTTGATCGCTGCCTCCTCTTCGGTGCTGAGCGAATCCCCGCCGAACGACATGTTGATGATCTTTACGTCGGTATCGGCTGCTGCTCTGATCGCATCCGCCGGCTCAGGCGTCTTGGCTTTCTCCGCCTTCCCGGCCTTCAGGCTCGAAAGCTCGACACGGTAGGGAACGATCTTCGCTCCGGGGGCCAGTCCCTGCAGGCCACCGTCCGTTCCCTTGCCCGCGATCAACTCGGCCATGGTCGTCCCATGGCTGTCGTAGTCGTCCGTGGCCCGGTAGGCAACCTTCTCGGGGACCTCATCAACCAGGACCTGGCCCTTCAACGACGGGGTGTCGGCTTTCACCCCCGTGTCGATGACAGCGACCTTGACACCCTGGCCCGTGCTGACCTTCCACATCTGCTCAGCATCCATCGGCTCCAGGTACCACTGCTTCGATTGGGCGTCGTATGCGACGGCACTCGGTGCGAATCCCACAGTGACGGCGGTCAGGGCGCCAACGAGAGCCCCCATCGTGCGCAGTTGTCTCGCGCACCGCGTCCTGAAGAGCACAGCCCGCTGGGCTCGTCGGCCGGTCCCTGACTTCATGGTGTTGTATGTCCTCGCTCGCGCTCAGTTGTTGACCGGCGGCACATCGCGCCGCGGCTGGGTGGGCGGCTGGGTCTCTTCGTCCTCGACCACGTCGTCGGGCCGTGGCCCGCCGTGCGTCTTCCGCACGTCGGCAGGATTCCCAACGTTGCCGGACCCACGCACGAGCCCCGCGCCACCGCGGGTCATGCCGTTTCGTTCCGCACGGGCAACGGAGTTCTGTCCGGCTGTCCTGCCGGTGACGCTCTCGGGCGTGCCCGTGCCCCCACGGGACATGGGCGTGGTGGAACCAGGCCTCACGGAAGGGTCCGGCGCCCCGATGACGCCACGCTGCCCCGGTCCGACGGCCGTGGACCTGGCGTTCTGTGCTCCCTCGGCGCCGATGACCGTGCCGCGGGGAATCCTCGTCCCCCCGTTCGCCGACGGCCCGGCAGCACTCGTGGGCCGGCCCCCGACCACACCGTTCGAGCGTCCCGCGCCGGTGGCCGGAGTGCCGTTCGCCCGAGGCATGGCTCCGCCGGTGGACCGCGGTGTGCCTCCAGTGACACCCCGGCCCATGGGGGACGGCCTTGTGCCGGAGGCGTTCCCCTTGGCGGTTGTCTGTCCTGCCCCGGCGTGCCCCATCGGATTCGGCGCCCCTCGGCCCGTGGCACGGGCGGGATTTGCATTACCCAGGCCGGCTGCACCGGCCCTGCCCTGCGCGGACGTAGGGGTCCGGGCACCGCCGGATCCCAGGGCCCTGCCTGGCGATCCGTTGGGCGTGGGAATCGGATATCCGTTCCCCGGCGGACCTGTCTGGCCGCTGCCCGGACCAGAAGCGCCCGTGGCCGGCGGGGTGTTGCCTGTCACCGGGGTTGCGGAAGCCGGAGGCAGTGTGCCGACGCTGTCGATGTTCGTACCGATGGGGCGATCCGGCTGCCCAGAGCGCCCAGCGATGTCCGACGCAGGTGTGTCACCAGAACCGTGTACGCCGATATGGCCACCTGCTGATGCAACCGATCCACTGTGACCTGCGACGCCTGCCGAACCCGCCCCGTCTGACTGCGCCGATGCGGACGATCCAGGATCCATGGGCGTCCTTCGGGGCGGCGGCTCCGGCACCCCCACATCAGGCATCGTCTGGAACTCCGGTGCCTTCAAAGAGGTCAGTTGTTCCTCGGACACCGTGTAGTACGACGACAACCGATTCATCTGGTTGATCGCCTCTTGGCGGTTCTTCTCCACCTGGACGGCAGCGGTGTACGCGTCGTTGGTCTCGACCCGCTTGGCCTTCGGGAAGTCCGCGACGGCCTTCGGGTCGGTGCGTGTATCCCGCTCCGGCATGGCCTTGCGTACGGACGCCAACCCTGTGGCGGCGGCCATGATCTGGTCGCCTGCCGATCCGGCGAAATCGCTCAGCCCCTTGGTGCTGGTGACGAGCGAACGGCCCCACTTGCGGAACGCGTCGCCCGACTCCCCCACCCAGTGGACGTTGTCGATGTGGCCGTCGAGTTCCGTCGCCGCCGCCTCGATGGCGTCGCGGGCCGCCCACAGGGCATTGCCGGACGACTCCAGGTCCTCCGGATTCGTCTGCTCGACCAGGTCGAGCATCTCGTTGAGCGCGTGCCCCTCGAAGTTCGTGCGTTGTGCCAGGGCCTGTCCGACCGGGGTGGCTTCCAGGGCAGCCCGGATCGTGTTGTGGAAGAACCCGCCAGGCGGGCGTTCCTCCACACCGCGGGCGAAGTCCGTGACGGAGTTCTGATGGGAGACCCGCGCAAGGTCGTCCTTGTGCTGCTTGTCGGTCATGATCAGAGCTTCCCGCCGGTCTTCGCGTCGTTGGTGCGCTGTACGTCGTCCCGCGCGTCCTGGATCTGCCGGACCTCCGTCTGGATCTCGGCGAAACGTCGTCGTTGATCGTCTTCGAGGTTGTCGAAACCTCGGTGCGCGCCCAGGACCGCGATGGCGATGCCCTCGATCTGCAGATGCAAGGTTCTGGACAGGGAGGTGAGCTCCTCATGGACCCTGCTGTACTGGAGATACAAGCCGTGCGCTTCGGGGAAGGCAGCCGTGGCGCCACTGTTCAGGGAGCCGGGCTTGATCGTCTGGGCACCCACCCGTTTCGGGTTGCCGGCGGATCCCTCGAGGTCCCGCAGAACCGCGTCCACCCGCTTCAGAAACGTTGCCAGCGCCTCACCACTGGCTTCCAGGTTGGCCGCCGTCGTGGCCGACGCACCGCCCGTCATGTCGATCGGAAGCATGACGCCCCCTCCCCGTATCCCCGTGACGCCCGTCGCCAGGGACGGGCCGATCGCTCGCCGTACGATCGCAAAGCGAGCCGTACCTCACAACGCCTTTACCACTGTAGCCACCGGGTACATCCAGCCCAACCATGGCGTGTGTTAACTGAGTTACGAGGTCGCTCCCCCCCATCCCCCTTTGCCCCATTCGCCTGTTGAACGTCGTCGCCCCCCTTCCGTGCGGATCGGTGGCAACCTTCACCGTACTTCCGCACTTTGGTGATCACGACTGCATAGCAACCGTCACGAACCACAGTCGAAGTTGCTAGCGTGATCGGGACTCTCCCACGGGCCCCCAGGGGGCGGCAGGGAGCAGGAAGCAGTCTTGTCGGCGGTACGGGGGAAGGGTCCTGCAGATGGCATGGGACGAATGGGAGCAGTTGAAGAGCGCGGCGCAGCAGCGCCAACAAAGCTCGGCCCACATGCAGCTCAACCATGTCGACCCTCCCGGGCCCGCCGTCAATGACCAAGGTGACCTCAAGGCCCATCAGGACGACCTCGCCAGGGTCGGGAACGCCGCGTTCGACCTGCACCAGCAGTTCGAGCACTTCAGTGACCACGCCCGGGTGAAGTCCATCGCGGCCGGTGACGGACTGAAGGCAGAGGGCTTCGCGATCGGTTCGGCGCTGACACACGTCGCCGAACACTGGGTGGACCAGGTCCAGACCCTGCTCGACGCCACGGCCCACATCTCCAACCATCTCGACTACACCAAGGGCGCACACGAAGGCGACGAGGTCTTCATCGCGGGCACGATCAGCAGCATCGCCGACCTCGACAAGGGCTTCGATGAGCGGAAGGGCGGCTGAGCCGATGGATCTCGACGCACTCCGCTACGGCAACTTCCACCAGCTCGGTGAGGCGATCACCGACTGGGAGGAGATGACCAAGAATCTCAAGACCCTCGCCGACGACGCCGACAAGAACCTCAAGGGTCAGGCCCACAAGGCGAACTGGGCCGGCGTGAACGCCACCGTCACCCGCGAGTTCATCGATAAGACGGCCGGCGAGTTCACCGACGCGCACACCCAGGCCGACACCGTCGCCAAGATCCTCAGTGACACCCGTGAGGAGCTCGTCGGCTACCGCGATCAGCTCAACGCGGCCATCGAACGCGGCGCCGGGAAACATCTGACCGTGGGGGACGGCGGCGACGGCACCTTCTTCGTCACCGCAAACACCCGCCCCGACTGGTACTCCGACCCGAGTGGGCAGAAGGACGCGACCAGTCAGAAGGACGTCAACGACCTCCGGGACGAGATCCAGCGCATCCTCGACAAGGCCACCGAGAGCGACACCACCGCCGCCAAGGCGCTGCGCCTCATCGTCGACTCGGCCAAGTACGGCTTCTCCGGTGCCGACTACGACAACCGGGACGAAGCGGCGAAGGCCATCAAGGACGCGGACGCGATGGCGAAGATCCTCGCGAAGAACCCGCACGACGTGACGAACACGGAACTCGCGTCGCTCAACGCCAATCTGGCCAAATACAAGAACGATCCGCTCTTCGCGGAGGAGTTCGCCACCACGGTGGGCCCCAAGAAGCTCCTCACGTTCTACGCCGGCGTCGCCGACCCCTACCAGGGTCAGTACGACCCCAAGCGTTCCGAACAGGTCAAGCAGCTCCAGAAGAACCTCGGGAACACCATCGGCCAGGCCACGCTCTCGGACAGCGACAAGATGCAGGGCTGGGAGCAGCAGATGATCAAGCTCGGCCCGGACGAGCTCGGCATCGATGACGCGAGCAATCCAACCGGCTACGCCGTCATGAGCAACCTGATGCGGTTCGGGGACTACGACGATCAGTTCCTGAACGACTACGGCAACAAGCTCCTCGACTACGACAAGAAGGTCAACGGCGAGGGAATCAACCTCTGGGTGAACAACGCGAACCAGGGGGACCTCAACTACTGGGGCTACAAGAACGACCGGGGTCGCGACCCGGTGACGGGCTTCCTCGAGGCTCTGGGGCACAACCCGGGTGCCTCGGAGCAGTTCTTCGCCCGGCCCGACGTCACGGAATACACCATCGGCGACAGGGACACCGTCGACAAGGCGTCCGAGGTCAACGAGCACCTCAAGTACCTGACTCAGGACCGTGTCTGGGTGTCCGACAGCGCCCTTGAGGGCAATCACAACTTTGTTGCGGGGCGCGACGCACTCGGCCACGCCCTTGAAGCCGCTACAACCGGGTACGCGTACGACGCGACCGCGGCCGACATCAAGGCCGGCGGCGAACACCGGACTCCCGCGACCGCGGCCGTGATGGAAGAGGTGGCATATCTCTACGGCAGCAGCAAAGAAGGTCCGGATATGCTTCACAGTCAGCCCGAGTTGGCTGACAGCCTGGGCAAGATGGCCGGTGCGTACATCGATGACATCGACTACAACTTGTCCGGCGTGGGCGAGCACAGGATGGACTCGGGCACTTTCCCCGCGGCGTATCAAGGACGTGCCAACTTCACCAACGAAGGCGCGATCAATTTCCTCAGTGTGCTCGGTCAGGACGAGAACTCTCACCGCGCCGTCACCGCGGCGCAGCATCTCTATACGCTGAGTGCTCTCGATCGCTATCCGCCGACCAGTGATGCCAACATTGGGCATGCCCATGATGCGCTGATCGCAGGCACCCAAGCACGAGGCATCCTCGACAACTCCCGGGTCGAGCAAGCCACGTCGGACTACGGCGAGGCGTCAGAGGAGACCAACAAGTCGCTGGGGCGGTCCTCCGACTGGATCAAGCTGGGGGTCGGGGCAACCGTCGGCGTCGGGGTCGCCGCCATCCCACTGCCCGGCACGACAGCTGCGGCAATGGTTATCGCACCGGTCGCCGCGGATACCGTCGGAGAGGCAGTGAACACCTTCATCGGACATCAGATCGACAAGGGGGTGGACGAGGCGGAAGCAGACCCGGCGGAGCAGTCCCAGGTGACCAGCAGCAAATTTTACGATGCGGGTATCAACCAGATGGGCAACGCCTACAACACCTATGTTGATGGCAACCCCAAGGCCATCGGCATAGCCGACAGCCAGAACTGGGACCAAGACATCAACAACGCCTACTACGGGACTGGAACGGGCGAGAACGAGTACCGTGGCCGGGGCCCACACAAGGATTGAGCTGTGCCAAAGACGAGCGAACGACCTCAGGGCAAAACAAGAGCGCGCACAATACTGACTTCTGCGATGAGCGCCACAGTGCTGATCTGCGCTGTCTCCGCATGCAGCGGCGACAACGACAGCGCGGAAGAGCCGAGCCTGACTGCGTCCCAGGTCTGCGACTCCACACTTGACTCGTCGGCGTCTACAGCGCTCCAACGCGTGGGCAACGTCGCGAAGTTCACGGAACTGCCCGGGACGAATGACTCCGGGGAGCCGAACACGTTCTCCCTCAAGCGCTCCGCAAGCACGATTCACGAGGATCAGACGCAGCGAAATCAATGTGTCGTGTTCAAAGCAGGAGACAAGACCGGCCACCCGTTGATCGCTGTCGATTTCTCCGCAGAAAAATATGCCACGACTCCAGATCCATCAGCCGAGGATGATGATTCGGCCCTCTACTCGATGGGCGTCTACGCCAAATCAAATGGCAACAGCAGCGCGATTCTTTACTTCAAGTGCCCAACGCAGGGCACTGAGGAGCCGAAGAATTCGACGCCATACATCAAGGCATCCCTCACCAGCGCGGGGCAACTCTCCATAAAAACCACAGGCCGGGATCTAATGGCCATCCTCAATGCCGTCTCACGCGGCTTGGCCAAGCAATTGGGATGCACCTCGGAGGCGGCACTTCCTGCACAGGTCCCAGAGGCCAAGGTCGGCTGATACCGGCGGCACGGCAGCTGGAACACCGGCTCGGCCCCGGCCGCGCTCCAGGGCTACATCAACGCCAAGGGTGCGAATCGACGGATGTGCTCCATGCTGCACACCGCTCTCGGCATGCGGGAGCTCCGAGGAGAGCGCGAGTACGCGATTCCGGATAACTTGCATGGAGTCGCCGTCGACTTCGACACCACCACTCAGACATGGCTTGAGGAAGGACGGATTCCCCCCAAACCAATCAGCGCAAGGGGACAGGTATCGCTACTCGGACCGCGAGGCGTTCGGGAAGGACGCCGATGCGATGCACAGCCGGCGTGCAGAAATGAACCGCGCGGAGGCACTCAGCACTCCGTCTCCAGTTGCCTCGTGGGTGTGAAATCCGTTCCGCGGTCACCGCCGCACGCCAGCTCTCCGTCGTCGTGCGTCCCGCACCGACACAGCCGTACCACTCAGACCGGCCACGACGACCAGGCCCCCCACCAGCGCGTAGGTCGCCAGGCGGGCGTTGCGTTCCTCCGGCGATTCACCCAGGTGCAGGGGCGCGACGTCGGGAGCCTCGGCCCTCGTCACTCCCTCCTCGGCCTTGGGGGACTCGACCGGGTCTGCCGGGTCGATGTCCGTGAGGGCCTTGACCGGGTCGATCACGCCCCAGCCGACCAGTCGGTCTCGGCCGGGGATCGATCGTTCCGCCGACTGTTCGATCTGGGCGACGATCTCGCGTGCCGTCCACTTCGGGTACTTGGACTTCAGGAGGGCTGCCACGCCGGCCACGTACGGGGCCGAGAAGCTGGTGCCGTTGTCGGAGCAGTGGCCGTTGCCGGGGACCGTCGACACCATGTCGACGCCCGGCGCCGCAACTCCCACGAAATCGCCCGACTGGGAGAAGGCAGCCCGTTCGTTGTTCCGGTCGGAGGCCGCCACCGCGAGGACACCCTCGTACGACGCCGGGTAGGTTACCTTGACATTGCCGCCCAGGCCGTCGTTGCCGGCCGAGGCGACGACCACCACCTGGCGGTCGAGGGCGTAGTCCACGGCCTGCTGCAGGCTCGGGTCCGGTTCGACGGCGTTCGCCGTATCCTGGGAGATGTTGATGACTTCGGCGCCCGCGTCGACGGCGTAGCGGATCGAGGCCGCGAGAGTGAGCGCGGTGCCGTCGCCCTCCGCGTTGTTCTGCTTGATCGGGATGATCACGGCATCAGGGGCCAGGCCCACGAAGCCGGTTCCCTTGGCGGGGCGGGCCGCGATGATCCCGGCCACGCGTGTGCCGTGTCCCACGGTGTCCGTCGTGCCCTGGCTGTTGCCGCGGTCGATCTTCTCGCCCTTGGAGTTCTCGGCGGGCAGGAAGTTCTTGCCCTTGGACGCGTCGACGGCTTTGCTGAGCTGCGGATTCTTGACGTCCACCCCCGTGTCGATCACGGCGACACGGACGCCCTTGCCGGTGGACTGAGCCCAGAGTTCGTCGAGGTTGACGCGCTGCAGCGCCCACGGGCGACCGTCGTACTTCTTCGAGGGGAACGTGCACTGACCGTCGTCCGCGCGGGCGGAGGTCGCCGGCAGGGCGAACACCGCCGTGGTCGCGACGAGTGCGGCGGCTGAGGCCAGAGCGGCCGTACGGGCTGCGGCAGCCGGGCCGCGTCGCCCGGCCATCGGCGTCCTCGCGTTCACCATGGGATCGGTCACCTCCGGGGACCGCCTACGAGCCCTGCGGCTGGCGCGCCGCCGCCTCCGACAGGCGAGGGCCCGTCGGCAGGAACGTCGACCACTCCGCGGGGACGGGCACAGGATTCACGTTCTCGTAGCCCAGATGTGTCTGGGCGATCTCGGCCTCGCTCAGTTCCTCCTTGCGCTGCTTGGCTGAGGAGCCGATGCCCTGGTCGTCGGTGGCGCTGTCGCTGTTGGACTGCAGGGCGTACCGCAGACCGGTGTCGGTGACCAAGAAGACGCCGCCCGCCTTCGTCTCCGTACCCTGGAACTGTCGGAAGAGCAGGCCGGAGCCTGGGGTGACGTAGGCGCTGGAGGAGCCCGTGGGGAGCTTGGCCGGAAAGTCCGCGCCGGCCCAGGTGGACAGCGTCGTCTCCCCGTTGTCGCCATTCACCGAGCGCAGGACGTTGCACACCGTGTTACGGCCGTTGGAGCTGCTGGAGCCGTTGTTCACCGTCTTCGGTTTGCGCGACGGCCAGTCCTTCTCCCCGTCGAACGTGGTGCTGTCGACGACGGCGCCGGGACTGACCTGCTGTGCCTCACCCGCCTGGCCGGCGCCGATGAGTGCGCCACTGTTGAGCAGCAGCGTCGCGGTGAACTCCGAGATGCGCGCCACGCTGTTGGGCAGCACCACGTAGTACTCCATCACCCGGCCGTCGTACGCCTTGATGACCATGCCGACCTTGTCGTACTGCTGCAGGCTGCTGGAGGCGCCTGCCTTGGCTCCGGGCGTCCCGTCGATCTCGGGTATCGAGATGGGATCGCCCTTGTGGAGGGTGTCGAGCCAGTCCTGGGAGACCCGCTGCGGAGCACGGCCCTGGGTGTCGAGGGCCTTGAGCAGTTCCTTGTCGGTCGGATCGGCCAACTGGTACGCCGTGCCCCCGGAGTCGACGACGTACTGGGACTTGCCGTCCGGTCCGACGACGTACATCAGGTCGCCTCCGGAGAGCTTGTCGCTGCCGTCCGTCTTGGGCCACTCCTTCTCGGCGAGGACGAACGCCGCCTTCTGAATGGCGCGGCCGCCGTCGCCCGGGCGCTCACAGACCACCCAGCGCTTGGCGGCCTCGGCCTCGGTGGAGGAGGGCAGGCGGTCCGGTGCGTAGGGGATGCCGATCGTCGCGCCGTGGGGAGGCTTTCCGCTGTCCAGGATCTTCTCGTCGACGGTGATGACGCTGTCCTTGCTGGGGTCCAGCAGGAGTTTGGCGGAGGCCATGTTGAGGACGGGGTGGAGCTGCGTCTCGTTCCCGGTCTTCAGCACCACGTAGCGGGTCGTCGAATCACTGGCGATGATGACGTGTGCCCCCGGTTCGGCCCACCCGACCGGCGCCGTCGGACTGAACATGCCGATCCCGCCGAACACGGCAAGGATGACCACACCGACGATGATGCCGGGAAACACCGCGCCCAGCGGCTTCGGGGCACCTTCTTCCGAGCCCGACGGACTGGGCCTGAGGAACGACGCGAGCGTGCGGCGCTTCGCGAAGGTGTAGGCGTTGAGTTGATCCCGCCGAGATGCCATCTGTGCCTGTCTCTCCCCGTGTTCGGCATGAGTCCCAGCTCGACGGGTGTGCCGCCCCCGCCCTCCGCTGTCGTACCGGCCCCCTACTATGCCTGGTAGCCGTGGGGACTTGTGGAACGGGTAGGGTACCGGGACCCTCAAGTGCCTTGTGTGGTGCTGGAATACCAAGAAGATGCGAGCAAAACGGGGGGATGGAGTGAGGGCGTCGAGAACACGGGCCCCGGCCGGTGACCGGTCGCAGGCGCGGCGTTCCGCGGCATCGCCGTCGGAGCCGGTACAGCAGCCACACGGATCGGTCGGGCAGTCGGACGCCCTCCGGCTGAGCATGTCGCGTGGGCAGGGCGGATCGTCCCGGTTGCAACGGCTTGTGCTGCTGGAAATCGCAGCCGCCGTCCTCGTCGTCGGCTGGCTGCTCGGCGTGGCGGCCCTAGTGGGGGCGACCGTCGTCGCCGTCGCTCTCGTCCTGCTGACCTTCCTGCGTCGCCGCGGTCGCTCCCTGCCCGATTGGCTGGCCACGGCCCGGGCGTTGCGGGCTCGGCAGCGGCAGGCCGCGAGTACGCCGGTGCCGACGGGGACCGAGCCGGGACTCGCTCCGGCCGTGGAGTGCGATCCGAGTCTGCGGAGCTATACCTACCGCAGCCGGGACCGGCGGCCCGTCGGAATCATCGGTGACGGCACGTTCGTCACCGCCGTTCTGCAGGTGGAGGCCGACGCCACCGCCCTGCGCGCCGAGCGGAACCGGCACCCGCTGCCCCTCTCCCTGGTGCGCGGGGCCCTCGAAGTCGACGGGATCCGGCTGGAGTCGGCGCAGATCGTGCTGCACACCCAGCCCGCGCCGGCGATCCATCTGCCCCAGCAGTCCGTGGCCGTCGCCAACTACGCCCCGCTGCAGGAGCAGACCGGCGCGCCCGCGGTGCGCATCACCTGGATCGCGTTGAAACTCGATCCCGAGCTCTGTCCGGAAGCCGTGGCAGCGCGCGGTGGCGGGCTCCTCGGAGCGCAGAAGTGCGTGGTACGAGCGGCCGATCATCTCGCCAGCCGCCTGACCGGGGCCGGGTTCCGCGCCACACTCCTCGACGAGGAGCAGCTGACCTCCGCCATCGCCACCTCGGCCTGCGCCAACCCGCTGGTGACGGCGGAGGTGGGACGGACGGACACGAGGGAACGGCGTACCGAGGAGACGGGCCGGAGCTGGCGCTGCGACAACCGGAGGCACACCACCTACTGGATCCGCCGGTGGCCGGTCCTGGGCGGCCGCAGGGCGCCGTCGCTGCCTCAGCTCGTCGCTCTGGTGACCGCCGTCCCCGCCCTGGCCACCACGTTCAGCCTCACGCTCACCCAGGGGGAACGGCAAGAGCTGTTGTTGTGCGGGCATCTGCGCGTGACCGGGCGCAGCGACGACGAACTCGTCGCCGCCCGACGCGCTCTGCAGGCGGCGGCACGCCACACGGGCACGGGACTCGCTCGACTCGACCGGGAGCAGGTGCCCGGAGTGCTCGCCACGCTCCCCCTCGGAGGTGCCCGATGACGGCGGCGATCACCCGTGCGGGACAGTCGGCCGGAGCCGACGGAGAGCCGCGGTCCTCCGCGCCGCAGCTGGCACTCGATCTGCTGCGCAGCGGCTTCGGACTGATCGGTCCACGGCATGCGCGGCACTCCCTCTCACCGGAGCAGCTCGAGGCACTCGCGCTGCCCATCGGAGACGACGGCGTGGTGATCGGGGTGGACGCGGAGGGCAAGCCCGCGGTCCTGGGGCTCAACCGGCCCACTCCGTACGACGTCGTCCTCATCGGCGGTCTGTGGACTGCGCAGGTCATCGCCCTCCGGGCGGCGGCCACTGGAGCGCGGGTCGCCGTGGAGACGGGGCGGCCGCAGGCCTGGATGCAGATGGTGCACGCCATGGGCGGCGGACAGAACGGACTGGCCGTGTACGAGGTGGGCCGGGTGCCCCCGCAGGGCACATCGGCCGGGACCCCCGTGCTGGTGGTGCGTGACTGCGGTATGCGGCCACCGCGCGGACGTGTTGTCTCCGGGCCCTGGCAGTCCGTGCTGACCCTGCTGCCCTACCTCAGCCCGGTGGCCCCTCGGCTCATACGGCAGGCGCGGCTCGTCGGTGTACAGCGCATCTCTCCGGACGAGGCAGCCGAACTGGGCCGCGCTATGGCACTGCCCAGGGAGGCGGTCGAGTCCCTGCCCGGTCTCGCCGATGGCTTCACTCTTTGGTGCGCCGACCGTGACCGGCAGTACACGCTGACCCAACCCACCGACGCCGAGATCGGATTGTTGGGTATGCCACGCAGGATGGACTAAGTCCGCCCTCGTATGACGCTCCGTCCAATTTCAGGGGTTTTGCACGCTGTCGACTCTGCCGTGCACAGCAGGGGAGCACCGGTGGAGTCGTGGCGGAGGGCCGATGAGGGGCGGACGGGCCTGCCAACGTTCGGCGCTCGGTGATTAGGCTGGGATCGGGCGCGACGCCAGAGCCCGTGGACCGGGCGTCGGTGGCCCAGGGGAAGGGCCGGTGGATCGGACGACCTCGAACGACTAAGGACGACGAGCAAGGGTCGCCCCGACACGGCATGAGGGTGCTCGACCACACCAGGAGGAATTGTGAGCAGCGATCGGGACGGGACGCGCGGGGGCTGGGCCACACCCGGCGATGACCAGCCCGACGCGGAATCCGCCATCGAGATGACGGGCGAGTTCACCATCGACTATGCGCCGCCCGCTTGGTACACGCAGAACGCGGGCGGGGGTTCGGCCGCGGGGGCCGGAGGGAACACGGGGGCGGCTCCTCCGCCGGGGCCGCCGACGCCTGTTCCCGGACCAGCGGCTCCTGTCTCCGGGCCGGAGCAGGGGGCGGCTTCTGGTGCTCCGGTGCCGGCGCCGTTCCAGCCTCCGGCTCCGTTCCAGCCGCCGGTTCCGGGTCTGGCTCCGTTCCAGCCTCCGGCGCCGTTCCTGCCTCCGGGGCAGGTTCCCCCGCCGCCGGGGGTGCCGGGTACGCCTGCCAACGCCGCGCCTGCGGCGCCGTATGCTCCGCCGGTCGCTCCTCCCGCGCCGGTCGCCGTGCCTGGGCTTCCGGTTGACGGAGGGTTCCAGCCGCAGGCGCCGGCCGCCGTTCCGGGCCCGCCCGGGGACCTGGAGAGCGGCGCCACCATGCGGATCTCCCCGGTGGCCCTCAAGCAGCAGATCGGGGAGCAGACCGAGGAGGAGGGGGAGGGGGACGGCGTCGCCCAGGCTTCCCCCTCCGTTGCGGAGGCGGAGGCGGAGACAGAGGTCGAGGCGGGCACGGGCGGCGAGATCCGTGGCCGTACTGCCTCCGGCGAGGCCGAGGCTGAGGCCGGGGCTGAAGCCGACGTGGTCGGCTCCGACGGCGGCACCGGTTCGGAGTCCGAGCCCGAGGCCGAGGCCCAGTCGGAGTCCGAGGCCGAGGAAGGTGTCGACGAGGACGACGACCCGGCTTCCGGGGGCTCCCCCGAGGGCGTGGTGGCTGGTGAGGACTCCGTCCCCGCTTCCGAGTCCGCCGGGACATTCGAAGCCTCCGACGGCGATGTCGAGGAGCAGGACGGGGCCTCGCAGCAGGCGGGTCCCGCTGCTCCGCCTGCCTGGGCTCCCCCGCCCGTTCCGCAGAGCGGGGTGCCGCCGTTGCCGCCGTCGTACGAGCCTGCGGCTCCCGCGTCGGCCGCCCAGTGGCCTACCCAGCCGCTGCCGCAGCAGCAGAGCGACTCTGTGGCAGCCCAGCAGCAGCCGGTCCAGCCCGAGGCGGCCCCGCCCGCGCCGTCGCCCGAGGCTCCCCCGGCCCCGCCGCAGCCCTCCTACGGCTTCCCGCAGCCTCCCGCCCCACCAGCACCCCACCAGCAGCCGGGTGATGGCCTGCCGCAGGCCCCCACCGCCCCCGCACCCCAGCACCAGCCCGCCTACGGCTTCCCACAACCCCCCGCCACACCAGCACCCCCACACCAGCAGGCGGGCGAAGGCC
>NZ_JBEXXE010000014.1:33276-245090 GCF_040630255.1 Streptomyces sp. NPDC005820
GCCTACGGCTTCCCACAACCCCCCGCCACACCAGCACCCCCACACCAGCAGGCGGGCGAAGGCCTCCCCCAAGCCCCCACCGCCCCCGCACCCCAACAGCCGCCGGGCTACGGCTTCCCGCAGCCCCCCGCCCCCAACGGGCCGGACGGGTACGGTTTTCCGCAGCCGCCCGCGCCCGAGTCCGCTGGTGGCTATGGCTTCCCGCAGGCCCCCGCGGCCCACAACCCCGCCGCTTACGGTTTCCCCCAGGCGCCGCCCGGACAGCCGCAGCCGATGCATCCCGGTGTCCCCCACCAAGGTGACGGTCGGCCCCCGGCCGCCCCCGTCGCTCAGGGGAACCCGGCGTCGGGAGGCCCCGGCGCCGCCCCGCAGGGCTTTCCCGGGCAGCCGGCGCACGGGCCGCAGATTCCCGACGCCGGTCAGGCACCGCACGCGCCGCAGATTCCGCAGCAGCCGCCCGTCGACCCCCGGATCGGGGCCGCCTGGCCGCAGGCCGTCCAGCACGATCAGCGGCAGCCGGTCAACCCCGGTGTCGCGCCGCTGGGTTACACCGCGGCCGTGGAGCTCTCCTCGGACCGGCTGCTCAACAACAAGAAGCAGAAGGCGAAGAGCGGTCGTCCGACCGCGTCCACCTCCCGTTTCAAGCTCGGTGGGAAGAAGGAAGAGGCCGAGCGGCAGCGCAAGCTGGAGCTGATCCGGACGCCGGTGCTGTCCTGCTACCGCATCGCCGTCATCAGCCTCAAAGGCGGTGTCGGCAAGACGACCACGACCACCGCGCTCGGCTCCACCCTCGCCATCGAGCGCCAGGACAAGATCCTCGCGATCGACGCGAACCCGGACGCCGGTACGCTCGGCCGACGGGTGCGGCGGGAGACCGGGGCCACGATCCGTGACCTCGTTCAGGCGATCCCATACCTCAACTCGTACATGGACATCCGGCGGTTCACCTCCCAGGCCCCCTCGGGTCTGGAGATCATCGCCAATGACGTCGACCCGGCCGTCTCCACGACGTTCAACGACGAGGACTACCGGCGCGCGATCGACGTGCTCGGCAAGCAGTACCCGGTCATCCTGACCGACTCCGGCACCGGTCTGCTCTACAGCGCGATGCGCGGGGTGCTCGACCTCGCCGATCAGCTGATCATCATCTCCACGCCGTCGGTCGACGGGGCCAGCAGCGCCAGTACGACGCTGGACTGGCTGTCCGCGCACGGATACGCCGAGCTGGTCTCACGGTCCATCACCGTCATCTCGGGCGTGCGCGAGACCGGCAAGATGATCAAGGTCGAGGACATCGTCCAGCACTTCGAGACGCGCTGCCGCGGTGTGGTCGTGGTCCCGTTCGACGAGCATCTCTCGGCCGGTGCCGAGGTCGACCTCGACATGATGCGGCCGAAGGTGCGGGACGCGTACTTCAACCTCGCGGCGATGGTCGCGGAGGACTTCGTACGGCATCAGCAGATGCACGGCCTGTGGACGAACGACGGCAATCCGCCGCCGGTCGCCGCCCCGCCGATGCCGGGTCAGCAATACCCGGGTCAGCAGCAGCCATATCCGGGCCAGCCAGGACAGCCCGGCCAGCCCGGCCAGCCGGGAGGGTTCCCCGGCCAGGCCGGACCGGGGCAGCCCTACCCCGGTCAGCCGGCACCGGGCCAGCCCGGCTCCGGTCAGCCGTACCCGGCCCAGCCCTTCCCCGGCCAGCCGTACCCGCCCCAGGCGGCCCAGCCGCCGTACACGGCCCAGCCGCCGCACCCCGGGCATCCCTTCCCCCCGCAGGGTCCGCCCGGGCAGCCCCCTTACCCGCCCCAGCCCGGTCAGCCGCAGCCCCCGGCCGGTTACGGCTATCCCCAGCCGCCCCAGCCCCCGGCGGGCTACGGCTACCCGCCGCCGCCCCAGCCGGACGGCAACAGCGGGGGCAACGACGGGCAGACCCCTCCCCCGCCGCCCCCGCAGCAGTGACGTATGCGGCATGAAGAAGGGCGGCCGGTGTCCGAGGACACCGGCCGCCCTTCGGCCGTGCGGAAGCGGACGGTTACTCCGCCGCCACCAGTTCCCGGCAGCGCTTCACGTCCTCGGCCATCTGCTCCAGCAGGCCCTCCAGCGAGTCGAACTTCGCCTGGCCGCGCACGAAGGCGAGGAAGTCGACGGCGACATGCAGCCCGTACAGGTCGAGGCCGACGCGGTCGATGGCGTACGCCTCCACCGTGCGCTCGGTGCCGTCGAACTGCGGGTTGGTGCCGACGGAGATCGCGGCCGGCATCGCCTCGCCGCCCGCGTGCAGCCAGCCCGCGTAGACGCCGTCGGCCGGGATCGCGGTGTGCGGGAGGGTCTCGACGTTGGCGGTGGGGAAGCCGAGCTCACGGCCGCGCTGGGCGCCGCGTACGACGACGCCCTCGACGCGGTGCGGGCGGCCGAGGATCTCCGCGGCGCCCGCGACATCGCCCGCGCCGACCAGGCGGCGGGTCAGGGTCGAGGAGAACGGCTCGCCGCCGCCCGCCTCGCCGCACAGCACCAGGTCGACGACCTCGACCTCGAAGTCGTACACCTTGCCCTGTTCGGCGAGGAACTCGACGTTGCCCGCGGCCTTGTGGCCGAAGCGGAAGTTCGGGCCCTCGACCACGGCCTTGGCGTGCAGCTTGTCGACGAGGACCTTCACGACGAACTCGGCCGACGACAGCTTCGAGAACTCGGTCGTGAAGGGCAGGATCAGCAGCGCGTCGACGCCCAGCTCCGCCATCAGCTCGGCGCGGCGGTGGTGCGGGGCGAGCAGCGGCGGGTGGCTGCCGGGGCGGACGACCTCGCTGGGGTGCGGGTCGAAGGTGACGACGACGGAGGGGACGCCCAGCTCACGGGCGCGGTCCACGGCGTGCCGGATGATCAGCTGGTGTCCTCGGTGGACCCCGTCGTAGGAGCCGATGGTGACGACGCTGCGTCCCCAGTCCTCGGGGATGTCCTCCAAGCCACGCCAGCGCTGCACTGTGACCGCTCCTCGAACCCGTGTCCGTATCAACCGTTGCTCTTACGCAGGTCTAAGGGTGCCATGCCGGGTGCTTCCTGCCCGCATCGGCATGGGGGTGTGACTCGATCCACGCGCGCCCGGGGCTCCGGTCAGGCGGGTACCCGCACCCCCGCCAGGTCCTCCAGGGTGCGGCGCGCGCCCGGACCGACCAGGACCGCCCAGTCCCCCGGGGCGTCGGCGAACCAGCCCGTAGCCCGGGCGGCGAAGCCGGGGATGTGGCGGGCCAGCTCGACCAGGCCCCGGTCGAAGCGGGTCGCGCCGTCCGGGGTGCGGGCCAGGAGCAGGCCGGTGCGGTGGACGAGTGTGCGCAGCTCCTCGCCGCCGCGCTGCGGGGCGGCGTGCAGGACGGCGTCCAGGACGGCCGGCGTGTGCTCGTGGGCGAGCAGGAACTCCAGCAGCTCCCGCCGCAGCGGACGGGAGCCGGGTGCGCCGGGGGCGAGCAGGACCCCGGCCAGCGCGGCCCGCACCTGCTCCGGGCCGCCGCTCTCCAGCAGGCCGGTGACCAGCGGGAAGAGTACGGCTCGGGCGGCCGGGCCCTGGTCCAGGCGGTGGTCGACGTACGCGGCGACGTCCCCGGCGGTGTCCGGCCGCCGCCGTACCGCCTCCCGTACGACGGCGGCGACCCGGCGGGCGAGCGCGGGCGGGGTGGCATCGGCGAGGGCGCGCAGGGTGCCGCTCGCGCCGGGGCTGTCCAGACGCGCCCGGACGGCGTCCAGGACCGGCTCGGGATGGCTGCCGAGCGCGGTGAGCAGGGCGCTCGCCGGGAGCTGTGGATCGCCCGCCGCGAACCGCTCCAGCGCCCGGGGCAGATGGCGGTCGCGGGTCTCGGGGTCCCGGACCAGGAGGGCGAGCGCGCCGCTGTGCAGGGTGCTGTCGTCGGGGCGGGCGAGCAGGGCGAGCGCCGCGTGACGCAGCAGGCCCCGGTCGGCCTCGGCGGTCGTGTGCGGGGCGGTGCGCCGGGCGTACGCCAGCGCCGCGACCCGCCGGGCCGGCCGCTCGTCGTGCGCCCAGCGGTCCACGGCCCGGCAGAGGGCGGACGGCTCGTCCTCCGCGAGCACGGCGAGCAGTTCGTCGGCCCGCCGGTGCCCGCAGCCGACGAGGATCTCGGTGAGGTCGTCCGGCGACCGGTGCCGGTGCGTGTGCAGCAGCGCCTGCGCGGCCGTCGCCACGGTGGCGTGCGGGGTCGCGGGCAGCGGCCGCTCGTCGTCGAACCAGCGGGTGAGACACGGCTGTACGGCGGTGGGGTCGTCGGCGAGGAGCCGGGCGACGGCGTCGAGGTACCGGGGGACGCCGACGCCCTCCGGGGCGGCGTCGGCGAGGACGAGCCGGCGCAGCAGGTCCAGGCAGAGCTCGGGCGGAAGGGCGAGCCGCGTCCAGAACCCGGGACCGAACTCAGGAGGCGGGCCCGTCGGCTCGCCCCCCGCCACGATCCGGTCGGCGAGCAGACGGAGGAGTCCGGTGTACGCGGTGGCGTCCGGGAGGCGCAGCAGGGTCCCGGCGAGCAGCCGGGCGGCCCACCAGGTCTCGCCCTCGGCGTCCAGTGCGCGCAGCAACTCCTCGAGGCGGGCGCGCAGTTGCCGGGTGCCCTGTTGGCGGCCGAGGAGAAGCAGGGCCTGCACGACGGGGCCGATGCGGTGGTGCGGGACGGGGAGCGGATGGCCGCCCTCGGGGGTGCGGCGGCGGTGGACGAGGGCGCGCAGGGCCTCGTCGAGGTCGAGGTGGAAGCCCTGGATCCAGTCGGCGAGTTCCTCGTGGGCGAAGCGGTAGCCGCCGCCGGCGGGCACCAGCAGGCCCTCGGTGAGGACGGCGGAGGCCCAGCCGGTGCCGCCGCCGAGCCGGGCGGGCGCCGGTCCCCACGGGAACACCGCCTCGAAGGACGCCCGGTCCAGCTCGCCCTGGCCCGGGCCGAGGCTGCGGCGGGCCGCCTCGTGGACCTGGCCGGAGACCTTCGCCGCGAGCCGGCGTACAGCAGTGCCGCGCAGGCCGTTCTCGGCGGCGAGCCGGACGGCGACGCGCAGGCACATCAGGTCGAGGTGGGCGGCGAGGACGTCGTGGCGGTCGACGGGGTGGGCGGGCGGGGGGTCGGGCAGGGCGGCGCGGATCTCGGAGAGGAGCCTGATCGTGAGCGGGTGCCGGGCGTCGGGGCCGGTGAGCGCGGTGCCGGGGACGGCGTACCGGGCGTGGGCGACGCGGGCCTCGTCCGGGGTGAGGTCGCCGAGCGGGACGCAGGGCGGGAGCGCCCCGGCCGTCTCCTCCCGGGGCTGCGTGCCGTCGTACAGCAGGTCGGGCGGGAACAGGGTCCCGGCGCGCTCCCAGTACTCGGCCCGGCAGGCCACCATCAGCCGGGCGCCCGTGCGGCGCAGCCACTGCGCGGTGCCCTCGGTCCAGTCGGCCAGCCGGTGGGCGAGGACGGGCGGCATCTCCTCGGGGCCGTCGAGCAGGAGGAGCAGGGGGCGTCCGGCGGAGTGCGCGAGGCGGGCCAGGCGTTCGGGGCGGAGGTCGCCGAGGTCGGCGGGGCCGGTCCCGGCGGACGCCCCCGCCGGGTCCGGTGCCGGGCCCGTCGGCCGTCCGGCGCGGGAGGCGGCCACGATTCGGGCGGCGCGGGTCAGTGCCCTGCGGGCCGCGTCGGCGAGCGAGTCGTCGTCCGCCTTGAGGTCGGCGCCGCGCAGCCACAGGGTGGGGGCGGGTTCCGGGCCTCGGACGCGGCGCGCGGCGAGGGCCGCGAGTTCCGTCGTACGGCCACTGCCCGGTGGTCCGACGAGGCCGAGGACGGCCTTCGGGCCGGTGCCGAAGGCGGCGAACTCCCGTGCCGTCGCGGCGCGTTCGACCGTGGCCACGGTGGTGCCGCCGGGGCCACCCGGGTGGCCGGAGAAGGCGCCGGGCGGGCCGTCCGAGGCCACCGAGGTGGTGGTGAGCTCCAGGACGCCCGCGAGATTGAGGTCGGCTCCGTACGCGGGCACGGTGGCCGCGTTGCGGGCGAGCAGGTCGGCCAGCGGGCCGGGGGCGGCGGGGCGCAGGGGCACGGCGAAGCCGGCCTCGCGGTCGCCGGAGCGCAGGGCGGTGCCCAGGACCGCGACGACCGCGCCCGTCTCCGCGTCCAGCACCGGTCCCCCGGCCGCGCCCGAGCCGGGCCGCAGCGCGTCCCGGCCCGCCGTGCCGATCGCCAGCTCCAGGGCGCCGTCGAGTGGGTGGACACGGTCCACGGCCCGGTACGTCGCCCGCGTCGCGCCCAGCACGCGTGCCTCGCGCCAGCAGCCCGCGGCCAGCCGGACGTACGTCCCGGTGTCGACGGGTTCGCGGACGGTCACCGGGAGCGGGTCCGTGCCGAGGCCCTCGGTGCGGACGAGGGCGAGGTTCAGCTCGGGGAGCGGGGTGACCGCCTGGGCGGTCACGGCGCAGACGCGGTCGCCGGCGCCGTGCAGCACGAGGCCGGGCAGGCCGTGCACGGCCTCGTGGCTGGTGACGACCGTGCCGAGGTGGTCGCCGACGAATCCGGTGCCGCGCGGGCGGCCCGCGAGGTCGTGGACGAGGACGAGGGAGGCGGTGGCGGGGTGGGCGTCACCGGGGGATTCGTCCCGGGGGGTGCCTGCGGAGGCGGTGTGCATGTCGTGGTCGTCGTCCGTCCACGGGCCCCGTCCCGCCATCGCCCTACCTCCCCGCAGCGCCCTTGTGCCCTCGGTTCGACGGTAGGCATGCGGTGATCAAGAAAACAGATCCCGCGACGAACGCGCCCCCCTGCGCTCCGTCGGTTCACTCCGAGCGCCTGCCCAGACGGGTGAATGAAGGCGGGCGGTTGGATACACCCTAGGGGTGGGGGAACCGAGGGGGGACCGTGGAGCGGCGGGGCAGTGGAACACCCCGTGTCCGCCGCTCCACGGGCAACGCGGCGCGTGAGCCGGACGGGTTCAGCTCAGGACGGCGAGGCTCTTGGCCTTGCCCTTCTGCTCCTCCACCAGGGCGAGGAAGCGGCCCTCGGGGTCGAAGACGGCGACGGGGCCGGCCCCCGTGTACTCCTCGGGCATCTCCAGACGGACACCGTTGATGAGCAGCCGGGCCCGATTGGCGTCCACGTCCCAGCGGGGGAACGCGGCCGCGGCGGCCTCGGCGATCGGCATCACGTTCAGCTCCTGCTGGAGCTGGTCGAGCGTCTTCGCCGAGTCCAGCTTGTACGGGCCGACCCGGGTGCGGCGCAGCGCGGTGAGGTGTCCGCCGACGCCGAGGTCGGCGCCCAGGTCGCGGGCGAGGGCGCGGATGTAGGTGCCGGAGGAGCAGACGACCGAGACGACCAGGTCCAGCACGGGGGTGCCGTTCTCGGCGACGGCGTCCCGGACGTCGTACACGGCGAAGGAGGAGATGGTCACCGGACGGGCCGGGATCTCGAACTCCTCGCCCTCGCGGGCCCTCTTGTACGACCGTACGCCGTCGATCTTGATGGCGCTGACCTTGGACGGCACCTGCATGATGGCGCCGCTGAGCTTGGCGATGCCGGCGTCGATCGCGTCCCGGGTGACCTGGGAGGCGTCGGCGGAGGCGGTGATCTCGCCCTCGGCGTCGTCGGTCAGGGTCGTCTGGCCGAGGCGGATCGTGCCGAGGTACTCCTTCTCGGTGAGGGCGAGGTGACCGAGGAGCTTGGTCGCCTTCTCCACACCGAGGACGAGGACGCCGGTCGCCATGGGGTCGAGCGTGCCGGCGTGGCCGACGCGGCGGGTCTTCGCGATGCCGCGCATCTTGGCCACGACGTCGTGGGAGGTGAAGCCCGACGGCTTGTCGACGATGACGAGGCCGTCGGGTGCGGTGGACTTGCGGTTCATTCGGCGGTGTCGTCCGTCTCGTCGTCACCGGGCTTGCGGTACGGGTCGGCCTCGCCCGCGTACCCGGCGCCCGCGGACGCCTCGCGGACCTTCTCGTCGGCGGCGCGCGCCTTGTCGAGGAGGTCGTCGATGGTGCGGGCGTTGTCCGGGAGGGCGTCGGCGACGAAGGCCAGCGTCGGCGTGAACTTCACGCCGGCCGCGCGGCCGACCTCGGAGCGCAGGATGCCCTTGGCGCTCTCCAGGCCGGCTGCGGCGGCCTGGCGGTCCTCGTCGTCGCCGTACACGGTGTAGAAGACGGTCGCCTCCCGGAGGTCGCCGGTGACCCTGGTGTCCGTGATGGTGACGTGGGAACCGAGCCGCGGGTCCTTGATCCCGCGCTGCAGCTTCTGCGCCACCACCTCTCGGATGAGGTCCGCCAGCCTCTTGGCGCGCGCGTTGTCGGCCACTGGTCCGTCTCCCGTTCTTTCTTGCGTGTCGTGTCTGTGTGCTGTTCTGTGGTCAGTCGTCGTCTTCGCCGTGGAAACGGCGTCTGACCGACAGCAGTTCCACCTCCGGGCGGGCGGCGACGAGCCGTTCGCACCGGTCCAGTACGTCGGTCAGGTGCTCCGCGTCACCGGAGACCACGGCGAGGCCTATACGGGCCCTGCGGTGGAGGTCCTGGTGGTCGACCTCGGCCGCGCTCACCGCGTATTTGCGCTGGAGCTCGGCGACGATGGGGCGGACGACGGAGCGTTTCTCCTTCAGCGAGTGGACGTCGCCGAGGAGCAGGTCGAAGGACAGAGTCCCCACGTACATGTGCAGCCGGTTCACCCGCCGGTACGGGATCGATGGCCCTGTCGGCCGTGTGGGACAGGGGCATCATGAACGGTACCCCGATCCTGCCGTCGGCTCGACGGGGTTTCCCACCCACCCACCCGACTCGCTCGGACAAGGCGTGACCCGACCCCGCCGGGGGCGCAGCCCCCGGACGGACCGGTGCCGGTCCTCCGGGAGGTGTCCCAACGGACCGGTGCCGGTCCTCCGGGACGGTGTCCCAGTGGACCGGCACCATGAACCGTGGGGGTTACACCCGCGGCTTCTCGCGCATCTCGTACGTCGCGATGACGTCGTCGATCTTGATGTCGTTGAAGTTGCCGAGGTTGATACCGCCCTCGTACCCTTCGCGGATCTCGGTGACGTCGTCCTTGAAGCGACGCAGGCCCTCGATGTTGAGGTTCTCCGCGACCACCTTGCCGTCGCGGATGAGGCGCGCCTTGGTGTTGCGCTTGACCTCGCCCGAGCGGATGAGGACACCGGCGATGTTGCCCAGCTTGGACGACTTGAAGACCTCGCGGATCTCCGCCGTACCGAGCTCGAACTCCTCGTACTCCGGCTTGAGGAGACCCTTCAGGGCCGCCTCGATCTCCTCGATCGCCTGGTAGATGACCGAGTAGTAGCGCACGTCGACGCCTTCGCGCTCCGCCATCTGCTGCGCACGGCCGGCTGCCCGGACGTTGAAGCCGATGACGATCGCGTCGGAGCCCATGGCCAGGTCGATGTCCGACTCCGTGACCGCACCGACGCCGCGGTGCAGGACCCGGATGTCGACCTCTTCGCCGACGTCCAGCTGGAGGAGGGAGGACTCCAGAGCCTCGACGGAGCCAGAAGCGTCACCCTTGATGATCAGGTTCAGCTGCTGGACCTCGCCGGCCTTCAGCGCCGCGTCCAGGTTCTCCAGGGAGAACCTGCGCGTGCGCTTGGCGAAGGCCGCGTTGCGCTCGCGGGCCGCACGCTTCTCGGCGATCTGGCGGGCCGTACGGTCCTCCTCGACCACGAGGAAGTTGTCGCCGGCGCCCGGGACGTTGGTCAGACCCAGGACCTGGACCGGCGTCGACGGGCCGGCCTCGGCCACGTTGTTGCCGTTGTCGTCGAGCATGGCGCGCACACGGCCGTAGGCGTCGCCCACCACCATCGTGTCGCCGACCCGCAGGGTGCCTCGCTGGACGAGGACCGTCGCCACGGCACCGCGGCCGCGGTCGAGACGGGACTCGATCGAGATGCCCTGCGCGTCCTGGTTCGGGTTGGCCCGCAGGTCGAGCGAGGCGTCGGCCGTGAGGATCACGGCCTCCAGCAGGGAGTCGATGTGCAGACCCTGCTTGGCGGAGATGTCGACGAACATGGTGTCGCCGCCGTACTCCTCGGCCACCAGGCCGTACTCGGTCAGCTGACCGCGCACCTTGGTCGGGTCGGCGCCCTCGACGTCGATCTTGTTGACCGCGACGACGATCGGGACGTCGGCCGCCTTGGCGTGGTTGAGCGCCTCGACCGTCTGCGGCATGACGCCGTCGTTGGCCGCGACGACCAGGATCGCGATGTCCGTCGACCGGGCACCACGGGCACGCATGGCGGTGAACGCCTCGTGACCCGGGGTGTCGATGAAGGTGATCGCGCGGTCCTCGTCGTTGACCTGGGTCGAGACCTGGTAGGCACCGATGTGCTGGGTGATGCCGCCGGCCTCGCCCGCGATGACGTTCGTCTTGCGGATGGCGTCGAGCAGTCGGGTCTTACCGTGGTCGACGTGACCCATGACGGTGACGACCGGGGGACGGACCACCAGGTCGTCCTCGTCGCCCTCGTCCTCGCCGAACTCGATGTCGAAGGACTCGAGCAGCTCGCGGTCCTCCTCCTCCGGGCTGACGACCTGAACCTCGTAGTTCATCTCGCCGGCGAGGAGGTGGAGCGTCTCGTCGGAGACGGACTGGGTCGCGGTGACCATCTCGCCGAGGTTCATCATGACCGCGACGAGCGACGCCGGGTTGGCGTTGATCTTCTCCGCGAAGTCGGTGAGCGACGCGCCGCGGGAGAGACGGATCGTCTCGCCGTTGCCGCGCGGCAGCATCACACCGCCGACGGACGGGGCCTGCATGGCCTCGTACTCCTGGCGACGCTGACGCTTCGACTTGCGGCCACGACGGGCCGGACCGCCGGGACGGCCGAAGGCGCCCTGCGTGCCACCACGGCCACCGGGGCCGCCGGGACGACCGCCGAAGCCGGGACGGCCACCGCCGCCACCGAAGCCGCCGCCACCGCCGCCGGGGCCGCCGCCACCGGGACGACCGGCGAAACCGCCGCCGCCACCCGGACGGGCGCCGCCGCCACCGGGACCGGCCGGACGACCGGCGAAACCGCCGCCGCCACCGGGACGACCGCCGCCGCCACCGGGACGACCCGCACCGCCGGGACCGCGGCCGCCGGGGCCACCGCCGGGACGCGGGCCGGCAGCGGGACGCTGCGGCATCATGCCGGGGTTGGGACGCGGACCGCCGGGACGCGGACCGCCGGGGCCCGCACCCTGCGGACGCGGCATGCCCGCGGGCGACGGACGGGAACCGCCCGGAGCCTGCGGACGGGGACCGCCGCCCTGGGCGCCGGGCGCCTGGGGACGGGGGCCGCCGCCACCGGGGGCACCACCCGGGCCGCCGGGGCGCGGGGCGCCCTGCGGACGGGGGGCCTGCGGACGGGCCATACCGGCGTTGCCGCCGGACGTGAAGGGGTTGTTGCCCGGACGCGGACCGGACGGGCGGGCACCGCCCGGACGGGGGGCACCGGCACCACCGGGGCGCGAGCCCTGGCCGGCGGCCGGACGCTGGCCGCGGTCCTGCTGACCCTGACCGGGACCGCCCGGACGGGCGCCGGGCCGGGGCGCGCCGGGGCGCGGACCCTGGGCGGCGGCCGGACGGGGGGCCTGCGGGGCGGCCGGGGCCGACGGCGGAGCGGTGAACTCCGGGGCGGCGGGGGCCGGACGCGGCGCGGGCTTGGGACCGGGCACGGGACGCGGGCCCGGGGTCGTCGGCGCGGGGGCCGACGAGGCCGCGGGGGCGGCCGGAGTCGTGGGCGCCTGAGGCGCGGCGGGCCTGGGGGCGGCCGGCCGCGGGGCGGCCGGACGGGCCGACTGCGCCGGGGAGGGCGCACCAGGCTTGGGGGCGGCCTTGCGCGGGGCGGACTTGCCGCCGCCCTGGAAGGCGTCAGTCAGTTTGCGGACTACGGGCGCTTCGATGGTCGAAGACGCCGAACGGACGAATTCACCGAGTTCTTGGAGCTTGGCCATGACGACCTTGCTCTCAACCCCGAACTCCTTGGCGAGTTCGTATACCCGGACCTTAGCCACTTCGCTCCTTTTAGGTCCGGGTTGCCGCCGGACCGTCGCTACTTCATGGGCGTACTCATCGCGTGCTCATCGAGTGCTCATCGCAA
Source organism: Streptomyces sp. NPDC005820 (assembly GCF_040630255.1). Taxonomy (NCBI): domain Bacteria; kingdom Bacillati; phylum Actinomycetota; class Actinomycetes; order Kitasatosporales; family Streptomycetaceae; genus Streptomyces; species Streptomyces sp. NPDC005820. The sequence continues at coordinate 45,340 of NZ_JBEXXE010000014.1, forward strand.
TCTCGACCTACTTCCAACTCGCGGGGTACCTGGCCGCACGGACGTTCCGCGCGACGCGCTTCTTACGGTGTTGCCCGATCGGCAACTGTCGTCTGCTCGACGTACTGGCGCAACGCCTTTGTGTCGAGCGCTCCCGGGGCGCGCAACGCCCGCGTGAACGCCCGGCGGCGCACCGCCTGGTCGAGACAGACCAGTGCGGGGTGTACGTACGCACCCCGGCCGGGCAGCGTACCGCGAGGATCGGGGACACAGGCGTCCTCGATCGCCACGATGCGCAGCAGCTCCGTCTTGGCCGCTCGCTCCCGGCACCCCACACAGGTGCGCTCAGGGCATGCTCCGGCGTGCGTCCGGCCAGACACAGTTAAGTCTACCTCCCCGCGGCCACCTCACCCCTTCGGGGCAGGAGTCGAACGGTTGCCGCGTTACATCTGACGTGATCTGAGCGGGCCTCGGCTTGGATCTATTCCCCCGAACGGCCCAACCGATGGTGGGACCTCTAGTCGGACGGCTGCTCGGTGTCCGGCCGGATGTCGATCCGCCAGCCGGTGAGGCGGGCGGCGAGGCGGGCGTTCTGGCCCTCCTTGCCGATCGCCAGGGACAGCTGGTAGTCCGGCACGGTCACGCGCGCGGAGCGGGCCGCGAGGTCCACCACGTCGACCTTGGAGACCCGGGCCGGGGACAGCGCGTTCGCCACCATCTCGGCCGGGTCGTCCGACCAGTCGACGATGTCGATCTTCTCGCCGTTCAGCTCGCCCATCACATTGCGCACCCGGCCGCCCATCGGGCCGATGCAGGCGCCCTTGGCGTTCAGGCCCGAACGGGTGGACCGTACGGCGATCTTGGTGCGGTGGCCCGCCTCACGGGCGATGGCGGCGATCTCGACGGACCCGTCGGCGATCTCCGGCACCTCCAGTGCGAAGAGCTTCTTCACCAGATTGGGGTGGGTACGCGAAAGCGTGACCGAGGGACCGCGCACCCCCTTCGCCACCCGAACGACGTACGAGCGCAGGCGCATGCCGTGCGGGTACGTCTCTCCGGGGACCTGCTCCTGGACCGGGAGGATGGCCTCCAGCTTGCCGATGTCCACGAGCACGTTCTTGGGGTCGCGGCCCTGCTGGACCACTCCGGTGACGATGTCGCCCTCGCGGCCGGCGTACTCGCCGAGCGTCGCGTCGTCCTCGGCGTCGCGCAGCCGCTGCAGGATCACCTGCTTGGCGGTGGTGGCGGCGATACGGCCGAAGCCGGACGGGGTGTCGTCGAACTCGCGGGGCTCCTGGCCCTCTTCGAGGTCCTCGGGGTCCTCCTTCGCCCACACGGTCACATGCCCGGTCTCCCGGTTGAGCTCCACGCGCGCGTGTCGGCGGCTTCCCTCGGTGCGGTGGTAGGCGATGAGGAGGGCCGACTCGATCGCCTCGACCAGCAGGTCGAAGGAGATCTCCTTCTCCCGTACCAAGCCCCGCAGGGCACTCATGTCGATGTCCACGGCTACGCCTCCTCTTCCTTCTCGTCCTTGACGTCCTGGTCCTTGCGGTTGAACTCGACCTGCACGCGCGCCTTCGCGATGTCCGGGAAGCCGACTCTGCGGGCGGTGGCCTTGCGGCCCTTCACGCCGGGCACTTCGAGGTCGAGGCCGTCCTCGTCGGCCTTCAGGATCCGGGCGACCAGTTCACCGCCCTCGGTCAGCTGGAATCTCACCAGTCGGCCGGTGGCGCGCACGTAGTGGCGGTGCTCGGTCAGGGAGCGCTCCGCGCCCGGGGTGCCGACCTCGAGGGTGTACTCGCCCGCGCCCATCGCGTCCGTCTCGTCGAGCTTCGCCGAGAGCGCGCGGCTCACATCAGCGATCTGGTCCAGGTCCGCCCCGGTGTCGGAGTCGACGACGACACTCAGCACGCGCTTGCGACCGACGGAGTCCACGGCGATCTCTTCGAGATCCAGGCCCTGGGAGGTGACGAGCGGTTCCAGGAGCTCTCGCAGCCTCTCGCTCTGGGTGGTGCTCATCCGGGTGACTCCTCGGCCGCGTGTGCTGTTGTGGGATGGGTCGCGTGTCTGGTCAAAGGGTATCCGGTCGCGGGGAGTGTTGCCGTCCACCCGTGCACGGAGGGTGGCGGAGCCCTCGCTCCGGCGTGCGCGCAGGTACGGTGATCACGGACCTGTTCCCTTCCCGGTCCTTCGTTCGCACGTATTCCCCGAGGACGTCTGCCGTGCCGTTCCCGCTCGTTCCGCGCGCCCGCTCCGGGCCGCGCAGAAGAACCCTGCTCGCGTCGGCCGCCGGGGCGGCGCTGCTCGTGGGCTGCTCGTCCGGTTCCGAGAGCTCCGAGGAGGTCGCGAGCGGCAGCCCGTCGGTCACCGAGCGGGCACGCGCGCGTGCGGCCGAGGAGAGCGGCGGGCTGCTGGCGCGGTACGACGCCGTCCTCGCCGCCCATCCCGCGCTGGCGAAGCGGCTCGGGCCGCTGCGGGCGGAGGTGGTCCGGCATGTGGAGGCGTTCGGGGGCGCCGGTCGGACGCCGGCCGCGTCCCCTTCGGCTCCCATCCCCTCGGTTTCGGCTCCCATCCCCTCGGTTTCGGCTCCCACGTCCTCGGTTTCGGCCCTCACGCCCTCGGTTTCGGCCCTCACGCCCTCGGTTTCGGCCCTCACGCCCTCGGCGACGAGTCCGTCGGGCGCTCCGACGGCCTCCGCGGCCGCCGCGACGACGGAGAAGGACGCGCTCGCCGGTCTGGCCGCCGCCGAGCGGGAGCTGGCGGACCGCAGGACGAGCGCGCTGGTGGACGTCCCGGGCGAGTTGGCCCGGCTGCTGGCCTCGGTGGCGGCGGCCGGCGCGGCCCACGCGTATCTGCTGACGGAGGGGACCCGATGACAGGGAAGCCCGACAAGAGCGGGGAGCTCACGGCGCTCCAGGCGGCGCTGGCCGCCGAGCACGCGGCCGTGTACGGGTACGGCGTGGTCGGCGGACGGATCGGCGCCGACCGGCGCACGGAGGCGCGGGCCGCCTACGACGCGCACCGGGCGCGGCGGGACGCGCTGGTGCGTGAGGTCCGCGACCTGGGCGCCGAGCCGGTCGCCGCGAGCGCCGCGTACGCGCTGCCGTTCCCGGTGACGGACGCGGCGACGGCGGTCCGGCTGGCCGCGGAGCTGGAGGAGCGGGTGGCCGGGGTGTATTCGGATGTGGTGCGGGCAACCGGGGACCAGCGGCGCCGGGAGGCGGCCGGGGCGCTGCGGGAGGCGGCGGTGCGGGCCGTGCGCTGGCGCGGCGGGAGCGTAGCCTTCCCTGGGCTCGCCGAGCGGGCGGGTACGGATGCGGCGACCTCCGGAGTTTCGGCCACGCCGACGGCGTGACCCCGGAGAGGGAAGGGAACGACTCGCGCATGGCTTTCGAACCGCCGCAGCGTCTGGTGCGGGCGCTCGGTGAGACGGCACCGAGCGGTGACGACTGGTTGGAGAAGCTGCCGGAGGCGGCCCAACAGGCCGTTGTTCTACGCGAGTTGACCGTCGACCGGGTGCAGGTGCCGGGCGGCCGGAGCAGCCTGGTGGTGCTGGTGCGCCGGGCGGACGGGACGCCTGCCGTGCTCAAGCTGGCCCCGCCCCGGTTCCGGCCGGAGGCGGAGCGGGCGGCGCTGGCGCACTGGGGCGGGCTGGGCGCCGTACAGCTGCTGGACGGACCGGTGACGCAGGGGGTGCTGCTGCTCGAACGGCTGCATCCGGATGTCTCGGTACGGTCGCTGCCGGAGGCGAAGGCGCAGCTGGAGGCGGCGGGGACGCTGCGGCGGCTGTGGGTGGAGCCGCCCGACGACGGCGGCGGGCACCTGTTCGAGACGGTCGCCGAGCGGACCGGGCGGCAGGCGGAGGCGATGCGGGGGACCGCCGTCGACTCCGAGGTGCGGGTGCTGGTGGACGCGGCTCTCGCGGCCCGGGCGGAGCTGGTGGCTGCGCCGCCCGAACACCGGCTGTTGCACGGGACGTTCCGGCAGAGCAAGGTGCTGGCGGCCGAGCGGACGCCGTGGCTGGCGGTGGGGCCGGATCCGGTGGTCGGTGAGTGCGCGTTCGATCTGGCGCGGCTGGTGCGGGACCGGGTGGAGGATCTGATCGCCTCACCGTCGGGGGCGGCGACCACGCGGCGGCGGGTGCGGAAGCTGGCGGAGTCGCTTGAGCTGGATCAGGAGCGGGTGCGGGGGTGGACGCTGTTTCGGGCTGTCGAGTCGGGGGTGCGGGCGCTCCGCGTGGGGCGGCGGGGTGATGCTGAGTTGTTGCTTGAATTCGCTGGGTGGCTTTAGGGCGGTAGGGGGGTGGGGGTGCGGGTGGTGTCGGGGTGCGGGTGCGTTGGGGCTGGTCGCGCCCACGCGGCGGAGCCGCATGTAGATACAGCCCCGCGCCCCTTTCGGGGCCGGACCAGGCATCCAACGCTTTGCTGGTGCCGACGGGCAGCGCCCCGCTGCTGGGTGAGGGGGCAGGGGGCGCTGCGGTCCGGTCGGCTTGCCTCCCGAGCCTGCCGGCCGGAGTCTTCCGGTGTCAGGGGTCGGGGGGTGGGGTGAACAGGGCCTCCTCCAGGGCCAGCAGGCGGGTGTGGTGGCGGATGTGGGTGGCCTGGTCGGGGATGCGGGGGCCCTCGCGTCGTGGGGGTACGACGGTGGGTTCGGCGTACCGGACGTGGGCGAACAGGGGGAGGTCGGCGGACGGCAGGCGCCAGGACAGCAGGCGTTCGCCGGCCATGAGGCGCAGCAGGTGCGTACCGCCGGGCCCCGCGTCGGCGGCCGGGGTGACGACCGCGCTCGACGGGTGCAGCGCCGCCAGCCAGGCGAGGAGGTGCGCCCGTTCGCGGGAGACCCGGGTCAGTTCCCGTTCGTAGAAGTCGGCGTGCCGCTGCCAGCGGGCCAGTTCCCGCCGGCAGTCGTCCAGGTCGAGGGCGAGGCGGTGGTGTGGTCCGGTGCCGCGTGCGGCCGTGCGGCCGTGCGGTCGCAGCAGGGCCAGCAGGCGCAGCGGAGACGGGGGCACTCAGGTACGCCCCGAGGGGCGCGCCGGTGACAGCGGGCCCAGTTGGGCCTCCACCTGGGCGAGCGTGCAGCGCTCGGGGCGGCCGTCGAGGGACAGCAGGGGCATGCCGTCGGGGGCCCGGCAGCCCTGGAAGTACCAGAGGTCCCCGTTCGTGTCGCGCTGCGGCAGGGCCAGGTCGAAGCTGGTCCCGTCGAGCCGGAAGGGGCGCCGTTCGGGGGCGCCGGCCCTGCTGGGCGGTGCCGTGCCGCTGCCGCGCGCCACGACCGTCACCGGGACGCCGTCGCGTTCTCCCTCGGCGGTCACCGTGTGGGGGCGGGACCGCTCACCGGCGTCGGTGAGGCCCAGGTACGCGCGCCAGCGGGCCCACTGGGCGGGGTCGTCGACGCGGAGCAGGACCCGCACCCGGTCGCCGTCCACGCGGATGCCGTGCGGACCGGGGTGTCCGTGCAGCTGCCGCTCGACGGCACGGGCGACCTGCCGGGCCCGGGCGCAGGAGTCGTCCCAGGCCAGCGCCTGCCGCTCCAATTCGGTGACCGAGCGCTCCGACTCCGCACCGGGCCACTCCGGCATCGGCTCCGACGCGGGGGCCGGGCGTTCCGACTCCGCACCGGGCCACTCCGGCATCGGCTCCGGCGCGGGGGCCGGGCGTTCCGACTCCGCGCCAGGCCCGTCCACCATCGGCGTCGACGCGGTGACCGGCCGCTCCGGCTCCGGCGCGGGGGCCGGGCACTCCTGCTCCGGCTCGGGGGCCGGGCACTCCTGCTCCGGCGCGGGCAGGGTGGCCGGCTGCTCCGGCTCCGGCGCGGGGGCCGGGTGTTCCTGCTCTGGCCCGGGGGCCGGGTGTTCCGGTTCTCTGGTCGGGTGCGCCCGCTTCGGTACCGGTCTGCGATCGGTGGGTGGGCTTTCCGGCTCCAGCTCGCCGACCGGGCGTTCCGGTTCGGTGGGTGGGTGGCCGGTTCGGGGTGTCCAGGCGCCGTTCGGCTCCCGGTGCAGCAGGAGGCCGTAGGAACGTGCGGGATCGGTGAGGAGGTGGGCCGAGTCCAGGGCGCGGGCGGCGGCCGTGGCCTGGTCGGGGGGTACGGAGCGCAGTGCCGCGTGGATCACCCGGGCGGCCCGGGGAAGGTTGCCGTTCACACGGACACCGCCCCGGTCGTCCAGCGCAGTTTCCGCAGCGCGCGGTACGTCAGCGTCTTGACGGCGCCGACGCTGCGGCCCATCTCCCGGGCCGTCTCCTCCGGGGTCAGCTCGTCGAGGAACCGCAGTTCCACGCAGTGCCGTTGGTGCGCGTTGAGCGAGTGGAGTGCCGTACGGACCGTCTCGTGGGCCTCGACGGCCTCCAGTTCGCGCAGGGCGAGCGACTCCGTGCACCGGCCCGGCGCCTGGGGGTCGTGGAACTCGGCGACCGGGGTCTCCAACCGGGTGCGGCCGCGGGCGAGTTCGTCGAAGTAGAGGTTCTTGGCGATGGTGGTGAGCCAGGCGGCGAAGGCCCTGCCCTGCCAGGTGTACGAGTCGATGCGGCGCAGGGCGCGGGTGAACACCTCCTGGGTGAGGTCCTCCGCGAGGTGTCTGTTGCGCGTGCGGATGAGAAGGAAGCCGTACACGAGGCGGTAGTGCTCGTCGTACAGGGCGGCGAACGCCTCCCGGTCGCCCGTGCGGGCCCGGGCGATCAGCTCGGGCTCCGGGGCGCACGGAGCGGTCGTGGCGTTGTCGGTTGCGGACACGAAGACCTCCACATCTTCAGCATCTCCAACATCTGCAATCTTCATGTAGATGAAGATTCTCTGAAAGGACGTCACCCGGAGGGGTGCACATCGGGGATGTCGGCAGTCTTCACGTAGATGCATATAGTGTCAAGCCGCTCACACAGTGTGAGGGAAATGGCGGTCCGGGGGCACGGGGGCGCACAGAGACACCTGCTCCGCCACAACGCTCCGGCGTGCATCCGAAGACCCGGCCGGCGGTCTGCGATCTACTTGCGCCTGTAGATATCGATGACCGATCCTCTGAGGCGTGACGAAGCAGCGGAGCCACTCAGGAGACCCGGAACCCGGCGACGATCCCGCGCACCGGGACGAGGATCTGGCGGCACTGCTCGAACGTCTGCTGACCCAGGCTCCCGGCCGCACCCAGAAGGATCTGGCGTCCGAGGCCGGCATCTCGTACCCGACACTGAACGCCTGGATGAACCGCACCCGCGGCACCTCCCGCATCGACCCGGAGAAGCTGCGCGCCATGGTCGAGGTGTTCCGGCGCTGGGGCGTCACCACGACCCCGCGGGAGTTCTTCGAGTCGGTCGGCCGTCCCGTGCCCGGGCCCAGCGGGGACGAGCGGGAGGCCCGACTCCTGATGCTGTACCGGCAATTGCCGGAGTCACGTCAGCGCGCGCTGCTCAAGGACGCCGAGGCGATGCTTCAGGTCAGCCGTATCACCTGAGGCGACACCCGAGTTGCGGATGAATATGACGAAAAGCCCCACGGTCCCGTCGGCCATCGGTACCATCAGTGCGCCGCTGGCCTCCCGGAGCGGATCACTGCGTGTCCTTGTGCAGCCCTGGGGAGACAGTTGTGTGCGTCCACATTTGCATGGCAGACGAACTGCCGAGAATCGCGGTCTGGGATCCTGACGAGGTCAGCATCCGTGTGGCCAGGGGCTTCCAGGTACGCGACGCGCTCCGGGAAGTCCGGGACATCCTGATGATCGATCTGGGTGCCCCCGCATCGCGCGGCGGTCTGCTCGTGTGTTTCTGCGGCATGCGCGTGGAGCTTCCACGCGAACTCACCCCCTGCGCCTCCTCCCCCTGCGTCGTCGGCTGATCTCCCGTCAGTGGCCAGGGCCGGCCCCTGCGGGGGCGAGCCTGAGGGCGAGCACGGGGCAGTCGGCGGCGGCCCGGCGGGCCCGCTTCACCGTCCGCGCGGGGACGGGGGCGCCGTCGACGAGCGGGTAGCCCCATTCGTCGAGCGTGATGTGCTCCGGGAGGAGTTCCGCGCACAGGCCGTGGCCCTGGCAGGACGTCCAGTCGATGTCCAGGTTCATCTGCCGGTCCCGGTTCGTCTGCACGTCCCGGATCGTCTGTCGGTCCATGTCAGGCCTCCTGGGGTACGGGCAGCAGGGGCGTGCGGTCGTTGGCCGTGCAGTGGCCGTGGGCGTGTGCGTCGGCCTCGGCGGCGAAGGTCGTCAACGCGCTGCGGACCAGCCGGACCGTGCCGTCCGGGTGGTGGCAGGCGCCCCGGCCCTCGACGAGACCGGACCAGCGGGCGAGATCGGTGCGCACGGTGCCCTGCGGGCCGGGTGCGGCGAGGGTGCGGAAGGCGGTGGCGATCCGGGGCAGGCCGTTGAGGCAGGGGCCGCACTGGCCGGCCGACTGGAGGGCGAGATAACGCAGCACCCGGGCGGTCTCGGCGAGACCACAGCGGTCGGCGGGCAGCACGGCCAGCACGCCCGCACCCAAGTAGCCCGCGTCCACGGTGAGTTCGGCGGCCTCGCGGGCCGGGATCCAGGTGCCGTGGTAGCCGCCGACGAGCACCGCCGAGGCGTCGTCGAGCGGCAGCAGCCGGGTCAGCGGCAGACCGTACGGCGCCTCGACCACCCGGGGTTCGTGTCCCACGACATGGACCGTGCACAGGGCGCTGCCCGGCTGGGCGGGGGTACCGGCGCTGCGGTACCAGTCGGCGCCGTAGCGGGCGACGAGCGCGAGATGGGCGAGGGTCTCCACGTTCTGGACCAGCGTCGGCGCCCGGTGCACGCCCCGCTCGCGGACCGGCGGGCTCGGGTGGACCGGCAGGGCTGCACCGCCGGAGACGAACCGGGCGAGCGCCGAGGCCTGTCCGGACAGGAAGGACTTCGGCAGCCGTACGACCGTGACGGGCAGCGGGTCGCCGGAGCGCTGCGCGAGCGCGGACTCCAGCCAGGTCGCGCCGTCCTCGACGCCCAGATACGCCTCCCCTGCGCCGACCGCGTGCGCCGCGATCTGCAGACCGTCCAGGACGAGGTGCGGGGAGAGACGCAGCAGCGTCTTGTCCTTGCGGCTGGCGGGCTCGCCCTCCGCACCGTTGGCGACGACCACCGGGGCCCGGCCCGTACGCCGGCCCGCCTCGGCGACCGAGACCAGTTTGCGGTACGTCGGGAAGGCGGCTCCGCCGCGCCCGGTGAGACCGGATTCGGCCACCGTGCGCAGGACGCCCTCGGGGTCGCCGTAGGAGAGGGGGCCGTAACGCTGCTGGTGGGTGGGCAGGTCGGCCGGGGCGGACCCGGGGGCGAGCAGGCGCGGGGACATGTACAGGTCGGGGAAGGTCGCGGTCACGGGCGGGCTCCATCGGCGGTGCGCAGCAGCGCGGCGGGGGTACGGCGGGCGGCGCGGGCCGCGTGGGCGAGGCGCATGCCTCCGGCGGTGAGGACCGTGGCCACGCAGGCGACGGTGAGCCAGGTCATCCAGTCGGCGCCGGTGTCCGTGCCGATGCCGACGCCGTGGATCAGGGCGACCGGCCAGGAGGCGTACGCCAGCCAGTGGACGGCCCGCCAGGTGCGGTGGCCCATCCGGGCGCGGAGCAGGCTGGTGATCAGGACCGCCAGCATCAGGTCGAAGGCGACCGTGCCCAGGCCGAGCCACAGGGGCTGGTAGTCGGAGACGAAGGGGATCAGGGCGTCGACGACCGTGATGTTCACATAGCTGTCGGCGATCGCGGTGGTGATGTGCAGGGCCAGGAAGGCGGTGGCGGAGAGGGAGAGCGTGCGGTGGAGGCTCATCGTGCCGAAGCGGGGCAGACCCGGGACGCGGGTCCTCAGGTGCACCGCGATGCCGAGGAGGACGACGACCGTGAAGAGGACCAGGCAGACGGCGCCCGTGGCTCTGTTGGCGTACCAGAGGGTTTCGGTGGTCATGCGGCTGTCCCCCGGTGGGTGGCTGAGCGCGCCCCGCGGCGGAGCCGCTGATCGACACAGTCCCGCGCCCCTGGGTGGGTCGGCCAGCCCGGCGTTGTGACGACCAGGCCGTTGTGCGTGACCAGGCGGGCCGGGAGGGCGAGAGCGGTCAGCCACTTCTCCGCGCCCGTCCCCTTGACCAGCGCCGCCGTGCTCGCCGCGTTCGCGTCGGCGCAGGTGGACGCGGCGACGGAGACCGTGCGCCAGGGGGAGCGGACCGGCAGGCCGGTGCGGGGGTCCACGATGTGGTGCAGGTCGTGGCCGCCGCGCTGCCAGCGCCGGGCGGTGGTGCCGGAGGTCGCCAGGCCGCCGCCGCGCAGGCCGACGGTGGCGTACGAGCCCTGCGCGGGCGTCTCGTCGACCGGACCGGTGATGTCCTGGACGCGGATCTGCCAGCCGCCCGCCGGGGCCTCGCCCGCGACGGCCGTGTCGCCGCCCAGGCTGACCAGGACCCCGCAGCCGGCTGTGTCGGCCAGCATCCGCGCGGCCCGGTCGGCGGCCCACGCCTTGGCGGTCGCGCCGAGGTCCAGACGGACGCCCCGGGGGACGGTGACCGTGCCGGTGGCGCGGTCGAGGGTGACGGTGCGCCAGCCGGGGGTGCGGCGGAGCGTGAGGCGGACCGGGCGGTCGTCCTCCCGGACGAGGGTGAAGTCACGGTCGTAGCCGATCGCGTCCATCGCGGAGCCGACGGTCGGGTCCACGGCCCCGTCGGTCGTCGCGGCGGCGCGCAGGGCCACGTCGAGGGCCTCGGCGAGCAGCGGGCTCACCCGGACCGGGCGGCCGGCGGTGGCGTCGAGGGCGGCCAGTTCGGAGTCGGGGCGGAAGCGGCTGCAGGCCGCGTCGACCTCGGCGAGGTGCCGGGCGAGGAGCAGGTTGCAGGACTCCAGCAGGGCCGGGTCGGTGACGACCAGGCGGACGGTGGTGCCGAGGGCACGCCACTCGGTGGCGGCCGTGGTGCGGGGCTTGAGCGGCGTGGTCATCACGACGCCCCCGAGGTGGAGTCGGCGGAACCGCCGGAGGATGAGGTGAGACCGCTGGAGCTGTCGGAGGAGGACGAGCTGGACGAGCTGTCCGAGGAGGAGGAGGAGGAGCTGGAGTCGTCGGAGCTGGACGAGTCGGTCGAGCTGGAGTCGTCCGAGCTGGACGAGTCGGTCGAGCTGGAGTCGTCCGAGCTGCTTGAGCTGCCCGAGGAGGAGCTGTCCGAGCTGCCGCTCGATGTGTCCGAGCTGCTGCTCGAACTGGAGCTCGTCCCGCTGCTCGCCGTCGTGGTGGCGTCCGCCTGCATCGTGCCGATCAGGGCGAACACCCCGGCCGCCCCCGCCAGCGTGATCGCGGCGGCCAATGCCGCGGTCCGCCGTGCGCCTCTGCGGACCGCTGCCGCGGCCCCGCGTTCTTCTTCCCTGGTCGCCATGACCGTTCCCCTCCGCAGTGACGTTCTGTCACGCCCTACGGTCGGGGAACGGCCTGAGAGAAGTCTGTGAGGATCCCATAGGCCTCGACAGAACTCTCTGAGAGCTTTCTTTAAGCGGTGAGCCTCGCGATCGCCTCGTCCACCGTGAGCTCCTCGCGCTCGCCGGTCCTGCGGTCCTTCAGCTCCACCACGCCCTCACCCGAGCGACGGCCCGCGACCAGGATCTTCGGCACGCCGATCAGCTCGGCGTCGGTGAACTTCACGCCCGGGGAGACCCCGGCCCGGTCGTCGACCAGGACGCGCAGCCCGGCCGCCCGCAGCTTCTCGGAGACCTCCAGCGCCAGCTCGGTCTGCAGGGCCTTGCCGGCGGCGACCACGTGGACGTCGGCCGGGGCGACCTCGGCCGGCCAGCACAGGCCCTTGTCGTCGGCGGACTGCTCGGCGAGGGCCGCGACCGCGCGGGAGACGCCGATGCCGTAGGAGCCCATGGTGACGCGGACGGGCTTGCCGTTCTGGCCGAGGACGTCGAGCTTGAGGGCGTCGGCGTACTTGCGGCCGAGCTGGAAGATGTGGCCGATCTCGATGGCGCGGTCCAGCTTGAGGCCGGTGCCGCAGTTCGGGCAGGGGTCGCCCTCCTGGACGACCACGACGTCGACGTACGTGTCGACCTCGAAGTCACGGCCCGCGACCACGTTCTTCGCGTGCATGCCGTCCTTGTTGGCGCCCGTGATCCAGGCCGTGCCGGGGGCCACGCGCGGGTCGGCGATGTAGGTGACCTTCTCGCCCAGGCCCTGCGGGCCGACGTAACCGCGTACCAGGTCGGGGCGGCCCACGAAGTCCTCGGCGGTGACCAGCTCGACGGTCGCCGGGGCGAAGTGCGCCTCGACCTTGCCCAGGTCGACCTCACGGTCGCCGGGCACGCCCACCGCCACGATCTCGCCGTCGACCTTCACCAGGAGGTTCTTCAGCGTGTCGGAGGCCTGGACGCCGAGGTGGGCGGCGAGGGTCTCGATGGTGGGGGTGTCCGGGGTCGGGATCTCCTCCAGCGCGGGCACGCCCTCGGCGTCCACGGCCTTCAGCTCGTACGAGATCGCCTCGGTGTTGGCCGCGAACTCGCAGTTCGGGCAGTCGGCGAAGGTGTCCTCGCCGGCGCCGGCCGGGGCGAGGAACTCCTCCGACTTGGAGCCGCCCATGGCGCCGGCGGTGGCGGCGCAGATGCGGTAGTCGAGACCGAGGCGCGCGAACACCCGCTGGTAGGCCTCGCGGTGCAGGGCGTAGGACTGGGCGAGGCCCTCGTCCTCCGTGTCGAAGGAGTAGGAGTCCTTCATCAGGAACTCCCGGCCGCGCAGGATGCCGGCCCGCGGACGGGCCTCGTCGCGGTACTTGTGCTGGATCTGGTACAGGATGACCGGGAGGTCCTTGTACGAGGACGCCTGGTCCTTGACCAGCAGGGTGAAGATCTCCTCGTGGGTCGGGCCGAGGAGGTAGTCGCCGCCCTTGCGGTCCTTCAGCCGGAACAGCTCGGCGCCGTACTCGTCCCAGCGGCCCGTGGCGTCGTACGGCTCACGGGGCAGGAGGGCCGGGAGCAGCACCTCCTGGGCGCCGATCGCGTCCATCTCCTCACGGACGATCCGCTCGACGTTGGCCAGGACCTTCTTGCCGAGCGGCAGCCAGGACCAGATGCCGGCGGCCGTGCGGCGGACGTAGCCGGCGCGGACGAGGAGCTTGTGGCTGAGGACCTCGGCGTCCGCCGGGTCGTCGCGCAAGGTCTTCGCCATCAACTGGGACATGCGCTGGACCGGTGCGTTCGCCATGGTTCTCGTACTCCTGCCGGGTAAGGGTGATGGCAAGGAGGTTAGCCGGGAGCGCGGTGTCGCCGGAAATCCGTTACTTGCGGAGCAGCGGGAGCCAGGCGCCCATGACGGCGTACGGGCGGGGGGCGCTGGGGAACAGGACGCGGCGGGCCAGGTCGTCGTAGCCGAGGGAGCGGTACAGGGCGCGGGCGGGGCTGTCGAAGTCGATCGCGGAGAGGATCGAACGGGGCTGGCTCGCGGTGTCGGTGATCGTGGTGATCAGGGCGCGGCCCGCGCCGCGGTTCTGGTAGGCGGGGTGGACGTGGAGTTCGGTGATGACGAAGGAGTCGTCGAGCCAGAAGTCGGTGCCCTGGGCGCGGAGGTAGGGCTCGACGACGGTGGACCACCAGTGGGTGCGGTCGTTGGGCATGCCGTAGACGAAGCCGACGAGGCGGCCCTCCGGGGTGGTGGCGCCGAGGGCCCGGGCACCCGGGTACGTCATGTGCCGCAGGACGATCTGGCGGCGGACCGCGACCTCGTCGGGACCGAGGCCGAAGGCGACGGCCTGCACCGCGAGGGCCTCGTCCACATGGGCGGGGAGGTCCAGGGGGCCGATGACGAGATCCATGGCGGGGAGCCTACAGGTGCGTCAGAACAGCACGCTCATGAATGCGCCGACCTCCTGGAAGCCGACCCTCCGGTACGTCCTTCTCGCAGGCGTGTTGAAGTCGTTGACGTAGAGGCTGACCACCGGGGCCACGTCCGCGAGGGCGTAGCGCAGGACCGCGGCCATGCCCGGGGCGGCGAGGCCCCTCCCCCGGTACTCCGGGGCCACCCAGACGCCCTGGATCTGGCAGGCCTGCGGGGTCGCGGCGCCGATCTCGGCCTTGAAGGCGACCCTGCCGTGTTCGTCGAGGCGGGCGAAGGAGCGGCCGGAGCCGACGAGTTCGGCGACGCGGGCCTGGTACAGCAGTCCTCCGTCGCCGGCCATCGGGGAGACGCCCACCTCCTCGGTGAACATCGCCACGCAGGCCGGCATGATCGTCTCCATCTCGTCCTTGCGGATGCGGCGGACGTAGGGGTCGGGGGCCAGGTCGGCGGGCATGCGGTCGGTGACCATGAGGGGCTGGTGGGCGCGGACCTCGCGGGCGGGGCCCCAGTGGGGTTCGAGGAGGCGCCAGAGCTGGGTGGTGGATTCGACGGGGCCGACGATGGAGGAGCAGCGGCGGCCGGCCCTGCGGGCACGGTCGGCGAAGGCGCGGACGGCGCGGGGGGTGGCGCAGATGGGGACGAGGTTGGCGCCCGCGTAGCACAGGGACGTCAGCATGCCGTCCTCGTACCAGCCCCACATCTCGCCGCCGAGCCGCCAGGGGTCGAGGCCCGCGACCTGGACGCGGGAGGTGACGAAGGCGTTGGTCACCGGCTCGCGGTCGAGGACGGCGAGCGCGGCGTCCAGGTCGCTCGGTTCGAGGACCCGGGAGGTGGTCTGGGTCAACAACTGCGGGGCCTCACACTCAGGGCTGCTGGTCCCCGCACTGTACCTGCGGAAGCTGAGCGGTGCCGCCCTGCGTGTGCCTTGCCGTTGCTTGCGGGTGGCCGTGGGTTGGCGTGCCGTCTGCTGGGGGCTGCCGCCCCCAGACCCCCGCATCGGCCCTGAACGGGCCTCGTCCTCAAACGCCGGACGGGCTGTGCTTCCCTGACCGGCGCTGAAGACCCACCCCCTCAGCCCGCGACCGCCACCGACGGCTCGCCCGACGCCACTCCCGCTGCCTCCATCTGCTCGGCCAGCTTCATGGCCTCCTCGATGAGGGTCTCGACGATCTTGGACTCGGGGACGGTCTTGATGACCTCGCCCTTGACGAAGATCTGGCCCTTGCCGTTGCCCGAGGCGACGCCGAGGTCGGCCTCCCGCGCCTCGCCGGGGCCGTTGACCACACAGCCCATGACGGCGACCCGCAACGGGACCTCCATGCCGGTGAGGCCTGCCGTGACCTCCTCCGCCAGCTTGTAGACGTCGACCTGGGCGCGGCCGCAGGACGGGCAGGAGACGATTTCCAGGCCGCGCTGCTTGAGGTTCAGGGACTCCAGGATCTGGTTGCCGACCTTGACCTCCTCGACCGGCGGGGCCGAGAGCGAGACGCGGATGGTGTCGCCGATGCCCTGGGAGAGGAGGGCGCCGAAGGCGACGGCCGACTTGATGGTGCCCTGGAAGGCGGGCCCCGCCTCGGTGACGCCGAGGTGGAGGGGGTAGTCGCACTGGGCGGCGAGCTGGCGGTACGCCTCGATCATCACGACCGGGTCGTTGTGCTTGACCGAGATCTTGATGTCGCGGAAGTCGTGCTCCTCGAAGAGCGAGGCTTCCCACAGGGCGGACTCGACCAGCGCCTCGGGGGTCGCCTTGCCGTACTTCTGGAGCAGGCGGCGGTCCAGCGAGCCCGCGTTCACCCCGATGCGGATCGGCGTGCCGTGGTCCTTCGCCGCCTTCGCGATCTCCCGGACCTTGTCGTCGAACTGCTTGATGTTGCCCGGGTTGACGCGGACCGCGGCACAGCCCGCCTCGATCGCCGCGAACACGTACTTCGGCTGGAAGTGGATGTCCGCGATCACCGGGATCTGCGACTTGCGCGCGATGGTCGCGAGGGCGTCCGCGTCGTCCTGGGTCGGGCAGGCGACGCGGACGATCTGGCAGCCGGACGCCGTCAGCTCGGCGATCTGCTGGAGCGTCGCGCCGATGTCCGACGTACGGGTCGTCGTCATGGACTGGACCGAGACCGGGGCGTCGCCGCCGACCGCCACACTGCCGACCTGGATCTGGCGGCTCTTCCGGCGCTCGGCAACCCTGGTCGGAACGGACGGCATGCCGAGAGAAATCGCAGTCATCTGCTGTGCAACCCCAAGTCGTGGATCAAGGTCCAGGTCCCGTCGATGGCGGGTTCCAGGCTTTGAGATTACGGCACGGGCGCGGGCGCGGGCACCTCACCGCCGCCAAACCCACCCAATGGAAGACGGCCCGGGAGCAAGTGTCCCGGGCCGTCGCGAACCACGGATGACTACGAGATGCGCACCGGGTTAACCACGTCCGCGATCAGTACCAGGATCGTGAAGCAGACGAAGATCCCGGCCACCACGTACGCCACCGGCATCAGCTTCGCCACGTCGAACGGGCCCGGGTCCGGGCGGCGCAGCACGCGCGCGAGGTTGCGGCGCAGCGACTCCCACAGGGCGCCCGCGATGTGCCCGCCGTCGAGCGGGAGCAGCGGGAGCATGTTGAACAGGAACAGGGAGAGGTTGAAGCCGGCGACCACGAACACGGCCATCGCCAGCTGCTGCGAGGCGGGGATGTCCAGGGTGGCGATCTCGCCGGTGACGCGGGCCGCGCCGACGATGCCCATCGGGGAGTCGGGTTCGCGGGGGGCGTCGCCGAAGGTCGCGTTCCACAGGGCGGGGATCTTGCCGGGCAGGGCGACGAGGGAGTCGACCGCGTCGCCGACGTGGTCGGTCATCCAGGTCACGGAGTCGCCGAAGTCCTGCTTGACGACGCCGGTGGCGGCGCTGAAGCCGAGGAAGCCGGCCTTGACGTACTCGCCCTGGACGTAGGCGCCGCTGGAGTCCTTCTTGGCGACCTGGTTGGTGGCGATGGTGGCGTGGAGGGTGACGTCCTTGCCGCCGCGTTCGACGACGATCGCCACGGTCTTGCCGGCGCTGTCGCGGATGAGGTCGGAGAGCGTGTCCCACTTGGCGGTGGAGACGCCGTCGAAGGAGACGATCCTGTCGCCCTTCTTCAGCCCCGCCGCCTCGGCCGGGGAGGGCTTGTCGGTGCTCTTGCAGGTGTCGCGGTTCTCGCTCTGCGCGATGACGCAGGGCGAGACGGAGGCGACGTCGGTGGTCTCCTGCTGGATGCCGAAGCCCATCAGCACGGTCAGGAACAGACCGACCGCGAGGATCAGGTTCATGAACGGGCCGGCGAACATGACGATGACGCGCTTCCACGGCTTGCGCGTGTAGAACATGCGCTTCTCGTCGCCGGGCTGGAGTTCCTCGAAGGCGGCCGAGCGGGCGTCCTCGATCATGCCGCGCCAGGGGGAGGTGGAGCGGGCGGTGACCCGGCCGTCCTCACCGGGCGGGAACATGCCGATCATGCGGATGTAGCCGCCGAGCGGGATGGCCTTGATGCCGTACTCGGTGTCGCCCTTCCGGCGTGACCAGATGGTGGGGCCGAAGCCGACCATGTACTGGGGCACGCGGATGCCGAACATCTTCGCCGTGGACAGGTGGCCCAGCTCGTGCCAGGCGATCGAGAAGAGCAGGCCCACGAAGAAGACCAGAATCCCGAGGATGAACATCAGGGTCGTCATGCACGGACCTCCGCCGTCTGCGCCGTCAGTTCCTGTGCCCGGGCGCGCGCCCAGGTCTCCGCTTCGAGGACGTCCGACACGGTGAGTGAAGTTCCCGTGGCCGGGGTGCCGTGTTCCTCGACGACCCGCGTCACGGTCTCCATGATCCCGTTGAACGGCAGTGCGCCGGTGCGGAAGGCCTCCACACACTCCTCGTTGGCGGCATTGAACACCGCCGGGGCCGTCCCGGCGAGCTCGCCCACGTGCCGGGCGAGGTTCACCGAGGGGAAGGCCTCGTTGTCGAGCGGGAAGAACTCCCAGGTCGACGCCGTGCTCCAGTCGAAGGCGGGCGCGGCGTCGGGGACGCGCTGCGGCCAGCCGAGGCCGATGGCGATGGGCCCGCGCATGTCGGGGGGCGTCGCCTGGGCCAGTGTCGATCCGTCCGTGAACTCAACCATCGAGTGGACATACGACTGCGGGTGCACGACCACCTCAATCCGCGAGAAGGGAATGTCGTAGAGGAGGTGTGCCTCGATGACTTCCAGCCCTTTGTTGACGAGGGTCGCGGAGTTGATCGTGATGACCGGGCCCATGGACCAGGTGGGGTGGGCGAGGGCGTCCTGGACGGTGACGTTCGCCAGCTCGGCCCTGGTGCGGCCGCGGAAGGGGCCGCCGGAGGCGGTGACGACCAGTTTGCGCACGTCGGCGCGGGTGCCGGCGGCGAGGGCCTGGAAGAGGGCGGCGTGCTCGGAGTCCACCGGGATGATCTGGCCGGGCTTGGCGAGCGCCTTGACCAGCGGGCCGCCGACGATGAGCGACTCCTTGTTGGCGAGCGCGAGGGTGCGGCCCGCCTCCAGGGCGGCGAGGGTGGGGGCGAGGCCGATGGAGCCGGTGATGCCGTTGAGGACCGTGTGGCAGTCGGAGGCGGCCAGCTCGGTGGCCGCGTCCGGGCCGGCGAGGATCTCGGGGAGCGGCTCCGAGGTGCCGTACGCGGCGGCGAGCGCCTCGCGCAGGGCCGGGACGACGTCCTCACGGGCGACCGCGACGGTCCGTACCCGCAGCCGGCGGGCCTGCTCGGCCAGGAGGGCGACCCGGCCGCCGTTGGCGGACAGGCCGGTCACCCGGAACCGGTCCGGGTTGCGCAGCACGAGGTCGACGGCCTGGGTGCCGATCGATCCGGTGGCGCCGAGGATCACCACGTCCTTGGGGCCGTCGCCCGCGACGGGGTCGTAGACGAGGTGCGGGTCGGCGAGGGGGGCTGGAACGCTCATCCCCCCATTGTTGCCTGGCCCGCGATCGGCCACGCCCATGGGTCGACGGGAGCGGCCGGTGTCCTCGGGGTGCCGGTGGGGAGCACGCGAGGCCTGTGAAAGGCCGGGGTCGGTCCCGCGAAGGCCGCGGATGGCCCTCTTCACCCTTCGGGCATCCGCCGTCTCCGTCCCCCGACCTGACCGCGCGGGAGCGGGACGTCGTACAGCTGGTGCTGCTGGGGCGGTCGACGGCGGAGACGGCGCGGCTGCCCCAGGTCTCGCCGCACACCGCGGGAGCTGTTCTTCCGGCACTGTCTGCCGCATCTGCGGGCGCCGGATCCGGCGCCGCTGAGCACGGACGGCCGGCCGCGTGAGCAGCCGGCCGTCCGTGTGCCCCGCGTCCGTCAGGTGAGGGGGCGGTGGACGTTCTCCCGTTCGCTGGGTCCCGGCGTGGTGTCGGCGATCCACGGGCCGTCGCCCGAGGGGTCGACGACGCCCTCTTCCAGCCAGGTGTGGGCGCCCGCGAGGACGTCCTTGACGACCTTGCGGTCCAGGTCGTCCGTGTTGTTCCACAGGCGGGTGAAGAGTTCGTCGACGCGCAGCCGGGACTGGCGGCAGAAGGCGTCGGCGAGCCGGTAGGCCTCGCGGCCGTGTTCGCCGCGGGTGCGCAGGAGTTCGGCCCGGACACAGGCCGCGCTCATCGCGAACAGTTCCGCGCCGATGTCGACGATCCGGCCGAGGAAGCCCTGCTTGGTCTCCATCCGGCCCTGCCAGCGGGACATGGCGTAGAAGGTGGAGCGGGCGAGCTTGCGGGCGTGCCGTTCGACGAACCGCAGATGCGCGGAGAGGTCGACGCCGCCGTACCTGAACCCGGTGTACGACGACGGCAACTGGCCCGGTCCCGCGACCAGCTTCGGGAGCCACTTGGCGTAGAAGACACCGGCGTTGGCGCCCGCCCTGGCCTTGTCCTGGAGGGACTTCTCGGGGTCGATGAGGTCGCCGGCGACGGAGAGGTGGGCGTCGACGGCCTCGCGGGCGATGAGGAGATGCATGATCTCCGTGGAGCCCTCGAAGATGCGGTTGATGCGCAGGTCGCGCAGGAGTTGTTCGGCGGGGACCGCGCGCTCCCCGCGGGCCTTGAGGGAGTCGGCCGTCTCGAAGCCGCGGCCGCCGCGGATCTGGACGAGTTCGTCGGCCATCCGCCAGCCCATCTCGGAGGCGAAGAGCTTGGCCAGCGCGCCCTCGATGCGGATGTCGTTGCGGTCCTCGTCGGCCATCTGGGAGGACAGGTCGAGCACGGCCTCCAGGGCGAAGGTGGTGGCGGCGATGAAGGAGATCTTCGCGCCGACCGCCTCGTGGCTCGCGATGGGCTTGCCCCACTGCTCGCGGGCCGTCGACCACTCTCGGGCGATCTTCAGCGACCACTTGCCGGCGGCGACGCAGGACGCGGGCAGGGAGAGCCGGCCGGTGTTGAGGGTGGTGAGGGCGATCTTCAGGCCGGCGCCCTCGGGGCCGATGCGGTTCGCGGCGGGGACCCGGACCTGGTGGAGGCGGGTGACGCCGTTCTCGATGCCGCGCAGGCCCATGAACGCGTTGCGGTTCTCCACGGTGATGCCGGGCGAGTCGCTCTCCACGACGAAGGCGGAGATGCCGCCGGGGTGGCCCTCGCTCTTCGGGACGCGGGCCATGACGACCAGCAGGTCGGCGACGACGCCGTTGGTGGTCCACAGCTTGACGCCGTCGAGGACGTAGTCGTCGCCGTCCGGGACCGCGCTGGTGGCGAGGCGGGCCGGGTCGGAGCCGACGTCCGGCTCGGTGAGCAGGAAGGCGCTGACGGCGGTGGTGGCGCAGCGCGGCAGGAAGGCCTGCTTCTGCTCGGGGGTGCCGAACATCTTCAGCGGCTGCGGTACGCCGATCGACTGGTGGGCCGACAGCAGGACGCCGACGGCGGGGCTGGCGGAGCCGACCAGGGCCAGCGCCTTGTTGTAGTACACCTGGGTGAGGCCGAGACCGCCGTACTTGGGGTCGATCTTCATGCCCAGGGCGCCGAGTTCCTTGAGGCCGTTGATCACCTCGTCGGGGATCCGGGCCTCGCGCTCGATCAGCGCTCCGTCGATCTTCGTCTCGCAGAACGCGCGGAGCTTGGTGAGGAACTGTTCGCCGCGCCGGACGGCCTCGTCGGTGGGGAGCGGATGAGGGTGGATCAGGTCGAGGCGGAACCGGCCCAGGAACAGTTCCTTGGCGAAGCTGGGCTTGCGCCAGTCCTGTTCCCGGGCGGCCTCGGCGACCTGGCGGGCCTCACGTTCGGTGACGGTGGGTTTTTTCAGGGGTGGTGCGGACATGAGGCTCACCTCGCCGCGAATCGGGATCATGGACCACATCGGTTACCGATGGGTGCTACTCGATCGTTGGTACCCGATCCGGGGCGACCCCGCCACCCTTCGCGGGCCGGTCCGGGCCCTTATCAGCCGATGGTGACCGCGTACGACTTGGTGTCCAGGCGGCCCGTTCCCTTGAAAACCTCGGTGCCGGACTCGATGCCGGAGACGTACTTGTCGTTGCTCAGCAGCTTGCGCCGAACGAGTGCCTGGGTGAAGGCGTCGAGGTCGAGGGTGGCCTTGGTGGTGTTGGCGCGGCGGACGAACGAGTAGACGTTCCAGCCGATGTTGCCCTGGTAGATGTCCCACATCGCGCCGTTCAGGCTGACGCTGCCGTACTTGGTGCCCAGCGGGCCCGCGCCGCCCTGGCGGTTGAGCCAGATCATGATTTCGTCGGTGGGCTGGTCCTGCCAGTCCGCGGTGTTCTTGGTGTGCAGCCACAGGTCGTAGGCGACGTTCATGGTGCCGGGGTTGGACGGCAGGGAGAACTCCCAGCTCGCCGTGACCTTCTTGCGGTCGCCCACCTTGATCGGCAGCCCGGTCTTCGCCTTGTCGACCTTCCAGCCCCAGTGCCAGCCGAGGACGGTGGAGGCGTACGACTTCACGTCCGAGTCGGTGCCCTTGCTGTTGTTGGCCCAGGTGTAGCTGGTGCCCCAGGAGATGGTGGAGCCGCTCGCGGAGTTGTCCCAGACGCACTGGCTGCCGGTGCCCTTGTCCTGGCCCCAGAGATTGTTGTTCACGTAGTACTTGCCGAGTGTGACCGTGTCGAAGGCCGTGCACTTCTTGCTCGACTCCCCCGCCTGGGCGACGGTGACGCCGGCGGCGGCCGCGAGGGCGACGGCGGCGGCGGTCAGGGCCTTCGCCCGCTTCGACAGACGGGGACGGCGGTGCTGCATGGGGGTCCTTCCGGGGCCGGTGGTGCTGACGTCACCCCAGTGGGCGCCGGGCGGGAAAAGGTTGCCGTACTCTCGCTTCACGTTTTCTTCGCAACTCGCTGTCGAAGCGCTTCGACAGACTATGGACACCCACCCGCGCTGAGGCTACTGTCGAACCACCCTCATACCCGCCCGTGTTCGTTCCGCGCACTGTCGAAGCGCTTCACAAAGCTTGGAGAGCTGGATGGTCACCCTCGCCGAGGTCGCCCAGCACGCCGGAGTCTCGGCGAGCACGGTGAGCTATGTCCTCAGTGGCAAGCGGTCCATCTCCACGACCACCCGGCAGCGGGTCGAGCAGAGCATCCGCGAGCTGGGCTACCACCCGAACGCGGGCGCCCGGGCGCTGGCCAGCAGCAGGTCGAACATCATCGCGCTGATGATCCCGCTGCGTACCGACATGTATGTGCCGGTGATGATGGAGATCGCCATCGCGGTGGCCACCACGGCCCGCACCCATGGCTACGACGTGCTGCTGCTCACCGGCGAGGAGGGCCCCGACGCGGTGCGCCGGGTCACCGGCAGCGGGCTCGCCGACGCCATGATCCTGATGGACGTCCAGCTCGACGACGAACGGCTGCCGCTGCTGCGGCAGACCGACCAGCCCTCGGTGCTGATCGGGCTGCCCGCCGACACCACCGGTCTGACCTGCGTCGATCTCGACTTCACGGCGACCGGCGCGCTGTGCGTGGAGCATCTCGCCGCGCTCGGCCACCGCGACATCGCTGTCATCGGCGAGGCGCCCGCGGTGTACGAGCGGCACACCGGTTTCGCCGAGCGCACGCTCGACGGTCTGCGCTCCCGTGCCCGGGAGAGCGGTGTACGGCTGCTGCACCGCCCCTGTGAGGGCGGGTACGACGCGATGGCCCTGACCCTCGCCCGCATCCTCGACGAACGCCCGGGCACGACCGGGTTCGTCGTGCAGAACGAGTCGGCGGTCGAACCCCTGCTCGCGCTGTTGCGCCAGCAGGGCCGGGCCGTCCCCGAGGACGTCTCCGTGGTCGCGATCTGCCCCGAGCAGGTCGCCGTCCAGGCCTCGGTGCGGCTGACCTCGGTCGCCATCCCCGCCCAGGAGATGGGCCGGCATGCCGTGGAGCGTCTCGTGGCCAAGCTCGACGGCCGGAGGACGGACGAAGTCGTGCTGATCGAACCCGAGTTGACGGTCCGGGCGAGCACGGGCCCGGCCGCCTCCTGAGTCACCCCCGCTCTTTCCTTCTCGCTGTTGTGCCACGCCAGGGCACCCCCATGTCCGCACTCCTCCAGGAGCACAGGAGCACGCTTCGTGAATCAGCCTGCCGAAAACCAGACCAGTCAGGGCACGGTCAGCCTCGCGCAGTCCTCCCCCACCGTCGGCACCTTCCGTGAGCGGGACGGCGCGCTGGAGTGGAGCGGCCGTCAGGAGACCCTCCGGATCGAGCCGTGGGGGCCGGACGCGGTCCGGGTCCGCGCCCGGCTCGGCGGTCCCGTGCTCGACGGACTGCCGGGCGCCCTGCTGGACACGGCGCCGCCGACGCCGTACACGATCAAGACAGAGGACGGGCGGGGGCTGCTGACCGTCGGGGCGCTGACCGTCGAGGTCGACGCCGAGGGCCTGATCCGCTTTCTGCGCACGGACGACGGCGGTGAGGTGCTGGCCGAGGAGCGCGCCCACTTCTGGTGGCCGGGCTCGCGGCTCTACACGGCCGTCGGCAACGGCCACCACCGGCTGGAGCAGCGGTTCGCCGCCTACGAGGACGAGAAGCTGTACGGGCTCGGCCAGCACCAGCACGGGCGGTTCGACCAGAAGGGGCTGGTCCTGGACCTGGTCCAGCGCAACGCCGAGGTCGGCATCCCGGTGCTGTCGTCCAGCCGCGGCTACACCCTGCTGTGGAACAACCCGGCGATCGGGCGGGTGGAGCTGGCCGGGAACGGCACCCGCTGGGTGGCCGACTCCGCCCGGCAGATCGACTACTGGATCACGGCGGGCACCCCGGCCGACGGGCAGCGCCGCTACAGCGCGGTGACGGGCCGCACCCCGATGCTGCCGGAGTGGGCGGCGGGCTTCTGGCAGTGCAAGCTGCGCTACCGCACCCAGGACGAACTCCTCGCCGTGGCCCGCGAGTACAAGCGCCGGGGCCTGCCGATCTCGGCGATCGTCTGCGACTTCTTCCACTGGACGCATCTCGGGGACTGGAAGTTCGACCTGAAGGAGTGGCCCGACCCGGCCGCGCTGGTACGGGAGTTGGCCGAGCTCGGCATCAAGCTGGTGGTCAGTGTGTGGCCCTCGGTGTCGCCGCTGAGCGAGAACCACGCGCTCATGGAGCAGCGCGGCCACTTCATCGGTACCCAGTACGGGCCGCCGGCGCACGCCGACTGGCCGGACAAGGAGGTCGCCTCCCCGGTCCAGGTGGCCTTCTACGACGCGACGAACCCCGAGGCTCGCGAGTTCGTGTGGTCGCGCGTCCGGGACAACTACCTCGCCCCGTACGGGATCACGGCCTTCTGGCTGGACGCCTGCGAGCCGGAGCTGAAGCCGGGCTTCCAGGAGAACCTGCGCTACTGGGCGGGCCCCGGCCTGGAGGTCGGCAACCTGTACCCGGCGGAGAACGCCCGTACCTTCTACGAGGGCCTGCGCGCCGAGGGCGAGGAGGTCGTCACCCTCAACCGCTCGGCGTGGGCGGGCAGTCAGCGTTACGGCGCCGCCCTGTGGTCGGGTGACATCGGCACCGACTTCCCGACCCTGCGCCGCCAGATCGCGGCCGGCCTGAACACCGCGCTGTCCGGGATCCCTTGGTGGAACACGGACATCGGCGGCTTCCACGGCGGCGACCCGGACGATCCGGCGTACCGCGAGGTGATGGTCCGCTGGTTCCAGTTCGGCACGCTGTCCCCGCTGATGCGGCTGCACGGCTTCCGCGACCCGGGCATGCCGCTCGGCCCGGACATGACCGGTGGCCCCAACGAGGTGTGGTCGTACGGCGAGGAGGCGGGCGCGATCCTGGAGAAGTACCTGCGGCTGCGCGAGCGCCTCAAGCCGTACGTCCTCGACGTGATGCGGGAGGCACACGAGGAGGGGCTGCCGCCGATGCGGCCGCTGTTCCTGGAGTTCCCCGACGACCCGAAGGCCTGGTCGGTCGACGACTCCTACCTCTTCGGCCGGGAGCTGCTGGTCGTACCGGTGCTGGAGGCGGGGGCGCGGGAGCGTACGGCGTACCTTCCGGCGGGGGCGCGCTGGACGGACGCGTGGACGGGTGAGACGTACGAGGGCGGCAGGTCCGTGACGGTCGACGCGCCGCTGGACCGGATCCCGCTGTTCCTGCGGGACGGGGCCCGGCTGCCGGTGGCCGAATCAACGCCGTAACGTCTGAACACCCTTGTGGCAAACGGGAGTTGGTGGGGTAGTGGGCTGGCATCCAACTGCCCCACCCGCCCCACGGAAGGGTGTTCCCCCATGTCCGCACCTCCCCTCGCGCTCTCCCTCGCCAATCTGCTGCTGCGGCCGGGGTTCGCCTCCCGCCGCAGCCCCGACCGGGTCTTCGACCGGCTGGCCGCCTCGGCCGGGCCGGTGGAGGCGGTGTTCTCCGCCGAGTTCCGTTTCCTGCTGCGCAACTGGGCCCGGGACGAGCACCTCACCCCGGTCGGCTGGTGGTCGGCACAGGGCCATGTGCGCCGGCACCTCGTCAACCGCGCCCGGATCCGGCGGCTGCTCGCCGAGCACCCGGGGATCGCCCGGGAGCCGGTCGAGCGGCCGGTGTTCGTGGTGGGCCTGCCGCGCACCGCGACCACCCTCACCCATGGCGTGCTGTCCCTCTCCGAGCAGCACCGATGTCCCCGTCTCTGGGAACTGCTCACCCCGGATCTGGAGGGGACCGAGCGGCAGCGGAAGCAGGCGGTGGCGGCGGCACGGGGGCTGGTCGGCGCGATCAACCTGTTCTCGCCGCGCTACCGGGACATCCACCCGATGGCCGCCGAGGGCCCCGACGAGTGCACCTTCGCCCTCCCGCACACGATCATGCCGCTGTCCCAGGCCCGGATCCCCGCGTACCGGGAACGCCACTACGAGCGGGACTTCCGGCCCGACTACGCGTACCTCAAGCAGATCTACCAGGTCCTGCAGTACGGCCGGCCGCGCCGCCGCTGGGTGCTGAAGTCGCCGCTGCACACCGAGAACCTCGACGCGCTGCTGTCGGTGTTCCCCGACGCGACGATCGTGTGGACCCACCGTGATCCGGCCGCCGTGGTGCCGTCGTTCTGCAGTCTGATCGAGCACGGCATGGCGATCACCCTGCGCCCGCTGGACCTGCACGCCCTCGGCGCCACCTGGCTGGAGCTGCTGAGCCGCTCCATGACCCGCGGTCTCGCCGCCCGCTCCGCGATCCCCCGCGAGGCGCTGATCGACGTGCCCTACTCCTGGCTGGGCTCCGACCCGGCGGCGGGCGCCCCCAAGCTCTACGACGCGATCGGCGCCCGCTGGACCGACGCCGACGCGGCGCGGCTGCCCCACGTCGCGGCCCGCCCGAAGGGCACCCGGCCGCACCGCTACGACCTGGCCCGCTACGGACTGACCCGCGCGGACGTCGACACCGCGTTCGCGGACTACAACGTGCTGCGGGCCGAGGTCGACCGGGCGTGAGAGCCCCGGCGCCGGCCCCGGCCCGCCGGTCCGTCAGCTGCTGCTGACGGTCAGGTTGTTGGTGACGAAGTCGAGGCCGCCGGAGGACGAGGTGATCTCGTATCCGAACTGCACGTCACCGATGGTCTCGTTGCCGAACCAGCCCTTGGTGTCCTTGATCCACTTCAGGATCGGCAGGATGCTCACGGTGCCCGACGAGGAGTCGGACGTACGCAGGAACGAGAACACCTCGTTCGAGCCGTTGTTGCCCTTGTAGACGGTCCAGGTGTGGCCGCCGAGGGTGACGTTGCCCTGGGAGGTGCCGAGCGGGCCGACGGCGCCGTTGTAGTTGACCCAGAGCATGATCTCGTAGTCGTAGTCCGTGTCCCAGATGTCGTACGACGTGTTGTACGCGCCGGACGAGGGAACCGTGACGTTGTAGCTGCTGGACAGCGAGCCGAGGGAGGTGATCGTCTTGTTGATCACCTTCTTGGCGTTGGGGTAGGACTTGATGCCGCCGGTGTTGGGGTGGTTGGCCCAGACTCCCCAGTTGGTGCCGGAGTTGGCCCAGACGCACTGGCTGCCGGCGCCGGAGCCCCAGATGTTGTTGTAGAGGGTGTAGCCGTTGAGGCTGGTGTTGCCCCACTGGTCGCAGGAGCTCCAGACGGCGGCCGAGGCGGGGGCGGAGGCGAGGCCGACGGTCGCGCCGAGGGCCAGGGTGGGGGCGATCAGGGCCTTGACGACCCTGCCGAGCACACGTGTTGCCATGGTGTCCCTTCCATGGGTGGGGGGAGGTGCGGGGAGTTACCACGTCCCCGTGGTGAGGACGTGTTCTTCGCCGGCGACGAGGTCGAGCGGCTTGGCGTCGCCCGCGGAAGTCCGGACTTCGATGCGGTGGCTGCGGGTGGGCCTGAGGACCGCCGTGGCGCCCTCGGGACCCCAGACGAGGTCGAGACCCGCCCCGAACCGGGTGCGCAGGCCCCGCAGTTCACCCGCGGCGAGCGCGGGCGGGCGCGCGGGGAACAGCACCAGCCGGTCGGGGGTGGAGTGCACGAGGGCTTCGATGAGCACGGCGGGCAGGGTGTGCGCGGCGTCCGCGTTGTAGACGTCGCGGTGGGGGTAGTGGGCGCTCATCAGGGAGGCGTGGAAGAAGTCGCCGTCCAGGACCCGGTCGAGGGCGTGGGCGACCCGGTGGCCGTCGCGCAGCCGGGCCGCGATCAGCGCGTGGTGGAGATGGCCGTGCGCGGAGTCGTTCTCGGCGCCGCGCAGTTCGAGCGCGCGGTGGGCGGCCGCCGCGAGTTCCGGGGTGTCGTAGGGGGTGATCTCGTCGAGCGGCCAGACGCCGTAGAGGTGGCTGAGGTGGCGGTGGTCGTAGCTGTCGTCGAGGCCGGGGCTCGCCCATTCGGCGAGGGCGCCGTCGGCGTTGATCCGGTGCGGCGGCAGACGGTCGGCGAGGGCGCGCCGGCGCTCGGCATCGGCCGGATGGCAGGCGGCGGCGGTGAGCAGCGCGTGCCGGGCGGCCGAGAGGTCCATGGCCGCGTTCAGCGCGCCCCAACTGGCGCCCGCGGGGCGGTTCTCGGGTGAGTAGGAGGGGACGACCACGAGGCGCCCGTCCTCGTCCTCGCGGGTGAGGAACTCCTCGTAGAAGAGCGCGGCCTCGGCGAGGGCGGCGACGGTGCGCGGGTCGCGGACGCCCCGGGTCTCGTCGTGGTCGACGAGGGGTTTGAGCAGCCAGTCGGCTCCGGCCGTCCACAGGTGCAGCGGGTATTCCCGGCTGAAGTGGTACGTCAGCC
Source organism: Streptomyces sp. NPDC005820 (assembly GCF_040630255.1). Classification (NCBI taxonomy): domain Bacteria; kingdom Bacillati; phylum Actinomycetota; class Actinomycetes; order Kitasatosporales; family Streptomycetaceae; genus Streptomyces; species Streptomyces sp. NPDC005820. The sequence continues at coordinate 73,726 of NZ_JBEXXE010000014.1, forward strand.
CGGACTCGCCGTCGGTGTGGGCGGGCGCGACCGCGCCGCGGGTGCCGAACACCGCGCGGGCGTTCTCCCGCCAGTCGTCTAGCTGGCGGTGGATCAGGGAGGCGAGGGCTTCGGTGACTTCGGGGAGGGCGGCGGCCGCGGCGGAGGCGGTCTGGAGGTTGAGGTTGGCGTCGTTGGTGAACGCCCCGGCCCAGGCGGTGTCCCAGTCGCCGGTCCACAGGCCGGTCAGCCGGGGCGGGTTGAGGCCGGAGGAGGACAGCAGGTGGTAGCGGCCGGCGGCGAAGAGGCGCTCCAGGAGGGCGGTGCTGTCGGGGCGCTTCAGCAGCTCGGAGCCGGGGAGGGCGCGTTCGTCGCGGTCGGCGCGCAGATCGAGGGCGACCCGTTCGTAGGCCGTGCGGTGCAGGGCGAGGTGCCGGTCGAGGAGGTCCTCGTAGGAGGAGGGCAGGGCGGCGAGGGCGCGCTGCTCGGCGGTGACGTCGAGTTCGCCGGTGTGGCGGCGCACCCGGGTGAGGAGGAGGACGGAGGCGGCGCCGGTGATGCGCACCCCGGGGAGGGTGAGGGAGGCGCTGCCGCCGGTGACGGCGACGCGGGTGACGCCGGTGTACGCGCGGTCGCTGCCGGGGTAGCGGGCGCGCAGGGTGAGCTGGGCGCCGTCCGGGGTGAGGGCGGAGCCGTGGCCGACGGCGAGGTCGGCGGGGGCGCCGGGGAGGCGGTGGTCGAGGGAGATGTCCAGGTCACTGGTGGTGATGTGCTGGACGATCACGTCGTCGGCGCGGGAGACGAAGACCTTGCTGGTCCAGTCGCCGCAGGTGGCGGTGGTCTCGCCGGTGGTGAAGTCGACGGTGCGGCGGTAGCGGTGCGGCTCGGCCGGGGCGGCTCGGCGCAGTCGGAGCTGGAAGGCGGGGTGGAAGGGCTGGACCCACTGCAGGGGGCGGTGATCGGTGAAGTCCTCGGCGGCCGTGAGGTCACCGACCAGCAACCGGTCCTGGAGGGCGGGGAGTTCGGCGGCCAGCTCGGGCGGGCGGGCGTGTTCGGCGCCGTTGGGGCGGACCAGGGTGTGATGGGTGACGATGACACGATCATCGTTCGGGTCGCCGAACATGAGGGTGCCGTGGTGGCCGTTGCCGCTGAGGAAGGCGTCCTCCCAGCGGGCGGCGGGGGTGGGTTCCCAGGTGCCGTGCGTGATCGTCATGGTCGCAACACCACCACGCCGAACCGCTCGAGGGTGACGTGATCGGTGATCTTGTCGCCGGTGAGCAGGTCGGTGTGGCTGCCCGGGACGTCGAGGGTGACCGGCTCACGGCTGTGGTTGAGGAGGAACAGCAGCTCACCGCGCCGTACCGCTTCGACCCGGTCCGGAAGCCCGTCGAGAACGGGCCGGACCCCCGCCCCGGCGGCGACCCGGGCCAGCAGCTCCCGCAGGGCGTCGGGCTCGGGGAGGGTGGAGACGTACCAGGCGCGGTCGCGGCGCAGGACCGCGGGGAGGCCGTCGAGCTCGCCGCCCTTGTAGACGCTGTCCACGGCCTCGTCCTCGGCCTCCAGCTCCTCCGACCAGAGCGTGCCCCGGAAGCCGTCGCACCCGACGGTCTCCCCCGGCTCCAGCGGCCACCACTCGTGCAGGACGCGGATGCCGAACAGCTCGCGCAGCCGCGGGTCCATGCCGCCGGGGCGGATCCGGTCGTCCTCGTCGGCGACTCCGGTGAGGAAGCCGGAGACCAGGGTGCCGCCGGCGCGGACGAAGCCGAGGAGGTTGTCGACCGCCGCGTCCGTCAGCGCGTACAGCTGGGGCACGACCACGAGCCGGTAGCGGGTGAGGTCGTGCGCGGGGTGGGCGAAGTCGGTGGCGAACCCGGCCTCCCACAGGGCGCGGTGCCAGGCGTGCAGGACGGCCGGATGGTCGACGTGGGTGGAGGGCCGGCCGTCCTGGGCGGAGGCCCACCAGGCGTGCCAGTCGTGGAGGATCGCGATGTCGGCGTGGAGCGGGCTGCCGGTCACCGCGGGACCGATCGCCGCGAGTTCCGCGCCGAGCCGCTTGACCTCCTGGTAGGTGCGGCCCCGCTCCCCCGCGTGCCCGACCATGCCGGAGTGGAACTTCTCGGCGCCCTGGCGGGACTGGCGCCACTGGAAGTAGCAGACGGCGTCCGCGCCGCGGGCGACGGCCTGAAAGGACCAGAGCCGGTTGAGGCCGCGCGGCTTGGGGTGGTTCACCCCGCGCCAGTTGACGGGGCCGGCCGCCTGCTCCATCAGCATCCAGGGGCCGCGCGCCTGTGAGCGGGTGAGGTCCTGGACGAGGGCGCCGTGCTGCGGACCGAGCGGGTCCCTCGGGTCGGGGTAGAGGTCGACGGAGACGACGTCCTCCTCCTCGGCCCAGCGCCAGGCGTCCTGGCCGAAGAACAGCGGCATGAAGTTGGTGGTGACCGGGAGGTGCGGGGTGTGCCGGGCGACGATGTCCCGCTCGGCGGTGTAGCACTCCAGGAGCATGTCGGAGGTGAAGCGGCGGAAGTCCAGCACCTGGGCGGGGTTCTTCAGATAGTGCGGGGTGCGCGGCGGCAGGACGCCGTCCCAGCTGTCGTAGCCCTGGCTCCAGAAGGCGGTGCCCCAGGCGGTGTTGAGCGCGTCGAGGGTGCCGTACCGGGCGCGCAGCCAGCGGCGGAAGCGGGCGGCGGCCTCGTCGCCGAAGTCGGCCGTGCAGTACTCGTTGTTGATGTGCCACATGGTCAGGGCGGGGTGGCCGGCATAGCGGGCGGCCAGGGCCTCGGTGATCACGGCGGCATGGCTGCGGTAGGCGGCGCTGGAGTGGGAGAAGTGCTGCCGGCCGCCCCACCACTCGGTCCGGCCGTCCTCGGTGACGGGCAGGGAGTCCGGGTGGAGCCGGCCGAGCCAGGGGGGCGGGGAGGACGTGGGGGTGGCGAGGACGACGCCGATGCCGTGGTCGTGCATCAGGTCCATGAGCCGGTCCAGCCAGCCGAACTCCCTCGCGCCCGGCCGGGGTTCGAGTTTCGCCCAGGAGAAGACACCGAGGGTGACGGAGTTGACGCCGGCCTCGCGCATCAGCCGGACGTCGTCCTGCCAGGTCTCCTCGGGCCACTGCTCGGGGTTGTAGTCGCCGCCGAAGAGGATGCGGCCCCGGGTGGCGTCGGCGAGGGTCGGTCGGTGGGCGCGAGGCGGTTTGTGGCCCGGGGTCGGTTTGTCGGTGGAGGTCGGCTCATGGGCGGCGGTCATCGGACGGGCTCCCCGTACTGGATGCCGCGCCCGTTGGTCGCGAGGTAGACCCGGCCGTACACCCGGGGGTCGCCGGTGATGGTCTCGCCGGTCCAGCCCCACTGGTGCCGGTCGTCGTTGATCCGCACCCAGCTCTTCGCGCCGTCGTCGGAGCGGTGAACGGCGGTGATCGCCTCCGTCGAGCCGACCTGGTAGATCGCCGGGTAGTCGGCGCCGTCGGCGGCCCTGCCGAAGCCGAGGGTGTACGAGGCCCAGCAGCTGGTGATCTTCGTGAAGGTGGCGCCGCCGTCGGTGGACCGGTGGAGCCCGTTCCACTTGGCCGAGAGCCAGAGGTCACCGGACCGGCCCGGGGCCGCGACCAGCTTGAACTGACTGTCCCCGGCCGGCAGCCCGGACGCACGCACCGTGAACGAGAGGCCACTGTCAGTGCTGGCGAGTACGTTTCCAGTGTCGGAGTCGTAAGCGTAGAAGAGCGTCGGGTCGGCCGGGTCGGCGACCGGCGTGGCGCCCTTCGGGAAGGAGGAGATCCCGGTCCAGGTGCGGCCGTTGTCCGCGGACCGGTGTGCCGGGTACTTGGTGCCGTCCCAGTGCACGAAGGACCAGAGCAGCACACTGCCGTCGGCGTTGGCGGCGATCGGCCCCGGAGCGTCCTTGGCGATGGCGGGCTGTCCCTCGAAGGGCGCCCAGGTCCGCCCACCGTCGTTCGAGTACGCGCCGTTGCCGTGGTCGCCCCACCCGCTGCGGACCACGTACGACGGCCTGGCCGCGGCCTGCGCGAGTCCCGTCGCCGACCCGGACACGGGGTTCGTCGCCATGCCGCGCGACGGAGACGCGGTGAGCCGCTCGTGGTACATCACGCCGATGTCCCGCGAACCGCTCAGCAGGTGTGCCTCCCCGACCGGGGGCGACACCAGCTGGACCACGGACGTCTCCTCCAGGCCGCGGATCTGCGGGGCCCAGTGCCGCAGATCGCGGGTGCCGTAGAGGGTGGCGCCGGTGCCGTACACGATGTGCTTCGAGTCGTACGGGTCGACGGCCACGGCCTGGATCCACCAGCCGAACTTCGGCTGGTCCTCGCCCCACTTCAGGAAGGGAGTCTCCGATACGTCGAACACGGCCGCGTCCTTGAGGGACGTCCAGGTGCGACCGCCGTCGGTGGTCCGGTACAGGGTGTCGACGGCCGCCCAGCGGTTGTTGGTGGAGACGACGAGGGTGCCGGGGCGGCGGGCGTCCACGGCGACGCCTCCGTAGCCGAAGGTGTCGCCGCCGGCCGGCCGGACCGGCGTGACGTCGGTCCAGGCGCCGCTCGCCGTCGCCAGCCGGTGCACGCTGCCGTCGGACTGGCCGTTGGGTCCGGGCGCGTCGGCGTAGGTCACGTACAGCGCGCGGGTGCGGCAGTCGTACGCGGCCCGGACCGGGACCTTGGCGGAGGTCCCGGCCGGCTGCCCCGGTACGGCTTCCCAGGTGCTCCCGTCGCCGGTCCGGTAGAGATTGACGGACCCGGCGGTGCCGTCGGAGTCGCCCCAGCCGGCGTAGAGGGTACGGCCTGCGGAGACGAGGAGGGTGACGCCCTGGCCGCCGGCGGAGGGGGTGGCCGGGAAGCCGCTGACGGCTGCCCAAGTGGCCCCCCGGTCGGTCGACTTGAGCAGCCCGTCGTGCCGCGTGCCCAGCCACAGGGTGTCGCTGTCCCTCGGGTCCACCAGCAGCCGCTCCCCCGCGCCCCGGCCGTCCTCGTTGGCGCCGAGCTTCACGGTGAGGTCGGTACGGGTCCAGGTGGCGCCGCGGTCCTCGGAGCGCAGGATCGCGCCGTTGCCGGCCCAGGACTGGGCGTAGGTGCCGAGGGCGAGGTAGAGGCGGTCCGGGTGGCCGGGGTCGACGGCGATCGCCTCCACACCGAGGAGGTTCCAGTCGTCCCAGCCGAGGTGGTCGGTGAGGGGGGTCCAGCGGGCGGTTCTGTCGTCCCAGCGGTAGGCGCCGCCGATGTCGGTGCGGGCGTAGGCGAGACCGCGGACGGAGGGGTGGAAGAGGACGCCGGTGACGAAACCGGTGCCGCCGATGACGGCGTTGCGCCAGCGGTAGGCGGGGGTGCCGTTGCTCGTGGCCGCGGTTGCCTGCCCGGCGGGGAGACCTGCGAGGGCTGCGGCGGCTGCGGCTGCCGTGCCGGCGAGGACGGTGCGGCGGGTGACGTGCATGGGGGTACCTCGAGGGGGAGTCGGAGGGGAGGGGTGGGGTGGGTTGCTGTGGGGGCGCGAGTTTTTTCGGACAACGCAGCTGCAACCCCTCAGGGGCGCGGGGAACTGCGCGATCGGCCACGACGCGCCCGCAGCCGCCGTCCCCCGCACGCCCCCGGGACAGTGGGCGTCGGCTACCCCTTGACCGCCCCCGTCAGCATCCCCTTCTTGAAGTGCTTCTGGACGAACGGGGACAGGACAGCCACCGGCAGCAACGCCATCACCATCACCGCCATCTGCACGGCCAGCCCCGACAGTTCACCCGTCTTGATCGCCTGCCCCAGCCCCACCGGCGCCTCCTGCTTCTGCACCAGCTGGATCATGACGTTCTGCAGCGGCATCATGTCCTGGTCGTTCAGGTACAGCGACGCGTTGAACCACGCGCTCCAGTACCCGACGGCGTAGAACAGCGTGATGACCGCCAGCACCGCCCGCGACAGCGGCATGACGATCTGCCAGAGGATCCGGAAGTCCCCGGCCCCGTCGATCCGCGCGCTGTCGATCAGTTCCTGCGAGATGCCCATGAAGAAGCCCCGCAGGACGAGGATGTTGAAGACGCTGACCGCGCTGGGGAGGATCAGCGCCAGGTAGGTGTCGGTCAGGCCGAGGGACTGCACCAGCAGGTACGTCGGGATCAGACCGGCGCTGAAGAACATCGTGGCCAGCAGGACCAGCAGCAGCCAGCGGTGGCCCAGTGAGCCCGTGCGGGAAAGGCCGTACGCGCACAGCACGGACACCGTCATCGAGAACAGCGTGCCCACCAGCGTGATGAGGACGCTGATCACCGCGGCCCGCGTCACCTGCCCGCCGCTCAGCAGCTCCCGGTAGGCGACGAAGGTGATGCCCTTGGGGATCATCACCAGCCCGCCCGCCTCGTCGATGGTGCGGCGGGAGGAGAGGCTGGTGACGACGACGATCCAGATCGGGAAGAGGATCCCGAGGCAGGCCAGCGCGAGGACCAGCCCCTTGCCGGCCAGGCCGGCCCTGCTGGGCTCCTCCTCCCAGGCCGGCCGGGGCGGCGCGGACCACGGACGGGACTTTTCGAGCACCGTGCTCATTTCTTGTACACCCCCTGCTCGCCCATGAGATGGGCCACCTTGTTCGCGGCGAGGACCAGCCCGAGGCTGACGACGCCCTTGACGAGTCCGGCGGCGGCCGCGTAGCCGAAGTCCTGGTTGCGGACGCCGTTCCACCAGACGAAGGTGTCCAGGACCTCCGAGGCGCCCGGTCCCACGGAGTCGCGTTGGAGCAGGATCTGTTCGAAGCCCACGGTGAGCGCGTCGCCGACGCGCAGGACCAGCAGCAGGGCGATCACCGGGCGCAGGGCCGGGAGCGTCACATGCCACATGCGGCGCCAGCGTCCGGCGCCGTCCATCGCGGCGGCCTCGTACAGGTCCGTCGGGACGGAGGAGAGCGCGGCGAGGAAGACGATGATCCCCCAGCCGGCGTCCTTCCACACGCTCTGCGCGGTGATCAGGTATTTGAAGGTCTCGGGGTCGGTCATGATGTCGAGGCCGTCGTAGCCGTGCTGGCGCAGGAGCTGGGAGAGGATGCCCGCCCCGCCGAACAACTGCTGGAAGACCGCGATGACCAGCACCCATGAGAAGAAGTGCGGCAGGTAGAGGATGGCCTGGGAGACCGCCCGCACCCGCGGCCTGACGACGCTGTTGATGAGCAGCGCGAGCAGGATGGGGATCGGGAAGTACAGCACCAGTTGCAGGAAGAACAGCACGAGGGTGTTGGTGACCGCGTCCCAGAACGCCGCGTCCTCGAAGATGCGCTGGAAGTTCTCCAGGCCCACCCAGGGGCTGTGCAGCATGGAGACGATGCCGTTGTCGCTGATGTACGGGTCGTAGTCCTGGAAGGCGACGATGTTGCCCAGGATCGGCACGTAACTGAACAGCAGGACCAGCGCGACGGCCGGCAGGGTCATCAGGAGCAGGACGCGGTCGCGTCTGAGTCTCAGGCGCAGGCTCAGCTTCCCCGAGGGTTTCTTCGTCTCACCCCCGGCGGGGCCGGTGGCGCCGCCGGACGCCACCGGGGGCTTGTCCGTCTCGTCTGCTGCCTCGGCCCCGCTGCGAGGCACCGTGCTGTGGGACACGGCCGTTCTCCTTGCCTCGATGCCGGGTCAGCTCGCCGCCGAGCCGTTCTCGTCGAGAATCTTCTGGTACCAGTCGCGGAGCTGGTCGCCGCCCTTGCTCTTCCAGTCGGAGACGGCCTGCTGCATGTCGCTGATCTTCTTGCGGCCGCGGATGATGTCGTCCTCGAGCTGCTCGAAGTCGCTGGAGAGGTTGGCCCAGCGGGAGGGCTCGGTGATCTGCATGCCGTAGAAGGAGGTCTTCTTGGTGTGGGCGCCGACCTTCTGCTGCCACTCGACCTGCCCGCGGGCGACCTCGGGGAAGTCGGGGTGGGCGAGGGTGGAGGCGGGGCTGGCGATCATCACATAGGCGTTGAGGACGTCGAGGTTGCCCTGGTCGGTCTTGACCGGGACGCCGTCCTTGAGGGTGTAGTGGGTGCCCTCCACGCCGTAGTTGGTCATCATGTACTCCTTGGTGCCGTACGGCGCCGCGGTGGCGTTGGCGACGGCGAGCACGTCCTGGATGACCGACTTGGACGCCTTCTTGTTGACGAAGGCGAAGATGCCCGCCGGGTTCTTGGCCCAGAAGGTGGGGGTGCCGCCGTCGTGGGCGAAGAGGTCCATGCCCCAGACCTTGAAGTCGGGGTTCTGGGCGGCCTGTTCGGCGGTGCGGCTGTACCACTGGGAGATGTCGTTGTTGTAGATCAGGAACTCGCCGGCCGCGAACTTGGGGCCCGGGTCGGTGGCGCTGCTCTTGCCGAGCTTGGCGTCGGGGTGCACGAGTTCGTCGGCGAACAGCTTGCGCGTCCACTCGATCGCTTCCAGGTACTCCTGGGTCTCCATGCGGTTGATCAGCTTGCCGTCGACGAGGTTCCACATGAGGCCCTTCTCGTCGCCGGGCAGCACGCCGAAGATGTTCCAGGCCGTCCACTTCATGTCCAGACAGGCCCACCGCTTGGCCTTGGCGTTGGTGATCTCCTTGGCCAGGGCGTGGAACTCGTCGGCGGTGGTGGGGACTTCGTACCCCTCCTTGTCGAAGATGTCCTTGCGGTAGAGGGGCACGATGTTGGAGACGTACGCCGCCGGCATCGGCAGTCCGCGCAGCTTGCCGCCGAAGATGGAGCGCTGCCAGGCGTCCGTGGGGATCGCGGCGAGGTTCGGGTAGTCCTTGACGGCGTCGCCGGAGAGGTAGGGCCCGAGGTCGGCGAACTTGCTGATGATCGCGCTGGGTATGCGGCCGTTCATGTTCCAGCCGGGGACCACGACCACGTCCGGTACGTCGCTGGAGGCGAGGACCGCGCCGAGCTTCTGCTCGTAGGTGTTGCCGTCCTGGTTCTGCCAGACGACGTCGACGCCGATGAGGTCGTTCATGCCCGTGTAGTAGGCGTTGTCGGCCTTCGGCGGGGAGCCCCAGAACGGCGACATGATCGTGACCTTGCCGCCCTTGCCGAGCTTCTTCGGCACCGAGGTCTTCAGGCCGGCCATGTCGAGCTTGCTCGTGAAGCCGATCGAGGAGCCGTTCTTGGCCGGGATGTCCGGCGTCACCACGTTGCTGGCGACATACGTCGGCAGGATCTTCTTGGCGTCCTTGCCCGAGGTGGTGCCGTCGCGCGAGCCGCTTTCCGAGCCGCCGCAGGCGGACAGCAGCGGCATCCCTCCCGCCACCGCTGCGGTGGCGACCGCCGTGGAGGCGAGGAAGCTTCTCCGGCTCGGTCCGGAGGAGCCGGAAGAAGCAGAAGCGGCGTTCGGCGTCATTGCGTCAACCCTTCATGGCGCACCAGGACACCCGGCGGTGGCCGTCGGCTGCGGTGTCTCGAGTGGAACTGGCTGAGCTGAAGCGGATCCTCCGACCACTGTCACGTAGATTTCCAGTCGAAGCGCTTCGATGTTGCTGCGAGGTTAAGTGAACACCCGGGGGTGCACAAGGGTCGCTCCCAACATTCCTCCGAGGTATCGGAGGTGACCTGTTCTTATGCCCTGCTTGAAATAAGCGGGAGGTCCCCTTGACACCCAGTGGTGCGTCCAATGAGCATCGAAGCGCTTCGAAAGCGTCTCCCCGCTCCATCGCAAAGGGATCCCCACGTGACCGCACCCACGCCGCACACGCCGCCTTTCCGCGATCCGCATCTGCCGTTCGCGAAGCGCATCGACGATCTGCTGGCGCGCCTCACCCTGGACGAGAAGGTCGCCTCCCTGCACCAGTTCGCCCCGGCCGTCGAGCGGCTCGGCGTGGCCGCGTTCCGTACCGGCCAGGAGGCCCTGCACGGTGTGGCGTGGATGGGGCCGGCGACGGTGTTCCCCCAGGCCGTGGGGCTGGGCGCGACCTGGAACACGGATCTCGTACGACGGGTCGGCGAGGCGGTGTCCCAGGAGGTCCGGGCGATGCACGCCCGCGACGACCGCGTGGGCCTGAACGTCTGGTCGCCCACGGTCAACCTGCTGCGCCACCCGCTGTGGGGCCGTAACGAGGAGGGCTACTCCGAGGACCCGAAGCTGACCTCGGCTATCGCCACCGCGTACACGCGCGGTCTGCGCGGCGAGCATCCGACGTACTGGCGCACGGCCCCGGTCCTCAAGCACTGGCTGGCCCACAACAACGAGACGGGCCGGGACGTCACCTCCTCCTCGGTCCGCCCGCGCGTGCTGCACGAGTACGATCTGCGCGCCTTCAAGGAGACGGTCGAGGCGGGCGCGGTGGCCGGGGTGATGCCGGCGTACAACCTGGTCAACGGCCGCCCCAACCATGTCTCCCCGTATCTGCGCGAGCAGTTGCGCACCTGGACGGACGAGGAGCTGCTGGTCTGCTCGGACGCGGGCGCGCCCTCCAACCTGGTCGACTCCGAGCACTACTTCGACACCCACGAGGAGGCGACGGCGGCCGCGCTCCAGGCCGGGGTGGACAGCTTCACCGACCACGGCACCGACGGCTCGAAGATCGTCGCCCGGGTCGAGGGGGCCCTGGAGCGGGGTCTGCTGACGGAGGCGGACATCGACGCGGCGGTCCGCCGGCAGCTCTCGGTCCGTTTCCGGCTGGGCGAGTTCGACCCGCGGCACGACCCGCACGCGGGCACCGGGGAGTTCGACACCCCGGCCCATCGCGAGCTCGCCCGGGAGGCCGCCGAGCAGGCGATCGTCCTGCTGCGCAACGACGGGGTGCTGCCGCTGGCGGCCGACACCCGGATCGCGGTCGTGGGCCTGCTCGCCGACGAGTGCAAGCTCGACTGGTACAGCGGCACCCTGATCCACCGCTCGACTCCCCTGGAGGGGCTGTACGAGCGGTTCGGCGCGGAGCGGGTGGAGTTCGCGGAGGGCGTGGACCGGGTCCTGCTGAAGACCTCCGCGGACACGTTCCTGACGGTGCCCGCCGCCCCCGAGGCCGCCGACGAGGTGCGCGGCGCCGAGGGCGCCCTGGACCCGGCGCTGCTCGCGGGCCGTACCGACCTCCCGCCGCTGACCGCGGACGGCACCGGCACGGAACTCGCGCTCGTCGACTGGGGCGAGGGGGTGCTGACCCTGCGCGCTCCCGACGGCCGGTATCTGTCGGTCGCCGAGGACGGCTTCCTGCGCGCCTCCGCCGACCAGCCGGGCGGCTGGATCGTGCAGGAGACGTTCCGCCTGGAGCCTCATGCGCACGGCCACCTCCTGCGGCATCTGGGAACGGGTCGCCCCGTGTGTGTCGCCGCCGACGGCGTCCGGGTTGCCGGGGAGGACACCGACGGCGAGGTCTTCGAGGTGGTCGTCGTCGAGCGCGGCGAGGACGCGGTGGCCCGGGTGGCGGACCGGGCGGACGTCGTCGTGGTCGTGGCGGGCAACGACCCGCACATCAACGGGCGCGAGACCGAGGACCGTACGACCCTGGCCCTCCCCGCCCACCAGGAGCGGATCCTGGCGGCGGCCCGGGCCTCGGGCGTGCGTACGGTGCTGGCGCTGGTGTCGGCGTACCCGTACGCCGTGGAGCCCGGGCGGCTGGGCGCGGTGCTGTGGACGGCCCACGGCGGACAGGCCGGCGGGACCGCCCTCGCCCGGGTGCTCGCCGGTGACGTCTCCCCGGCCGGTCGGCTCCCCCAGACCTGGTACGCCGACGACGCCGATCTGCCCGATCTGCTCGACTACGACGTGATCGGCGCCCGCCAGACGTACCTGTACTTCGAGGGCAGGCCGCTCTTCCCCTTCGGGCACGGGCTGTCGTACGCCTCCTTCGCCTACGCCGACCTGACGGTGGCGGTCGGGGAGGACCGGGCGCGGATCTCCTGCACGGTCACCAACACCGGGGGCATGGCCGCCGACGAGGTCGCCCAGCTCTACACCCGTGCCGTGGACCCGTCGGTCACCCGGCCGCGCCGCGAGCTGCTCGGCCACCACCGGATCACGCTCGCGCCCGGGGCTGCGGCGGCCGTGTCCTTCGACGTCCCGTTGTCCGCGTTCAGGTTCTGGGACGTGGCGCGGGACGGATGGCGGGTGGAGCCGGGGCCGTACGACCTGCTGATCGGGGGATCGAGCGAGGACGTCCGGCTGCGCGGGACGATCGTGCTCGACGGCGAGCCGGCCGTCGCCCGCCCGGTCCTCCGGCGCGGTGTCCGCGCCGCCGACTTCGACGAGCAGAGCGGTACCGAGATCGTCGACCTGACGAAGACGGCGGGCGACGCGGTGACGCCCGTGGGCGGGGGCTCGGGTGAACTGGTCTACCGGGCCTGTGACTTCGGGACCGGCACGACCGGTGCGACGGTGACGGTGGCCGGGCACGGCACGGTCGAGCTGTCCCTGGGCGGCGCCCCGGCCACGGCCGTGCTGACCGTCGGTACACCTACGCCGGGCCCGTACGACTACCTCTCCGTCGAGGCGCCCTTCAGCGCCGACGGCGTGCACGACCTGCACCTCAGGCTGCGCGGCCCGCTGCGGCTCGCGCATGTCGGCTTCTCCGGTTGAGGGTCCGGACCAGGCCGACAGCAGGAAGGGGTCCGGCACCGGAAGGCATCGGTGCCGGACCCCTTCGGGGAGCCTATATGAAAATGGTTCCCATTAGATAGGGGCGCCCCTTGGACAGGGCGAGGGGCGGCGCTACAGCGCGAGGCCCGTCAGGACCAGGACGCGCTCGTAGGTGTAGTCGTCCATCGCGAACTTCACGCCCTCGCGGCCGACGCCGGACTGCTTGGCGCCGCCGTACGGCATCTGGTCGGCGCGGTAGGAGGGGACGTCGCCGATGACGACGCCGCCGACCTCGAGCGCGCGGTGGGAGCGGAAGGCGGCCTGGAGGTCGTGGGTGAAGACGCCCGCCTGGAGGCCGTACTTGGAGGAGTTGACCGCCGCGAACGCCTCGTCCTCGCCGTCCACCTTCTGCACGGTGAGGACCGGCCCGAAGACCTCCTCGCAGGCGATCCTGGTGTCGGCCGGTACGTCGGTGAGGACGGTCGGCGCGTAGGAGGCGCCGTCGCGCTTGCCGCCGGCGAGGAGGGAGGCGCCCGCGGCGACCGCCTCGTCCACCCAGGTCTCGACACGCTTGGCCGCGTCCTCGCTCACCAGCGGGCCGACGTCGGTCGCCGCGTCGGAGGGGTCGCCGGTGACCTGGGCCTCCACGGCCGCGACGATCCGCGGGAGGAGACGGTCGTACACCGACGCGTCGACGATGACCCGCTGCACCGAGATGCAGGACTGGCCGCCCTGGTAGTTGGAGAAGGTCGCGATCCGGGTCGCGGCCCAGTCCAGGTCGGCGTCGGACGCCCAGTCGCCGAGGACGACCGCGGCGCCGTTGCCGCCCAGCTCCAGGGTGCAGTGCTTGCGCGGCACCGAGTCCATGATCGCGTAACCGACCTTCTCGGAGCCGGTGAAGGAGATGACCGGCAGCCGCTCGTCCTGGACGAGGGCGGGCATACGGTCGTTGGACACCGGCAGGACCGACCAGGAGCCGGCCGGCAGGTCCGTCTCGGCCAGCAGATCGCCGATGATCAGGCCGGACAGCGGGGTCGCGGGGGCCGGCTTGAGGATGATCGGCGCGCCGGCCGCGATCGCGGGGGCGACCTTGTGGGCGCACAGGTTCAGCGGGAAGTTGAACGGCGCGATGCCCAGCACGACGCCCTTCGGGAAGCGGCGGGTGAGCGCGAGCCGGCCCTGGCCGCCGGGGTCGGTGTCGAGGCGCTGGGCCTCGCCGCTGTTGAAGCGCCGGGCCTCCTCGGCCGCGAACCGGAACACGGAGACGGCCCGGCCGACCTCGCCCCGGGCCCACTTGATCGGCTTGCCGTTCTCGGCGGAGATCAGCTGCGCGATCTCCTCGGTGCGCTCGACGAGCCGCTTGCTGACGTGGTCGAGGGCGGCGGCGCGGACGTGGGCGGGGGTGGCGGCGTACTCCTCGCGCACGGCGTACGCGGCGGCCACGGCCTCCTCGATCTGGGCGTCCGTCGGCACGCTGACCGTGCCGACGAGCCGTCCGTCCCACGGGGAGGTGACGTCGAAGCTGTCCTCGCCGGTGGCCTGGCGGCCGGCGAGCCAGAAGGCGTGGATGGAAGTCATAGTGGCGTTCCCGGCCCTTCCGCATGGGGGTGTGCTGTGTGCTGTGGCGTGCGTGGTCCACGGTAGGCGCGCCGGGGCGCGGGAGCGCTTGTCCGAGTCGTACGGGTGGACGGTCGGCGTACTACGGTTTGGCGGGGTCGGGGCGGGTGTCGGGGCGGGTCGTCGCGCGCAGGAAGAGCCAGAGCGCGCCGAGCAGCACCGTGCACAGGCACCAGCTGGCCGCCACGTCCAGCGGCCAGTGGTAGCCGCGCCGGACCAGTCCGCAGGAGACGGCGAGGACGAGCAGGCCGGCCGTGGCGACCGCCAGCCGCCGGGCCAGGGCCGTCAGCAGCCACGGCAGCAGGATCATCGCCGCGGAACCGTAGGCGACGGCCGCCGTGGCCGTGTGCCCGGAGGGGTAGTAGCCGGTGGCGGGCGGCACGGCGGGCGTACCGGGGCGCGCGGTCCACTCCTTCAGGGGGACGACGATCAGCGGGACCAGGGTCAGCAGGACGAGGGCGGCGACGGGCGGCAGCCACCAGCGCCGCCGGCCGTCCCACTGCCCGTGCAGGGCCACGTACACCGTCACCAGGACGAGTACGGGCACTGCGATCTGCACGTTTCCCAGGTCGGAGAGCAGCTCGGAGAGGTGGTCCGGGTGGATCAGGGTGTGGCTGAGACGGGCGTCGAGGGTGAGGAGGGGGCCGTCCGCCTTCACCTGCCAGGTGATCAGGGCGAAGAGGAGGGCGGGGAGGGCGAGGAGGGTGAGGGTGAGGGGGGTGGTGGGGGTGCGGCGCCGTTGCGGGGTGGGGGCGGGCGTCGGGCTGGTGGGGCGGGCCTCGGTCTGGTGGTCGGGGCGGGGCGGCATGGGGGACAGCTTGTCAGTTGGAGGTGGGGGGTGGGGGGCGCAGCACCGGGGGGTGGGGGCGTGCGGTGTGCGGGTGCGTGGTGGCTGGTCGCGCCCGCGCGGCGGAGCCGCATGGTGACACCGCCCCGCGCCCCTGAAGATCGCCTGCGGCGGTCTCAGTTGCTCTGGGGGGTATGGGCGAGAATCGCTTGCGCCAGCGGGATGTGCACCTCGGGCGGCAGTGCGTGTGCCATGCCCTTGATCTCCACCAGGCGGGCGCCGCGGATCGCCTGGGCCAGGTGCTCGGCGTGCGGCGGCGGGTACACCGGGTCGGCCGGGGCCGAGACGATCAGGGTGGGTACCTCGTTGCGGGCCAGTGGGCCCGTGCGGTCCAGGCCGGACTGGTCGGCTCGGGCGTGGGCGGTGCCGGGGTCGTGGTGGCCGGTGTGGGTGATGACGCGGTGTTCCAGGGCGCGGAAGTAGGCGGGGTCGAAGGGGAGGGCGTCGCCGGCGAGCAGGCGCCAGTGCTCGACGCGGTGGTCCAGTTCCTCCTCCGGGCTCGGACCGTCCGGCTCGGGGCGTGACCAGAATTCCAGCAGCGCGGGGGCGGGGCCCGGCAGGTCCGCCGCGGGGACGGTCGTACCGTCCGGCCTGGTGAAGGGGGCCGAGCTCACCGCTCCCGTGCCGACGAGGGTCGCGGTGCGCAGCCGGTCCGGGTGGTCGGCGAGGAGGAGCTGGGCGAGCGTCCCGCCCAGCGACATGCCGACGACATGGGCGCGCTCGATCCCCAGGGCGTCCAGGACCGTGACCGCGTCCTCGGCGAGTGCGGCGAGGGGGTATGGCCGTTCGTCGTACGCCCAGGTGGAGCGGCCGGTGTCGCGGTGGTCGTAGCGGATGACGCGGTGGCGGGCGGCGAGGAGGTCCGTGAACCCGTCCGGCCAGCCGAGCCCGGAGGCCTGCGCGCCCATGATCAGCAGGAGCGGGGGCGCGTCGGCGGGGCCGCGTTCCTCCGCCCAGAGACGGATGCCGGGGGCGGCTTCGACGAGGTGTTCCATGATCCTCCTTCGGTGAGGAGGAAGAGACCGGGAGAAGGAGGTCGGCCACCCCGGAACAAGGGGGGGATGGTTCCGGGGTGGCCGTCCGGATCGGAACGCCGGCCGCCCCGGGGGGTTTGGGGCGGGCGACCGTCCGATCGGTGAGGAGATCCGGAGCCGGAAGCTCCGGTTGTGTGTGCGCGAGGGCACGACCAGGTCGAAGCTGGGGAGGCCCCGGCCTGGGGTTTCCGTCCGCAGTCACCTGCGGACGGGTGTATCTCTCATCTGGGTAGAACGTACGGCAGTGACGGGCGGTGCGACAGACAGATACGCAACCCACCATGCACCCCGCACACCTTCTTCACCCGGTTCACGCGAGAAGGCCTCGCCATTCACGGTGGGGAGATATCACATCCGGCTGTTGAGACGCCGAGCGAAGTCGCATCTTGTTCAGGCCGTGTGTCGCCATGTCGCTGTCAGGCACGGCTGAGGTGATGCGAACACGCGTGCTTGCGGTCACTGGTTGGGGTGGTGACTGCGGGATGAGGGGACGGGTGTGCGGCGCTCGTACGGATGGTCCTTTTGAGGGTTCGGGATGCCATGGTGTCCCGGCTGACCGTGAGGGGGCGAGATGGCACGCGTGGGGGCGGCTATGGAGGGCTCGCATGCCCGGTACACGTACCGGCTGCGCGTGCCGCCCACCGCTCGCACGGCTCTGGCGGCGGAGTGGGGTCGGTGCCGCTGGGTGTGGAACGAGTGTGTCGCCAAGTCCCGGGCCGTACAACTGCACAACAGGGCGACCGGAGAGAAGGCCACGTGCGGCCCGGCTCAGCTCGATAGGATGCTGACCGAGGCCCGCGCCCGTACGCCGTGGCTGCGTGAGGGCTCCTCCGTTCCGCAGCAGCAGATCGTCCGCGACTTCGGCCGCTCCCGCGCCAAGGCACACAAGGACATCACAGAGCGCCTGCCCATGGCACGCCGGGCCGGGATGCCGGGGTGGAAGACCAAGCGCGAGGCGCTGTTGACCCTCAACTACACCCGGCGCGGGTTCCGGCTGAAGGACGGCCGGCTGTACCTGGCCGGGGGCATCGCGGTGACGGTGGTGTGGTCGCGGGAACTCCCGGCGGAGCCGTCGTCGGTGCGCGTGTACCAGGACAGCCTCGGACACTGGTACTGCTCGTTCGTCGTGCCCGCCCAGGTCCAGCCGCTGCCGGCGACCGGCCGCGTGATCGGTGTCGACTGGGGCGTGAAGGAGACCGCGAAAAGAAAGTCGCGAGGCAGCGAAAGGACACGGCCCGTAAATGGGCCAAGAAGGTCGTCCGAGATCACGACGCCATCGCTGTCGAGGACTTCCGTCCGAAGTTCCTGGCCAGGACCACCATGGCCCGTAAGGCCGCGGACGCCGCCATCGGCGCCACCAAGCAGGCCCTGATCGAGATGGGCTGCGAGCACGGGCGGGACAGCCGCCTCGTCCATCCCGCGCACACCACGATGGACTGCGCGCACTGCGATGCGAGAGCCAAGCATCGCCTGCCGCTGGGTGAGCGCACCTACACCTGCACCGCATGCGGAACCGTGTCCCCACGAGACAAGAATTCCGCACGCGTGATGCTCGTCCGGGCTGGTCTCAACCCGGCTGCAGGGAAGGGAGGATTCAAACCGCCTGCCGTCCCTGGGGAAACGGCTGTGCGTCAGAGGCCGGCCAGGGCCTGCTCGATGATGTCGAGACCTTCGTTCAGCAGGGCCTCGCCGATCACCAGCGGGGGCAGGAAGCGCAGCACGTTGCCGTAGGTGCCACAGGTCAGGACCAGCAGGCCCTCCTGGTGGCAGGCCTTGGCCAGGGCGCCGGTGGCCTCCGGGTTGGGCTCCTTCGTCGTCCGGTCCTTGACGAGCTCGATGGCGATCATCGCGCCGCGACCCCGGACGTCCCCGATGACCTCGTACTTCTCGGCCATGGCCGTCAGCCGTGCCTTCATCGTCGACTCGATCGCCTTGGCCCGCGCGTTGAGGTCGAGCTCCTTCATCGTCTCGATCGAGCCGAGCGCGCCCGCACAGGCGACCGGGTTGCCGCCGTAGGTGCCGCCCAGGCCGCCCGCGTGCGCGGCGTCCATGATCTCGGCGCGGCCGGTGACGGCGGCGAGCGGCAGACCGCCCGCGATGCCCTTGGCGGTGGTGATCAGGTCCGGGACGATGCCCTCGTCCTCGCAGGCGAACCACTGGCCGGTGCGGCAGAAGCCGGACTGGATCTCGTCGGCGACGAAGACGATGCCGTTGTCCGCGGCGAACTTGCTCAGCGCGGGCAGGAAGCCCTTCGCCGGCTCGATGAAGCCGCCCTCGCCGAGGACCGGCTCGATGATGATCGCGGCCACGTTGTCCGGGCCGACCTGCTTGGTGATCTGGTCGATGGCCTGCGCGGCGGCCTCGGGGCCGGCGTTCTCCGGGCCGGTCGGCCAGCGGTAGCCGTAGGCGACGGGGACGCGGTAGACCTCGGGGGCGAAGGGGCCGAAGCCGTGCTTGTACGGCATGTTCTTCGCCGTCAGCGCCATCGTGAGGTTGGTGCGGCCGTGGTAGCCGTGGTCGAACACGACGACCGCCTGGCGCTTGGTGTAGGCGCGGGCGATCTTGACGGCGTTCTCGACGGCCTCGGCGCCGCTGTTGAACAGGGCCGACTTCTTGGCGTGGTCGCCCGGGGTCAGCTCGGCGAGGGCCTCGGCGACCTCCACATAGCCCTCGTACGGGGTGACCATGAAACAGGTGTGGGTGAAGTCGGCGAGCTGCGCGGAGGCACGGCGTACGACGGCCTCGGCGGAGGCTCCGACGCTGGTCACGGCGATGCCGGAGCCGAAGTCGATCAGCCGGTTGCCGTCGACGTCCTCGATGATGCCGCCGCCCGCGCGCGCGGTGAAGACCGGCAGCACCGAGCCGACGCCCCGAGCGACCGCGGCGACACGGCGGGACTGCAGCTCCTGCGACTTCGGGCCGGGGATGGCGGTGACGATCCGGCGCTCCTGCGGAAGGGCGGTCATGAGGGGCTCCTGGGGGTTTTCACGCACGCGGTGCGCGGACGCTGTCGCTGTCCTTCTTTTTCTTTCCTTTCTCGCAGGCTAGGACCGGGAACGGGAGGTCGGCATGCTCCATGTGGGCGTTGTCGGCGGGGCCGGTTGTCCGCCGTGGACAGTGACGGGTGGGCGGCGATCCGTGCGGCCCGGCCCCGTATGCGGTGAACTCCCCTTGCGGGGGCGTTAGATTGACGGCTGATGGTGGACGGAGCGGCTGGTCAGGGGGCAAGGGCGATGGACAGCGACGGGATGCGGGACGCGCGCGGCACGCATGCGAATCCTGTGCCGCGCCCGGCGGGACCGCCGGCGGTGCCGCCGCGGCCCGCGGACCCGCCGCCCACGTCGGCCGCGGCGAGCTGGCTCGACGAGCCCCGCCCGGCCGCGAAGCCCGGCATCTGGCGGTTCGGGTACCGGCCGCCGAAGGGCGACCGCACGGTGGAGCGGCTCGCGCCGGTGACGGTGATCGGGATGCTGGTGCCGCTGGTGGTGGCGCTGGTGCTGTGGTCGCTGTGGCGGCGCGGCAGCCTGCCGTACCAGTTCACGCTGCTGCGGCTGTTCACGCCGGGCGACTGGTGGTGGGGCGGCACGATCGCCTCGCCGAAGACCAATGAGGGCGCCGAGGCCCGGGTGGTCTACGACGGCGTCTTCTTCGCGGTCCTCCTCTTCACCATGGGCCGGCTGGGCAGCTGGCCGGAGGCGCTGCGGCACTTCGTGGGCCGCCGTCCGCAGCCCGTCCGCGCCCTGCTCGCCCTGCTCTGTGCGCTGGCCGCCCTGAGCTTCGTGTTCCCCGGCGCCTTCGGGGTCGGCTGGGACGCGCTGCCGGTCGTCGACCCGCTGTTCTCGCTGATCGTCCTGATCAGCGGGAGCTACGAGCTGTTCGCCTCCGTCGTGTTCACGGACGCCCTGTACGCGGTCGTCACGGCGCTCGTGGTGTGGCCGTTCGCCCTGGCCGGCGGCTGGTGGCCGTATCTGAAGGAACGACTCGCCGCCCGGGGGAACCCGAAGACCGCCCCGCCCGCCGTCGCGCGGCCCCCCGCCCAGTGGCCCGAGCTGCGGGACGCCGGGCAGGTCGAGGCCGCCGAGTTGCTGACCGGTGAGGTGGCCGCCGGGCGGATGAACGACGTGGACTGTGCGCGTGTGCGGCGGGCGTGGACGGTGGGGCTGCCGGAGTTCCGGGAGACCGTGCTGCGCCAGGGCGGGGCCGCCTGGGCCCACCCCTCCGGCGCCCGTGACCTGCCCCGCCGCGCCGCCCGGCACGATCTGCTCGCCGGGCAGGTGCGCATCGGCCGCTGGGTGGCCGCCGAGCGCGCCCCGGCCGTCTACCGCGACGCGGGCGCCGCGCTCGGCCCGGACGTGCTGGGCACCTCGCTGCTCGCGATCGGCCCGTCCGGCTCGGGCAAGACCCGCACGCTCGTCGAGCCGCTCACGGAGGCCCTGGCGCTCCAGGCGCTGACCGGCGGCTGCGCGGTCGTCGCGGTCTCCGCCCCCGGCGGCGGCCCGCTCGGCGCCGACTCCTCCTACGACGTGATCGTCCGGATCGGCGACCCGTCCTCGGTGCACGACCTGGACCCGTACGCCGGGTCCGAGGACCCCGACGAGGCGGCCGGGATCCTCGCCGAGGCGCTGGTCGGCGACCTGGACACGGTGGGCGGACAGAGCGCGGCGACCGCGCTCGCCCAGCTCCTCGGCCCCCACCGGGCCGCGCACGGCCGCTTCCCGGCCCTGGCCGACCTGCGGGAACTCCTCGAGGGCGAGCCGGGTGCGCTGGGCGCGCTGCGGGAGGCGGTGGCCGGGGACGAGGTGATGCGCCGGGAGCTGGAGGCACGGATCCGGCAGACGGGGACACCGGGCGACCCGGGCCGCGCCCTGGCCGACCGGCTCGCGCTGCTGAACCGGCCGGTGTTCGCCGGGTTCTTCGGCGGGGGCGACGACGCCCACCGCGCCTTCTCGCTCCGCGCCGTCGCCCACCACCCGCTGCGGGTCCGCGTCGACCTGCCCGAGCGGGGCCACGAGGAGGCCGGCCGGCTGATCACCCGGCTGGTCCTCGCCCAGTTCCACGCCGTGGTGCGGGAGGGACGGCGGGCGCACTTCGCCTGTCTGGTCCTGGACGACGCCACGGGCACGGTGACCGCCGACTCGGTGCGCCGGCTCCAGCGGCTGCGCTCGCAGAACGCGGGCGTGGTCCTCGCCCTGCGCTCGGTGGCGGACGTGCCGGAGGCGCTGCACGGGCCGCTGTACGGGGCGGTGGGCTGCCGGATGGCGTTCTCCGGGATCACCACCTGGGACGGCGGCCGGTTCGCGCAGACCTGGGGCACCGAGTGGGTGGAGACCACCGAGGTCGCCAAGCACACCGTCTTCGCCGACCAGCCGATGACCCGGGCCATCCACGCGCTGCGCAAACTGGTGACCGGCAAGGCGGTGACCACGGACGCGGTGACCGTGCGCCAGGTCGAGCGGGAGCGATGGTCGGCGTCCCAGCTGGCGCACGAGGTGCCGCCGGGCCACGCGGTGCTGTCGCTGACGAGCGTCGGGGGCGAGCACACGCCGCCGTTGCTGGTGGACCTGAGGGGCTGAAGGGGCGTACGGGGGACCGTACAGTGAGGCAGAATCGGCACAGGCCCTTCATACGAAGCGGCCAAAGATCACCCCGCCGGTCGCCGACCGGTCCCTCCCGTCTGAAGGCCCCATGCCTCCCACGCTCGCCTCGCTCGTCCACCATTCCGCGCTGAAGCTGACCGTGCGGGCGGGCGAGGACCGCCTGGACGTGCCGGTGTGCTGGGCGCATGTCAGCGAGCTCGCGGACCCGGTGCCGTACATGGAGGGCGGGGAGCTGCTGCTGATCACCGCGCTGAAGCTGGACGCGGAGGACCCCGAGGCCATGCGGCGCTATGTGAAGCGCCTGGCCGGGGCCGGGGTGGTCGGGCTCGGCTTCGCGGTCGGCGTCAACTACGACGAGGTCCCGAAGGCCCTCGTCGACGCGGCCGAGCAGGAGGGCCTGCCCCTGCTGGAGGTGCCGCGCCGCACGCCGTTCCTCGCGATCAGCAAGGCGGTGTCGGCGGCGATCGCGGCCGATCAGTACCGGGCGGTGACGGCCGGGTTCGCGGCCCAGCGGGAGCTGACGAAGCAGGCGCTGACGGACGGCCCGGAGGGGCTGCTGACCGCGCTCGCCGCACAGGTCGACGGCTGGGCGGCGCTCTACGACGCCTCGGGCGCCGTCGTCGCCACCGCACCGGAGTGGGCGGGCCGGCGGGCCGCGCGGCTCACGGCGGACGTGGAGCGGCTGCGCGAGCGCCCGGCGCCCGCCTCGGCGGTGGTCGGCGGGGCGGGCCCGGCCGAAGGGGGCGAGAGCGCCGAGAACACCGACCGGGTCGAGCTGCACACCCTGGGCACGGTCCGCCGTCCGCGCGCCGCGCTCGCCGTCGGCACGGCCGCGGCCCTCGGCACGGCCGAGCGGTACGCCGTCCACTCGGCGATCGCCCTGCTCACCCTCACGACGGCACGCTCCCGCTCCCTCCAGGCGGCCGAGCAGCGGATCGGCACGGCGGTGCTGCGGATGCTCCTGGCGGGCGAGCCGGACCACGCCCGGGCGGTCGCCGGCGAGCTGTACGGCGCGCTGCTGGACGCCCCGTTCCGGGTGATCGTGGCGGAACCCGCGCCGGTCGGGGCCGAGGCCGACGGGGATCCCCTCGGCGGCCTCACCGAAGTGGTCGAGTCCGCCGCCGCCCGGTCCGGCGAGGCCGTGCTGGTGGTGCCCGAGGGCGAGCGTCTGGTGGTGCTGGCGGCGGACGGGGGCGCGGCCGTCGCGGCGGTCGCCCGGTGCACGGCGGCGCTGGAGGCGGCCCGCGCGAACGGCGAGGAACGCGCGGACGGGGAACTGGTCGTCGGCCTGTCGGCGCCCGCCGGTCCGATCGCGGCGGCCGCGGCCTACCGGCAGGCCGAACAGGCGCTGTCGGTGGCCCGGCGCAGGGGCCGGATCCTCGTCGAGCACGAGCAGCTGGCGGCGGGTTCGGTGCTGCCGCTGCTCGCGGACGACGCGGTGAAGGCGTTCGCGGACGGTCTGCTGCGGGCGCTCCACGAGCACGACGCGACCGGCCGCGGCGACCTCGTGGCCTCGCTCCGGGCCTGGCTGTCCCGGCACGGCCAGTGGGACGCGGCGGCGGCCGACCTGGGCGTCCACCGGCATACGCTGCGCTACCGGATGCGGCGGGTCGAGGAGATCCTGGGCCGCTCCCTGGACGACCCGGACGTACGGATGGAGCTGTGGCTGGCGCTGAAGGCGACGGCTCCGGACTGAGAAGCGGCTCTGCAGCGCAGCCAAGGGGCGCGGGGCTGTATTGATCTGCGGCTCCGCCGCGTGGGCGCGACGAGCCACAGCGGCGCAGCAGCCGACCGACGACGGATCGCCGCACACGTCTAGTCGGCCAAGCCGGCGGCCGCCTCATGCATGGCGAGTTCCAGCAAGGCCGGGTCCGTAAGCGTCCCCGTGCCGTCCGGGGGGATCAGCCAGCGGACCGTGCCGGTGGAGTGGCCCGGGTACGGGACGACGATCCAGGTGCCCGCGCCCGCCGTGCGGATACCGGTGCCGAGCCAGTTGGCGGCCGTGCCGGGCGGTACGAAGAAGCCCATGCGGTCGTCCCCGAAGTCGACCAGCACGGGTCCCGGCTGGTCGAGGATGCGGGTGAGCACATCGAGCGTGGGGTAGCCGAGTGCGCCCGGCAGGATGAGTACGTCCCAGGCCCTGCCCGCCGGCAGCAGCGCGACCCCGAGGGGGCCCCGCTCCCACTCCCAGCGGCAGGCCTCGGGATCCGGTGCGACGGATGCCAGCCACTCGGCCGCCGACTTCGCCCCAGCCATGAGAAGACCTCCCTCTCTCGTCGACGCGGTCGCGTCACGAGGGAGAGGGAGGTCCTGGCCTGGCATTACGCGGGTTTTCACCACCCTTTCGAGTGAACCGGGTCACAGCCCCGCAGAACGGTGTCAGCTGTCGAAGCCGAGGCCGAGCCGGTCCATGGTCCGCAGCCACAGGTTGCGCCGCCCGCCCTGCGCGTCCGCCCGGGCCAGCGACCACTTGGTGAGGGCGATACCGGTCCAGGCGAACGGTTCGGGCGGGAAGGGCAGCGGCTTCTTGCGGACCATCTCCAGTCGGGTCCGCTCGGTGTCCTCCCCCGACAACAGGTCCAGCATCACCTCGGCGCCGAACCGGGTGGCCCCGACGCCCAGGCCCGTGTACCCGGCGGCGTAGGCGACCTTGCCGTGGTGGGCCGTACCGAAGAACGCGGAGAAACGGGAGCAGGTGTCGATCGCGCCGCCCCAGGCATGGGTGAAGCGGACGCCCTCCAGCTGCGGGAAGCAGGTGAAGAAGTGCCCGGCGAGCTTGGCGTAGGTCTCCGGCCGGTCGTCGTACTCGGCGCGGACCCGGCCGCCATACGGGTAGATCGCGTCGTACCCGCCCCACAGGATCCGGTTGTCGGCGGACAGCCGGAAGTAGTGGAACTGGTTGGCGGAGTCGCCGAGGCCCTGGCGGTTCTTCCAGCCGATCGCGCCGAGCTGCTCGGCGGTGAGCGGTTCGGTCATCAGGGCGTAGTCGTAGACGGGGACGGTGTACGCCCGCACCCGCTTGACCAGGCTGGGGAAGATGTTGGTGCCGAGGGCCACCTGCCGGGCCCGGATCCGGCCGTACGGCGTGCGGACGGTCATCCCGGCGCCGTACGGCTTCAGGTCCAGCGCGGGGGTGTGCTCGTGGACGCGGACGCCGAGCCGGACGCACGCCTGCTTCAGGCCCCAGGCCAGCTTGGCGGGGTGGAGCATGGCCACGCCCCGCCGGTCGTACAGGCCCGCCTCGAAGGTGGGCGAGGCGACCTGTTCGCGGACCTGGTCGGCGTCGAGGAACTCGATGCCGTCGGCGAGGCCCTTGGCTTCGAGCTCCTCGTACCAGTCGCGCAGTTCCCACGCCTGGTACGTCTCGGTGGCCACGTCGATCTCACCGGAGCGTTCGAAGTCGCAGTCGATGCCGTGCCGGGCGATCGCCGCCTCGATCTCGTCGAGGTTGCGGGCGCCCAGCTCCTGGAGGGTGTGGATCTCGTCGGGCCAGCGGGCGAGCCCGTTGGGCAGCCCGTGGGTGAGGGAGGCCGCGCAGAAGCCTCCGTTGCGGCCCGAGGCGGCCCAGCCCACCTCGCGGCCCTCCAGCAGCACCACGTCCCGCCGTGGATCGCGCTCCTTGGCTACGAGGGCGGTCCACAGTCCGCTGTAGCCGCCGCCGACGACCAGCAGGTCGCAGCTGTCGGCGCCGGTGAGCGCGGGCTCGGGGTGGGGCTTGCCGGGGTCTTCCAGCCAGTACGGCGACGGCTGGGCGTCGGAAAGAGAAGTGATCCACCGGTTCATGGCGCTCGGGGCCATGATTTCAACTCCCTCTATGCCTTCTGTTTGTTGCGGCGGTTGCCGATGACCATGGAGGTCAGCACGAGCAGTACGGCGATCAGGAACATGGCCGTACCGATGACGTTGATCTGGACGGGCGTGCCGCGCTGTGCCGAACCCCAGACGAACATGGGGAAGGTGACGGTCGAGCCCGCGTTGAAATTGGTGATGATGAAATCGTCGAAGGAGAGCGCGAAGGCGAGCAGCGCGCCGGCGGCGATTCCGGGGGCCGCGATGGGCAGGGTGACGCGCAGGAAGGTCTGCACCGGTCCGGCGTAGAGGTCCTGGGCGGCCTGTTCGAGGCGCGGGTCCATGGACAGGACGCGTGCCTTGACGGCGACCACGACGAAGCTGAGGCAGAACATGATGTGCGCGATCAGGATCGTGTAGAAGCCCAGCTGCGCGCCCAGGTTGAGGAACAGGGTGAGCAGCGAGGCGGCCATGACGACCTCGGGCATCGCCATCGGCAGGAAGATCAGCGAGTTGACGGAGCCCCGGGCGCGGAAGCGGTAGCGGACCAGCGCGAAGGCGATCATCGTGCCGAGCAGGGTGGCGCCGATGGTCGCCCAGATCGCGATCTGGAGGCTGATCGACAGCGAGTCGCACATTCCGGCGACGCCGCACGGGTTCTTCCAGGCGTCGGTGGAGAACTGCTGCCATTCGTAGTTGAAGCGTCCCTTCGGTTTGTTGAAGGAGAACACCGTGACGACGACGTTGGGCAGCAGGAGATAACCGAGGGTCAGCAGTCCCGCGATGACGACGAGATGGCGCTTGAACCAGTTGACGACAGGCATTTAGACCAGATCCTCCGTCCCGGCCCGGCGGATGTAGACGGTCACCATGAGGAGAATGGCCGCCATCAGGATGAACGACAGGGCGGCCGCCGTCGGATAGTCCAGCACGCGCAGGAACTGCGTCTGGATGACGTTTCCGATCATGCGGGTGTCGGTGGAGCCGAGGAGTTCGGCGTTGACGTAGTCGCCGGCCGCCGGGATGAAGGTCAGCAGCGTGCCGGAGACGACTCCGGGCATCGACAGCGGGAAGGTCACCTTGCGGAAGGTGGTGAGCGGGGTGGCGTACAGGTCGCCGGCCGCCTGGTGCAGCCGTACGTCGATGCGCTCCAGCGAGGTGTAGAGCGGCAGGATCATGAACGGCAGGAAGTTGTACGTCAGTCCGCAGACCACCGCGAGCGGGGTGGCGAGGACTCGCTCGCCGGAGGTCCAGCCGAGCCAGTCGGTGACGTCCAGGACGTGCACGGTGTTGAGGAACGACACGACCGGGCCGCTGTCCGCGAGGATCGTCTTCCAGGCCAGGGTGCGGATCAGGAAGCTGGTGAAGAACGGCGCGATCACCAGGATCATGATCAGGTTCCGCCAGCGTCCCGCGCGGAAGGCGATGAGGTAGGCGAGCGGGTAGCCGAGGATCAGGCACAGGACGGTCGCGGCGGTCGCGTAGAGGACCGAGCGGAGGAACTGCGGCCAGTACTCGCTCAGCGCGTCCCAGTAGGTCGCGAGGTGCCAGGTGACCTTGTAGCCCTCCTCCAGGGAGCCCGTCTGCACGGACGTGGAGGCCTGGTAGATCATCGGCAGCGCGAAGAACACGACCAGCCAGAGCAGGCCGGGCAGGAGCAGCCAGTACGGCGTCATCCGGCCCCGCTTGCGCGGCGGCTTCTTGGCGGGTTCCGCCGGGGAGAGCGGCGGGGGCGCCTCGGTCAGTGTGGCCATCTCAGACCGCCACCTGTTCGTCGATGCCGGCGTCGATGTCCTGGGCCGCGTCCAGACCGAAGGTGTGGGCGGGGCTCCAGTGCAGGACGACGTCGGCGCCGGGGGCCAGACGGGCGTCGCGGTCGATGTTCTGGGCGTAGACCTCGAACTCGGGGCAGACCGTGCTGTCGATGACGTACTGGGTGGAGACGCCGATGAACGAGGAGTGGGCGATCTTCCCGGTGATGCGGTTGCGGCCCTCGGGGATCTCGCCGGCGTCGTCGGCGTGGGTGAGGGAGATCTTCTCCGGGCGGACGCCGACCAGGACCTTGCCGCCGGCCGTGGTCGGCGCGGAGCAGCGGGCCTCGGGCAGGACGAGCTTGCCGCCGCCCGCCCGCAGCACGATGTCGTCGCCGCTCTTGGTGTCGACCTCGGCCTCGATGAGGTTGGAGGTGCCGAGGAAGTTGGCGACGAACGTGGTCTGCGGGTTCTCGTAGAGGTCGGTGGGCGAGCCGAGCTGCTCGACGCGGCCCGCGTTCATCACGGCGACCGTGTCGGCCATGGTCATGGCCTCCTCCTGGTCGTGTGTGACGTGCACGAAGGTGATGCCGACCTCGGTCTGGATGCGCTTGAGCTCCAGCTGCATCTGGCGGCGCAGCTTGAGGTCGAGGGCGCCGAGGGGCTCGTCGAGGAGGAGCACCTTGGGGTGGTTGATGAGGGCGCGGGCGACGGCGACGCGCTGCTGCTGGCCGCCGGAGAGCTGGTGGGGCTTCTTGCGGGCCTGCTCGCCGAGCTGGACCAGTTCCAGCATGTCCTCGACCTGCTTCTTCACGGACTTGATGCCGCGTCGGCGCAGCCCGAAGGCGACGTTCTCGAAGATGTCGAGGTGCGGGAAGAGGGCGTAGGACTGGAAGACGGTGTTCACCGGGCGCTTGTACGGCGGCAGGGCGGTGACGTCCTGGTCGCCGAGGTGGACGGTGCCGGAGGAAGGTTCCTCCAGCCCGGCGATCATGCGCAGGGTGGTGGTCTTGCCGCAGCCGGAGGCGCCGAGCAGGGCGAAGAACGAGCCCTGGGGGACGGTCAGGTCGAGCGGGTGCACGGCGGTGAAGGAGCCGTAGGTCTTGCCGATGCCGGAAAGGCGGACGTCGCCGCTGCTGTCCTTTGTCATGGTCGTCACGCCCCTGTGAGCTTCGCGAACTGCTGCTGGTAGGCCGTCTCTTCCTTCGAGCTGAGGGAGCGGAAGGCATGGGACTTGGCCTGCATGGCCTTGTCGGGAACGATCAGCGGGTTGTCCGCCGCCGACTCGTCGATCTTGGCGAGGTACGGCTTCACGTCCGCGACCGGACTCACGTAGTTGATGTAGGCGGCGAGTTCGGCGGCCGGCCCGGGCTCGTAGTAGTAGTCGATGAGCCGCTCGGCGTTCGTCTTGTGGCGCGCCTTGTTGGGGATCAGCATGTTGTCGGTGGAGGTCATGTATCCGCTGTCAGGGATGACATAGGCGACGTCCGGGTTGTCGGCCTGGAGCTGCACGATGTCACCGGCCCAGGCGACACAGGCGGCCAGGTCGCCCTTGCTGAGGTCGGACGTGTAGTCGTTGCCGGTGAAGCGGCGGATCTGCCCCTTGTCGACGGCCTTCTGCAGCCGGGCGATCACGGCGTCGTAGTCGTCGTCGGTGAACTTCGCCGGGTCCTTGTCCATGTCGAGCATGGTCATGCCGACGGTGTCGCGCATCTCCGTCAGCAGACCGACCCGGCCCTTGAGCGCCGGGTTGTCGAGCAGGTCGGACATCGACTTCACCTCGACGCCGTCGAGCGCCTTCTTGTTGAAGGCGATGACCGTCGAGATGCCCTGCCAGGGGTACGAGTAGGCGCGCCCCGGGTCCCAGTCGGGGCTGCGGAACTGGTCCGACAGGTTGGCGAAGGCGTGCGGCAGGTTGGAGGCGTCCAGCTTCTGCACATAGCCCAGCCGGATCATGCGGGCGGCCAGCCAGTCGGTGAGGACGATGAGGTCGCGGCCGGTGTCCTGGCCGGCGGCGAGCTGCGGCTGGATCTTGCCGAAGAACTCGTCGTTGTCGTTGATGTCCTCGGTGTACGTGACCTTGATGCCGGTCCGTTTGCGGAACGCGTCCAGCGTCGGATGGTGCTGCTCGCTGTCGTCCACGTCGATGTACTCGGGCCAGTTGGAGAAGTTGACGACCTTCTCCTTCTCCGAGTGGTCGTCGGCGGAGACGCCGCCCTGGGACTTGCCGGCCGCGGGGATGCCGCAGGCGCTCAGTGCCCCGATGCCGCCCACCGCGAGCGCGCCGCCCATCAGCGACCGGCGGGTCATGGCGGCCCTGCCACTGCGGAGACTGCGCCGCACGGCGGCCAGTTCGACCGGGGTCGGGCGGTCGGGCTCGTACTGCCTCATGCGCTTGATGCCCTTTCGGGAAGCCGGCCGTGGTGGACGGCCGGAGCTGTGACTATCGGTCCCCGAAGATCGTGCGGTGCCAGGACTTCCGGGCCACCGCCGTGTTATCGAACATAACGTGCTTGATCTGGGTGTACTCGTCGAACGAATACGCTGACATGTCCTTGCCGAAGCCGGAGGCCTTGTAGCCGCCGTGCGGCATCTCGCTGATGATCGGGATGTGGTCGTTGATCCACACGCATCCGGCCTTGATCTCGCGTGTCGCGCGGTTGGCCCGGAAGACGTCCCGGGTCCACGCCGAGGCGGCGAGTCCGTACGGGGTGTCGTTGGCGAGCCGGATGCCCTCGTCGTCGGTGTCGAACGGCAGGACGACCAGCACCGGCCCGAAGATCTCGGACTGGACGACCTCGCTGTCCTGGGCGGCGTCCGCGATCAGGGTGGGCCGGTAGTAGGCGCCCTTCGCCAGGTCGCCCTCGGTGGCCTCGCCGCCGGTCACCACGCGCGCGTAGGCACGCGCCCGGTCGACGAAGGCGGCGACGCGGTCGCGCTGGGCGTGGGAGACGAGCGGGCCGATGTCGGTGCCGGCCGCGAACGGGTCGCCGACCCGGACGTCCGCCATGAGAGCGGCGGTCGCCTCGACGAACGCCTCGTAGAGGGGCCGCTGCACGTACGCGCGCGTGGCGGCCGTGCAGTCCTGGCCGGTGTTGATGAGCGCGCCGGCGACCGCGCCGTGGACGGCGGCCTCCAGGTCGGCGTCGTCGAACACGACGAAGGGGGCCTTGCCGCCGAGCTCCAGGTGGAGGCGTTTGACGGTGGCGGTGGCGATCTCGGCGACGCGCCTGCCTACCGCGGTGGAGCCGGTGAAGGAGGTCATGGCCACGTCGGGGTGGCCCACGAGGTGCTCGCCGGCCTCCTTCCCCGTCCCCGTGACGATGTTGACGACACCGTCGGGGATGCCGGCGTCGGTCACCGCCTGCGCGAAGAGCAGCGAGGTCAGCGGGGTCAGCTCGGCGGGCTTCAGGACGATCGTGTTGCCCGCGGCGATCGCCGGGAGGATCTTCCAGGCGGCCATCTGGAGGGGGTAGTTCCAGGGGGCGATGGAGCCGACGACGCCGATGGACTCGCGGCGGACGTACGAGGTGTGGTCGCCGGAGTACTCCCCCGCGGCCTGCCCCTGGAGATGCCGGGCGGCGCCCGCGAAGAAGGCGGTGTTGTCGATCGTCCCCGGGACGTCGAACTCACGCGTCAGCTTCAGCGGCTTGCCGCACTGGAGGGACTCGGCGCGGGCGAAATCCTCGGCGCGGTCGGCGAGGACGGCGGCGAGGCGGTGCAGGGCGTCCGAGCGCTCGCCGGGCGTGGCGCCCGACCAGCCGGGGAAGGCGGCGCGGGCGGCGGCGACGGCCGCGTCCACGTCGGCGGAGGCCAGCTCGTAGGTGAGCACCTCCTCGCCGGTGGCCGGGTCGATCACGGCGTGGGTGCGGCCCGAGGTGCCCCGGGCGAAGCGGCCCGCGATGTACTGAGCGCCGTCCGCGAAACGTTCCCGCGCGGGGAACCTGTCGGTGGTGTCCGGGGTGGCGGTGCCCGGGTTCTGCATGTCGCTCTCCTCCGCCTTCGCCCCGCCTTGCGCGGGGGCCGGTGGCGTAGCTCCAGCCTGATTTGAGTGCCGATCCTGACAGAGCAATGGCACTCCAACAAGTGATTCCGTTGTTGCCTTTTGGTTACGCGACGGAATCTGTCGACCAGGTGTCGAGTAGGGGCGGAAAAGGCGGGACGCAGTGTCAGTGGTGCCTGCCATGCTGGCGTGCATGGAGACGATCGATGGCTTGGACACCCTGGTCAGGGAGGTCCGAGCGGGGGCCAGGATCAAGTACCTGCACTTCTGGGGGCACCGGCCGCGGCCGGACGGCCGACTGGGTTCGAGCTGTCTGAGTCAGTGGTGGCCGTCACCGTTCGTGGTGGACGGGGTGTCCTATGCGACGGCCGAGCACTGGATGATGGCGGAAAAGGCCCGTCTGTTCGGTGACGCGGAGGCGGAGCGGCGGGCGCTGGCCGCCGCGCACCCGTCCCAGGCGAAGAAGGCGGGCCGGCTGGTGAAGGGCTTCGACGAGGCGACCTGGGAGCGGGAGCGGTTCCGGATCGTCGTCGAGGGCAGCGTCCACAAGTTCCGCTCGGCCCCGGAGCTGACCGGCTTCCTCCTCGGCACCGGCGACCGCGTCCTGGTCGAGGCGAGCCCCGTGGACCGCGTCTGGGGCATCGGCCTGGCGGCGGACGACGAGGCGGCGGGCGATCCGGAGCGCTGGCGGGGTCCGAACCTGCTGGGCTTCGCGCTGATGGAGGCGCGGAAGCGGCTGCGGGGGGACTGAGAGCGCGGGCCGTCGGGCGAGGGGAGATCGGGGGGCGGGGGGCTAGGGCCTGTCCGGCGGATCAGGTCGCAGGAAGGCAATGGTGACCGATCAGCGCAGGTGAGCGGGGTCTGGTGGGCCCACCTGCAAGGCGGAGGAGGGCGTCGACGCGATGGGGGTCCCCCCGCTCGAGCGCAGCCGAGAGTGGGGGAGTCGGCAACCGACGACAACGCGGCAGATGGGCCCACCAGACCCCGCGTCTGCGGCATGATCCGCCGGACAGGCCCTAGGCCGGGATCATGAAGGTCAGGGTGCCCAGGCCCACTCCGAGGGCGATGCCCGCGATGCCGCAGATGATGCCGGCCAGGGCCTGGCCCGGGTTGGTGGCCTCGCCCCGGCTCGCCTTTCTGCGGCCGATCGCGCCGAAGATCACGCCCAGGACGCCCACGACGATCGCCACCGGCCACATGCAGAAGATCACGGCCGAGGCGATCCCGAGCACCATCCCCGTGACGCCGATCCCGTTGCTCTCGACGGGGGGCATGCCGGGCCAGTAGTAGCCGCCCGGGGCCGGGGAGGGGTAGCCGTAGCCCCCGGGATAGCCGTACGGCACCTGGCCGGGGCCGTCCGGGGAGATCGGCGGCGGAGGCACCGCACCGGTGGGGGCGAGGGGCGGCGCGAAGGGGTTGGGCGGCGGACCGCCCGCCAACGTGGCCGGGTCGGGCGGCGGGAAGGAGGCGAAGGGGCCGTTCGGCTGAGGGGCGACGGGGGCGGCCCAGAGCTGTGGGGCAGCGCCGTTCACCGAGGTGAAGGTGCTGTCGGTGGCCTGGGGTGTCGCCTCGGCCGTGGCGGGCCGGGACGTCGGCGGCTCGTGCGAGACGGCCGTGTGGCCGGGGCCCGTCCGGGCGTCGCCCGTGGGGAGGGTGGGGACGGCAGGGAGAGCGGGAAGGGGCGAGGGGTCGGGGGCGGAACCCTCCGCCAGGGGCACCTCGTCCGACCGCACCTCGCCCGACCGCGTCCCGTCCGACGGCACCTCGCCCGACCGCGTCCCGCCCGACGGCATCGCGTCCGCCCGGATCCCCTCCGCTCCCTTGTCCAGCGGTACCCCGGGCGTCGCGTCCTCGGGACCGGCCGACTCGGCGGAGGCGGGTGCGGGCCATGTTTCGCGACCGGCGTCACCGGCCGGAGTCGGCGCGTCGTCGGACATGCACGGGATCCCCTCTGTCGAACGTTCCGTCATGCTACGGCCCAAGCCACAGCCCCGAGGGCCCCGGCCGGAAAGCCACCAGGCCACGCACACCCCCGCCCACCGCCCCGGCCCGGCCAGGCCGCCCCCTCCGCGCCCTTCCCCGCCTTCCCGCCCTCTTCCGGGTCCCCCGCCCTCCCCGGCCCTTCCATCCCCTTCGCCGCCCTCCCCGGCCCTTCCATCCCCTTCGCCGCCCTCCCCGGCCCTTCCATCCCCTTCCCCGCCCTCCCCGGCCCTTCCACCCCCTCCCCCGCCCTCCCCCGCCCTCGTTCACCCTCCTCGCGCACGGCCCGCCTACGATGATCCTGACTCACCGATCAGCCGATCACCCGCGTCCCGTCCGGCCCCTCTTGCTGGCCGGGGACGCCGTCCCGGGGAGGACCCCTTGACCGACCGCCTCGACGCCACCGCCGCAGCCGCCGCGCCCGCCACCCCCACCGGCCCCACCACGAACGCCGGGGCCCGTGATCTGCACGCGTTCATCGCCGGGCTGCCCAAGGCCGAACTGCACGTCCATCACGTCGGCTCCGCCTCCCCCCGTATCGTCGCCGAGCTCGCCGCCCGGCACCCCGACTCCCGGGTGCCCAGCGACCCCGAGGCCCTGGCCGACTACTTCACCTTCACGGACTTCGCCCACTTCATCGACGTGTACCTGTCCGTCGTGGACGTCATCCGCACCCCGGAGGACGTCCGGCTGCTGACGTACGAGGTGGCCCGGGACCTGGCCCGCCAGCAGGTGCGGTACGCCGAGTTGACCATCACGCCGTACTCCTCGACCCGGCGCGGCATCGACGAGCGGGCCTTCATGGACGCGATCGAGGACGCCCGCAAGGCGGCCGAGGCGGAGTTCGGGACCGTGCTGCGGTGGTGCTTCGACATCCCCGGCGAGGCGGGGCTCGAGTCCGCCGAGGTGACCGCGCGGCTGGCCACCGACGACCGGGTGAGGCCGGAGGGGCTGATCTCCTTCGGCCTCGGCGGGCCCGAGATCGGCGTACCGCGCCCGCAGTTCAAGCCCTACTTCGACCGGGCGATCGCCGCGGGCCTCAGGTCCGTGCCGCACGCCGGTGAGACGACCGGCCCGGAGACCGTGTGGGACGCGCTCACCCATCTGCGCGCCGAGCGCATCGGGCACGGCACCAGTGCGGCGCGGGACGAGAAGCTCCTCGCCCATCTCGCCGAGCACCGCATCGCGCTGGAGGTGTGCCCCACCTCCAACATCGCCACGCGCGCGGTCCGCACCCTCGACGAGCACCCGATCAAGGAGTTCGTGCGGGCCGGCGTCCTGGTCACGATCAACTCCGACGACCCGCCGATGTTCGGCACCGATCTGAACAACGAGTACGCGGTCGCCGCCCGGCTCCTCGACCTCGACGAGCGGGGTACGGCGGACCTCGCGAAGAACGCGGTCGAGGCGTCCTTCCTGGACGGACCCGGAAAGGCGAGGATCACCGCGGAGATCGACACGTACACCGCCGCATGGCTCGCCGACTGACCTGGACACAATGGGCCCATGCAGACGCTGACTGCCGTGGCCCATCGCGGCGCCCCCTACCGCTTCCGTGAGAACACGCTCGACTCGCTGCGTACCGCGCTCGCCCTGGGCGCGGACGCAGTCGAGTTCGACGTCCGCCTCACCAAGGACGGTGTGCCCGTGCTGCTGCACGACGAGACGCTGAAGCGGCTGTGGGAGCTGGACCGGCCGCTGCGGTCGCTGTCGGCCGCCGAGGTGCGCGGGCTGACGGCGGGCGGGGTGCCGACCCTCGCGGAGGCGCTCGCGGCGACCGGGGACAGCCGGGTGATGATCGACCTGCCGGGGACCCGGGACGTACGGCAGGCGCGGCGGGTGGTGGACGCCGTGCGCGAGGCGGGGGCGGCCGACCGCGCCTACTACTGTGCGGGCGCCGAGGAGATGCTCGCCGTCCGCCGGGCCGACCCGTCCGCCGAGATCGCCCTGACCCGCACCAGCCTGGCGCCCCCGCGCCCGGTCCTGCTCGACACGGTCAAGCCGCGCTGGCTGAACTACCGTTTCTCCCTGGTCGACCGGGCCCTGGCCGAGCGTGTCCACCGCGGCGGCCACCTGCTCTCCGTGTGGACCCCGGACACCCGCCGCTCGATGCGCCGGCTGATCGCCGTGGGCGTCGACTCGATCACCACCAATCGCATCGACGTCCTGACCGCCCTCAGGGACGCCCGTAAGCCCCTCGCGGCTGACGCGCAGGACCGCTACACCCGGGAGGTCTGAGGGACCGTCGCCGGGTCGGCCGGGGTCTCGCGGGTGACGTACTGCGGGACGGGGGTGTCGTCGCCGCCGGTGTCACGGACCAGGCCGTAGCGGACGGCGCCCTCGGGCGGGCCGGTGACGATGTCCTTCTCCGCGGCGTCCCAGGTGCTCGGGAAGACGCTCAGGCCGTAGTCGGCGCCGCGTTCGTTCACGGTGAGGGTGACGCTGCCGTCGACGTAGAAGTACTCGTTCTGCCACATCTGCTGGGTGCCGGCCGGCAGGACGTCGTATCCGGTGGCGGCGCTGCCCATGCCGGTGGCGGTGGTGTCGGTGGTGCTGACGGGGTCGTCCATGCGGCGGCCGCCGCCCGAGGCCACATGGAACAGCTTGCCCTTCAGGCCGGTCCAGGCCGGCGGGACCAGGCTGCCGGCCCGGGACTGCGGCGAGATCTGCCAGCGCACGAGGACATAGCCCCGGCCGCTGAGGGTCACCGCGTCCCCTCGGTGGTTCATGACGGCGTGGGCGCCGCCGGTGCTGGTGACGCCGGACTCGGCCCGGTGCGGCAGGGCACCGGGCGGGGTGTCGGGGTCCGGTGCCTTGTCCACGGCGTCGACGACACCGCCGTACACCGCCTTCCTCGTCGCCGACGGGGACGGAGAGGGGGAGGCGGACGCCGACGGTGCGGTGGTTGGGGGCGGGGCCGATGCGTGGGGTGGCTCGATGGTGGTGCTTGCCGCCGTGGGGGCGGTGGCGGTGCGCGGGGGCGGGTCGTCGGGGGTGTGTACGGCGACGTAGGCGCCGCCCGCCGCGAGGGTGGCGCCGGCCGTCACCGCGACGGCGGGCTTGGTCAGCGCACCCAGCACCTTCGCGGACCAGCCGACGGAGGCGGAGCCCGCCGCGGCCGCCGCGGTCTTGCCGCCGAGGGCGAGGGAGAGCGTGAAGCCGACCGGGACGGGGACCAGCGCGATGCCGACGAGCAGCCGTTCCGCCGGGACGACGCTCTCGCGGGTGTCCCCGCAGTAGCCGCAGCCCCGGATGTGCCGGGCGAGCCGTTTGCGCCACACGGAGTCGGGACGGCCGTCCCAGCGGGCGGTCGTCTCGCGCAGGTCGGGGCAGGCGCCGTCGAGGGCGCGCACGATGCCCCGGGAGACCTCGAGGCGTTCCTTGACCCGCTGGACGCGCACGGCGGCGTGCTGCCGACTGATGCCGACGGCGGCGGCGAGTTCACGGCGGGTGAGCTCACCGCCGACCTCCAGCCACCACAGGGACAGCAGGTGGCGGTCCTCGTCGTCCAGCCAGCGCACCGCCTCCGCGACCTCGCGCCGCTGGCCCTCCAACTGGAGCCTGAGCACGGTGAGTTCGGCGAAGTCGGCGGCTCCCTCGGGTGCCGTGCTCTCGTCGAGGCGGGTGGCGGTCCTACGGCGCGCCCGGTCGCGGATCTGGCGCACGGCGATGGCCACCAGCCAGGAGCGGAAGCTGTCGGGGTCGCGCAGCGAGCCGAGGTTGTCGACGGCGCGCAGCATGGTCTCCTGGACGACGTCGTCGACGTCGGCGTGGCCGTTCAGGGCCCGGCCGACGATGTTGTAGACCAGCGGCAGCCAGCCCGCGACCAGTTCGTCCAGCGCCTGCCGGTCTCCGGCCTGCGCGGCGGCGATGGTGGCCCGCCAGTGCCGCCCGGCCTCGGCACCGGCGTCGGCGTACGTCCTCATGTCCGCACCCTCTCAGCCGGGACCCCGTTGTCGGCAATGTCGGAGATCACACCCGAGGGGACGGCCGGACCGGCCACGGGATAACACTTTTTCGGCACCCGTAGGGGGAGACCCCCACAACTCCCCTACCTTGCAGGTGAGTTGGGCCGGGGTCCGGTCAGGGGCGGGTGCCCTCCCCGGTGAGGATCCGCCGGCGCGCGGCCTGCCCGAAGCTCATCTCGAAACTCTTTCGCCCCCCGAATCACCCCGCGAATCGCCCCGACTCGCCCCCGACTCACCCCAAGGGAGTTCCCGTATGCGCGCTCGTCGCCGCACGACCGTCCTCGCCGCCGCGCTCGTCCTGGCCCTCGCGGCGGCCGGACCGCTGGCCGCGGCACCCGCCTTCGCCGCACCCGTGAGCCGGCAGGCGGGCACGCTCGACGAGCAGGCGCTCGCCGCCGCGATCTCCGGCCTCCCCGACGCCGCCGCGACGGCCGC
This sequence comes from Streptomyces sp. NPDC005820, assembly GCF_040630255.1. Classification (NCBI taxonomy): domain Bacteria; kingdom Bacillati; phylum Actinomycetota; class Actinomycetes; order Kitasatosporales; family Streptomycetaceae; genus Streptomyces; species Streptomyces sp. NPDC005820. The sequence continues at coordinate 111,203 of NZ_JBEXXE010000014.1, forward strand.
CCTCGTCCGGGTCGGCGGCACGGACGGCACCTGGCGCGGCAGCGCGGGCGTGCACGACCTGGAGAGCGGCAGGGCGGCGGACCCGGACGCCCGGTTCCGGGCCGGTTCGACGACGAAGGTGGTGACGGCGGCGGCCGTGCTGCGGCTGGCGGCCGAGGGGAGGGTGGACCTGGACCGGCCGATCCAGCGCTATCTGCCGGGCCTGCTCGGCGCGCAGTTCCGGCCGATCACGGTACGACAGCTGCTCAACCACACCAGTGGCATCCCGGCCGGGGACGGACTCGGCGAGACCTTCGAGGAGGTGTACGCCCATCGCTTCGACACGCTCACCCCGCAGCGCGTGGCGGCGTCGGCGGGGGCGAAGCAGCCCGAGTTCTGCCCGGGGAAGAAGCAGCACTACCTCAACATCAACTACACGTTCCTGGGGCTGCTGATCGAGAAGGTGACCGGGGGCTCGTACGCCTCCGAGGCGACGCGGCTGGTGCTGGCGCCGGCCGGGATGCGGGACACGTACTTCCCCGGCACCGACCCGCGCATCCTCGGCCCGCACAACCTCGGCTACCAGAAGGTGGAGCGGGCCGACGGGACGACGGAGTTCCTGGACGTCACCGAGTGGAACCAGGCGGACCGGTTCGCGGCCGGGGACATGATCTCCACCACCGCCGATCTGGAGCGGCTGCTCACCGCCCTCTTCAAGGGCCGGATCGTGCCGGAGCCGCAGCTCCAGGAGATGTTCACGGTCCCGGCGGGCATCCCCGGCGCCGCCTACAGCGCCGGACTCACCCGGTACGAACTCGGCGGGCGGGTCTACTGGTTCAAGTCGGGCGGCCGCTACGGCTACAACGCGGCGATCGCCGCCACCCGCGACCTCGGCCGGACCCTCGTCTACTCGGTCAACTCGACGGACGCGAAGAGCGAGGACGCGAACCCGGTCGTCGGCCGGATCATCGCGGCCGCACTCTCCTAGTACCGCCGATGCCGCAAGGTACCCCCTAGGGGTATAGTCTGGGTTCCCGCATACCCCCTAGAGGTATCCGCTCTGTCATCCGGCGACGAACAGGAGCCCGCCATGAAACCCTTCCAGACGATCGGCGCGTTCTCCGCCGCGCTCGCCGTGGTCTTCGGCGCCGCCTACGGCATCGGAGCGGCGGTCGGGCCGGGAACCTCCGCGGCCACGCCCGCCGCCGGCCACGGGGAGGCGCACGCGCAGACGGCGGAGTCCCCCGACCTCACCCCGGCCGGGCTCCAGGTCTCCGAGAGCGGCTACACCCTCGACCTGGAGACCCGGAGCCTGTCCGCCGGCCGCCCCGGCACCCTGCGTTTCGCCGTCCGGGACGCGCACGGGGAGCCGCTCACCGCCTACGCGACCGAGCACACCAAGCAGCTGCACCTGATCGTCGCCTCGCGCGAGCTCACCGCCTTCCGCCATCTCCACCCCACCCGGGACGCGGACGGCACCTGGAGCACCCCGGTGGATCTCCCGACGGCGGGCTCCTACCGCGTCTTCGCCGACTTCCGCCCGGCCGGGGCGAAGGAGGGCCTCACCCTGGGCGCCGACCTGACCGTCACCGGGCGGTACGAGGCGACCGCGCCGCCCGCGCCCTCCGCCACGACCACCGTCGACGGCTACACCGTGACCCTCGCCGGCGGTCTGCGGGCCGGGGCGGAGAGCGACCTCACCTTCACCGTCGAGCGCGGCGGCCGGCCGGTCACCGCCCTCCAGCCCTACCTCGGCGCCTACGGCCACCTGGTCGCCCTGCGCTCGGGCGACCTCGCCTATCTCCATGTGCACCCGCACGACGAGGCGAAGGACGGCCGTACGTCGGGCCCCGACGTCGCCTTCGCCGCGACCACGCCCAGCGCGGGCGCCTACCGCCTCTTCCTGGACTTCAAGGCGGGCAACACCGTGCACACGGCGGCCTTCACCGTGCGCACGGACCACTGAGCCTCACCGCAGCGGGTCCTCCAGCGGCACGTTCCGCACCCCGGCCAGATGCCCGTCGAGCTCCCCCGGCTCGAACCGGCACATGCCGATCACGTGCCAGAACTCGCCGGTGACGTCCCCCTCGTGCTTGTAGCCGCCGGAGGGCGCCAGCGCCGCCCAGCCGCCGGGCAGACCGACCAGGGTGGCGCGCAGGGCCGCCGGACCGTCGGCCGGGACGTCCCACAGCCGGACCGTGCCGTCCTCGCCGCCGCTGGCCAGCAGGGAGCCGTCGGGGCTGAAGGCGACCGCCAGGACCCGCCCGGTGTGAGCCCTCAGCGCGGCCTTCTCCCGGCCGGTGTGCGCGTCCCACAGCCGGACCGCGCGGTCGTCGCCGGCCGTCGCCAGCAGCGGGCGCAGCGGATGCGCGGCGGCCGTCCACAGCCTGCCGGTGTGGGCGGACAGCCGGTGCGCGGCCACCCCGTCCCGCCAGATCACGGCGTCCCCGTCCCACGAGGCGCTGGCGAGCCAGGAGCCGTCGGCGGCGAACGCCACCGCGTACACCCGGTCGGTGTGACCGTCGAGAACGGCGGTGATCCGGCGCTCGTCCAGATCCCAGACGCGCACCCGGCGGTCGTCGCAGCCGGTGGCGAGGACCCGCCCGTCGGGCCGGAAGGCGAGGGAGCGGACCCGCCCGAAGTGCTCGCCGATGGTGCCGACATGGGCGCCGGTGGCCCGGTACCAGAGGCGGACGGTGTCGTCGTCGTTGGCGGTGGCGAGGAGTTCGCCGTCCGGGCTGAAGGCCTCGGCCCAGACGTGGTCGGTCTCCACGTCCGTCTCGCGCTGGTACTCGCCCGTCGAGGCGTTCCACAGATACACGGCGCCGTCGCTGCTCGGGGTGGCGAGGAGGCTGCCGCCGGGGCTGAACACCGCCGAGACCAGCCGGTCGCTCTGCCCGGCCAGCTCCCGCAGCCGCCGCCCGGTGGCGGAGTCCCACAGCCGGATCACGCCGTCGTTGCCGCCCGCCGCGAGTATCGAGCCGTCGGAGCTGAAGGAGAGCGTGCCGATCCGCCGCCCGTGGCCGCGCAGGATGCTCCGGCCCTGGCCGGTGGCGGGGTCGTGGAGCCGTACGACCCCGTCGTTGCCGCCCGTCACGAGGAGGGCACCGGCATCCGGGGCGGGGGCGTCGCCGTGCGGGCGGAACGTGCACATCCAGACCGAACCGCGGTGTTCGGCGGGCTGCCGGGTGAGCGGCACCGCCACCGGGTCGGCGCCCGGCTCGATCCGCCAGAGCCGGACCGCGCCCTGACTGTCCCCGGCGGCGAGCAGCGCGCCGTCCGGGTCGAACAGCACCTGGTGGACGGCGCCCCGGCAGCCGCCGAGCAGTCCGGCGCCGGTCCCCTCGGCCAGGTCCCACAGCCGCACCTCCCCCTCGGTGTCGCCGCTGACGAGATACCGGCCGCCGGGGTGGAAGTCGAGGGTGTGGACCCCGCCGGTGTGCCCGGTGAACTCGTGCCGCAGGCCGCGGTCGGCGGCGTTCCAGACCCGCACCGTGCCGCCCTGCCGCTCGTCGCCGCGGTCGCCGGTGGCCAGCAGGGTGCCGTCCGGACTGAACCGCGCCCGGTGCACCGCGCTCCGATGGCCCGGCAGCTCACCGACCCACCGCCCGGTCGCGAGGTCCCACAGCCGTACGGAGGTGGAGGCGTCCCCGGTGACCAGGGTGGCGCCGCCCGGGTCGAAGGCCACGGTGCGGACGGGCGCGGAGTGACCGGGCAGCCGGTGCAGCGGGGTGCCCGAGGCGGTGTCCCAGACGGTGACCACGCCCTCGGCGTCCCCGGTGGCCAGCAGGGAGCCGTCGGCGCCCAGCGCGACGGGCCACACCCCGCGCGGATGGATGTCCAGCACGTGCAGACAGCGCCCGGAGACCGGGTCCCACAGGCGTACGGTCCCGTCGGCGCTGCCGGTGGCGAGGACCCGCTCGCGGAACTCGACGGCGTAGACGCGGTCGGTGTGGCCCGCCAGGGTACGCAGGGCGGTGCCGGTGGCGGCGTCGCAGACCAGCACCCCGCCGTCCTCGGCGCCGACGGCGAGGAGTTCGCCGTCGGGGCTGCAGGAGAGGGGTTCGGGCAGCCGGCTGGTGCGCATGTCGAAGCCGTACGGCACGCCCACCGCGGAGGGCCGGAAGCCGAAGCCGACCTCCATGCCGGGGGCGAGGGCGGCGGCGGCCAGCTCGGGCGCGCGCGGCAGCCCCGGGTCGGTGGTGGCGCCGACCAGGGCGGCGCGCTGCCAGCGGCCGCCCTCGACGCGGGCGCCGGTCAGGTCGGTGCGGATCAGCCGGGCCCGGCGCAGATCGGCGCCGCGCAGATCGGCGTCGGAGAGGTCGGCGCCGTCGAGCCGGGCGCCGGTCAGCCGGGCGCCGCGCAGGACTGCGCCGGCGAGGTCGGCGCCGACCAGCCGGGCGTCGGTGAGGTCGGCGCGGGTGAGGTCGACGCCGGAGAAGTCGCGGTGGGAGAGATCCTCCCCGGCGAGCGCGGCCCCGCGCAGATCGGTGTGGGCGGGCACCCGCAGCCGGGAGAGGATCTTCACGGCGTTGGCGCGGGCCACGTCGTCCGCAGCGCCCTCCAGCGTCCGTTCGACCCACTCCTGGCAGGCGCGGTGGTCGGCGAGGTCGCACAGGAACTCCACGGCGAGCCGGCTGAGCCGGTGCCGGGCGAGCAGCGCGCCGTCCCCGCCGGTCAGCCGGTTCGCGCACGCGCGGGCGATGAGCCACTCCACCACCGAGCCGTGGATGAACCGGAACACCCCGTCCTCGCTGCGCACCAGCAGACTGCCGGAGCCGACGGCGTGCGCGGCCTGCCCCGGGGAGAGCCGGCCGGCGGCGAGCCCGGTGAGGGTCTCGGCCACATCGGTCAGCTCGTCGAGGCGCAGGGAGTCCTGTCCGGTCTGCCACAGGCGCAGGGCGAGCGCGGTGACCGCGTTCCACAGCTGGTCGAGGCCGAGTCCGGGGGCCCGTCCGGGGCCGCCCGTGGCGCGCTGCTCCTCGAAGGTGAGCCAGGCGGTGAGGACCTCCTGGTAGAGCCCGGCGGGGCTGAGGGCGCGGGCGGCCCCCGCGACCGCGCGCAGCCGGTCGTCGTCGAGGTCGGCGACGAAGCCGAGGAGTCGGGGGTTGCGGCACAGGGCGAGCAGATCGGGGACGGCGTCGAGCAGCCGCGCCCGGCGGTCGGCGGCGCGTTCGTCGCCGTCGTAACGGTTGACCAGGTAGGTGCGGATCTGCTGCGGGGGGAACTCCTGGACGGCGAGCACCCGGCGGTGCGGGAGCATGCCGACGCGTTCACCGAGGGCGGTGAGCACCTGGCCCTGGGAGCGGAAGTGCTGGGTGCGGCTGCTGACGACGATCTTGGCGCTGTCCACGGCGGAGTCGAGCAGCACCTGGAGCCGCTCGGCGGCACGGTCGTACGTGACCTGGGTGACGAGTTCGTCGAAGCCGTCGAGGAGGAGCACGATCCGGCCTTGCCGGAGCATGTGCCGGAAGGCCCGTAGGTCGATGTCGTCGACGCCGTGCGCGGCGAGGTGGGCGGCGACCAGGCCGTCGAGGGAGTACGACCGGTCGAGCGCGTTCAGCTCCACCAGCAGCGGCACGATGTGCGGGAGTTCAGCCGGAATCCGGCGGGCCAGCTCGCGCAGCGCGAACGTCTTGCCGTGGCCGAAGTCGCCGAGCAGCAGCAGGAAGCGGCCCTGGTCGGAGTCGAGCAGGCGGAGCATGGCGTCGACCAGCCCGTCGCGGTCCTCGGCGTCGGGCCGTTCGATCTCGCGGTAGCGCTGCCGGAGGTACGTGCCCGGGGGGTAGCGGGGGTCGGTGCGCAGCCGTTCGCTCTGGGCGACGACGTGGGCGCGCAGGTCGAGCAGGCCCTGGAACTCGGTGAAGCTGCGCACCCGGACGCCTCGGCGGCGGGCCAGGTCCCTGAGCTCGCGGGCGGGCGGGGGTCCGTCGTGGACGAGCTCGGCCTCGGTCTCGGAGTCGGCGGCGTGCACCAGGGCGACGACGCGGTCGACGTCCTGGGCGGTGGGCGTGCCGGTGTGCACGGCGACACGCTGCTGGCGGACGAAGCCCGACTGAGTCCAGGTGACGAGGAGTTGGGGCACGGGTCCGTCGACCGGGCGGATCTGGGCGCCCTCGTGCCGGGTGCGGCAGACCTCGGCGACCCGGGCGAGCAGCACCTCGGCCGGGGACTGCGCGGCGCGCGGCTCGGGGTCGGGGGTGCGGTCCGCCTCCGGGGCGGCGGCGGTGGGGTCGGCGGGGCCGAAGGCGTGGTGGGCGCGGCGCCATTCGACCCGGTGCTGCCGTGGCTCGCCGGGTCCCGGCCAGGTGGCGAGTCCGTCGCGGCCGACGCGCAGCAGCTGGTGCCGGGCGGGTCCGGCGGTGCCGAGCAGGGGCAGTTCGCCGGTGCTGGTGGTCAGCAGCGGGCGGGCGCCGGGTCCGGCCGGGCCGTGCAGCAGCAGATGGAGGCGGGGTGCGGTGAGGCGGGCCAGGACGTCGGTGTCGCGCAGGGGCGCCGAGCCGTTCTGGGCGGCGGTGCGCAGGACGCCCCGCGGGGTGGTGCCGGGGGCGTGGCGCAGGGCGCCGATCCGCAGCCAGCCCTCCTGTTCGTACGGCCGCAGGGCGTGGGCGAACCAGGCGGCCTGCTCGCGGCCGACCAGGCCGTACTGGTCGTCGAGTCGGTGGCTGTACGCCATGGAGGAGTTGAGGCCGGCGACGACGGTGTGCAGTTCGGGCACCGGGAACAGGGTCCAGGGCTGGTCGCTGTCGAAGACGACGTCGAGCCCCTGGTAGAGCTCCTGGAAGACGCGGGTGAAGTGGCGCCACTTGGGCCAGTAGGGCGGCCGGGGCGGCATCTCGTCGGCCTCGCAGGTGCTGAAGTAGGCGCGGCAGGCGGCCTGGTTGACGTCGTGGCCGCCGGGGACGAGGGCGACGCGGTGCGGTTCGAGGCCGAGCAGGGCGCGTAGTCCGGTGAGGAAGGCGAGCGCCTGGTCGAACTCGCGGGGGCTGCCGGAGGCGGTGAGGTCGCCGGTGACGACCAGCAGGTCCGGGGAGGGCGCCCCCGCGGCGGTGAGCTCGACGAGGTCGCCCCAGATCGCCGCCTGGAGTTCGGCCGGGTCCTGGCCGCGTCCGAAGACGGGTCCGGCGAGGTGCAGCACGGTGACCGTCTCACGGACCGCCGGGTCCCGGTCGGTGCGCGGGTAGGCGGGCGGGGCCGGTGGCCTGCGCCGACCGGCCCGGCCGGGTCCGCCGAGCGGCCGGCCCGCCCGGGGCGCGACCGGCACGACCGGCACGACCGGCGTGACCGGCGTGACCGGCGTGACCGGCGTGACCGGCGCGGAACCTCCGTCGCCGGGATAGGCGGGGCGCAGGCTGGGCCTGGCGCGTCCGTCGAGGGCCTGGCGGACCCGCGTGAGCAGCAGGTCGCGGGCGGCGGCCGGATCGGTCACCGGGACGAGGTCGACGTAGGTGAGGGTGGCGAGCAGCCCCTCCACGGGGATGTCCTCGACGCGGACGGTGATCAGCCGCCGCTCGGGCATGTCCGGGTCGGCGCGCAGGGCGGCCTGCCACTCCATCCGGCCGTACCGGGACCGCTCGTAGTTCCTGGACAGTACGGCGATGACGGCCGCGGACTCGCTCACCCCCCGGTCCGTGAAGTCCACGAAGTTCGTGCCGGGCACGAAGTCCCAGGCCTGGAGGACGGTCCGGTACCCGGCCTCCTCCAGGGTCCAGGCGATCCAGGACGCCCAGCGTTCGTCGGCGGGTGAGTAGCTGACGAAGAAACTCACCGGACATGCGTCGCCCGGGGCGGTCCCCTCCGCCATCACCTGTCCATGCCGGACTCGCGTCGGCGCTCGGTGTCGATGCGGGTCATCAGGTGCCGTACCTCGTCGGGGGCGCATCTCTCGCGAGGCCGTGGGGGCGACGGGTGGCCGCCCGGCGGGGCGAGGACCAGGCTGTCGAGACCTTCGCGATGTTCGCCGAGGACGAGCGTGGCCGTGAAACCCCGGTGACCGCTGCGGTGAAACCGGCCGGAGGCGAGCCGGTACACCTGTCCGGCCGCGATCTCCTGACGCTCACTCGGCTCACAGGTGACCAGGCGGCCCGTCGCCCGGAACTCGTCGCCGCGGCTGGTGCTGGTGACCGCGAAGAGGCCGAACTCCGGGGCCGCGCTGTCGTCCCGGACGTGCATGACGTCGTTGAACACCGTGCCGCACAGGACATAGCTCCACAGGTCCCAGCTGTGGGCGTGGACGACGGGAGACGAATCCTCCTCGTCCTGCGGCCACACGTGCATGCACAGGCCCAGCTCTCCGTCCCGCCGCAGCGGAACGCAGACGAATTCGAGCGGATGCCGGACCACCGGTGCCGGAAGTTCCCCGGTGACGACGGTCGGCAGCACGGTCCGGATCCAGTTCTCGACGGCCTCCACATCACCGTCGCGGAGAGCTCGGACGACATCCTGTTCATGCGTACGGGTTCTGAGCATTGATGGCTTTCTTGACGATGAGGTCGACGTCGTCGTCGGTGAAATGATCCGGAAGTTCCAGCTGCAGTGCGGCAAAGAATTCCCGCGTCTCGACCGGCTCGGGCTGCTCACTCAGTGTCGGCGCGTCCTTGAGGGGAACCTTGTAGGACTGGTCGAAATGTTCGTCCAGCTCATTGCGCCAGTAATCGTAGTAGAAGCGCCCCTCCCGGATCACCATCGCCGGAAAGCGGGGACCGCGTTCGGTGATGAACAGGGAGTTCTGGGTCATGTCCCAGCGGAAAAGGGTCACCATGGACGACAGTGCCACCTCGACCTTGAGCGGCGGATAGTGCTGCTTCCACCAGCAGGCGGAGAAGATCGTGGCGTACAGCTCGAGTTGTGTGCCCTTTCCGGTCCACGTCTGCTCGTCCTCGTTGGGGTCGTCCATGCCGTGGCGGAAGAAGTTGGCGTACCGGTCGCAGAGGGGCAGATCGCGCGGATCGAGGATCTCCAGACGGACATTCAGCGATCGGCGGGCCCGGCGGGCCCGCTGGACGCATTCGGGAAGGACCACGGCCCGGACGTACGTCGCGGTGCCGCCACGGAATATCCACTCCCGGGCGTCGGCTCGCGCCTCCTTCAATGCCTGGGTGATCTCGGTGCCCCGGAGGATCCTGATGGCCGACTCCTCGTCCAGAGTCGCCCGGAAATCCGTCACCATCTCCTCTATCAGGCTGAGCCGCCCGATATGACGCGGCAGTTCCTCCAACGACTGCTGGGCGGACCGTAATCTCGCACGCGCGTCCGGCTCGGCGCCGAAGTCCCATCTGTTGCGCAGCACCGAGAGCGCCAGAGCGGCGAGGGTCGCCAGAATGGCGCTGTTGACCACCGAGGTCGACACGGAATTGGTGAGTCCCAGAATGGCCACGATCACTGCTGTGACCAGCGCGAGGAGCGCCTCGGAGTTCGCGCCCAGCCAACGGAAAACGGTCCGCGTCCGCACGGATGGTCCCCCTCCCCCTCGAGCACACCGACTGCGCACCGACTGCACACCGCGGCAACGGCACTGGGCGCTCTGGCGGCATGGCTACCCACGCACGAACGGGGCAAACGGCAGAACAAGGATCAAAAAGGATCAACCTGGATCCTCTGGAGGGCGGTGCGGGCGATCCGTGCGGTCTGGGCCGCGTCGCACGTCCTGCGGACCACCTGGTGACCGGGGGCCCGTACGGGGCCGAGGAAGAGTGCCGCCCGGCCGGGCGGTGTCCGTCCCAGTACCAGGGTGGCGGTCGGACGGCCGTCCGGTACCACGGTGGTGTGGAACTCCCCCGCCGGAAGGGTGTAGGTCTGGCCCCGGGAGCTGGTCCGGCCGGGGCCCGGCACACAGCGCACCAGCCGTCTGGTGGGCCGCAGTTCGTCCACGCCGGTGGGGCGGCCGAGCACCTCGAAGACCCGGTGGGTGGGTTCCGCGGCCTCCTCGGCCACCCCCATCCGCCGGTTGTCCAGCCGGCCGTACAGCACGGTGCTGATCAGGTCCCCGCTGTGCGAGTGCACTTGGTGATCGGACAGGATCGGGTCCGTCGGCCCGAAGACATGGACACAGACATGGACGCGGACGCCGTCGGTTCCGTCCCGCAGGACGGGCAGACAGACGAACCCCAGTGGATGGCGGACCGCGCGCAGCACCCGGCGGCCGGTCACGACCTGCTGCAGTTCCGCCGCGGCGTGCCGCACCAGCTCGGCGGACTCACCCCGCCGGGCGGCCCGTTCCAGGTCGCGGACCGCCCGGGCGGTCGAGTCCTCCAGTCGGCGTCCCGGCGGCTGCGGTTGGCTGCGCGACACGTCCCCCACCCCCCGACGGCGGCTTCCAGGGTAGGAGCTTCGACGGGCCCGGGGCTACGGCGTGTGAATCGGCCTCAACGGCGCGTACTCGACACCGAGGGCGCGCTCGACGGCGCCTGGGTGGTGGACGCACGGGTTTCCCCGGGGACGGCGCTGGGGGCGTCGGCGCTGGGGGACTTCTCGGCTGCGGTGGGGGACTCGTCGGCGGGGGTGGGGGTGCCCGGCCGGCTGGTCGCCGAACCGTCCGGTACGACGGTGGGGACCGCGCTGGCGGACGGGTCCGGGCCGGTGGACGGGTCCGGGCCGGTGGACGGGCTGCTCGCCGGGGGCGGGGCGAGCGGGACCGTGGGGCGGGCGGGCGCGTCGTGCGGGCCCGGCCGCAGCGGCAGCAGCACGGCGAGCGCGGCGACGGCGCAGGTCGCGCCGACCCCGGCGGCCGTGCGCAGCAGCCGGCGGCGGGAGGCGCCCCGGCGGATGGCCTCGTAGTGGCCGGGCGGCGGCGCGAGACGGCCGGTGGCGGGGCGCAGGATGACGGTGAGCGGGTCGTCGGGGTCGGGGCGGTCGAGGTCCGGGCCGTCGTCGAAGTCGTCAGCGGGTGTGATCAAGGCTTCTCCTCAAGTGGGCGCGGAGCAGTTCGCGGGCCGCGTGCAGGTCGGCCTTGACGGTTCCTTCCTTGCGCCCGGTCAGCACGGACACCTCCCGGATCGGCATGTCAGCGTAGTAGTGCAGCATGATCGGCACGCGCAGCCGGTCCGGCAGCGACTGCACGAGCAGCCGGATCGAGGGGTCGTCCGGTTCGGCGGGCGGGATCGCGGCGGCCTCGGCGGTCGCCCGGCGCACGGCCCGGCGTTCCCGCTCCAGCTTGCGCCAGTGGTCGCGGACCAGGTTGGCGGCGGTGACGTAGAGGAAGCCCTGGGGTTCCGCGACGGACGTCCAGCGGGCCCAGAGCCGGGTGAAGGCCTCCGAGGCGATCTCGTGGGCGGTCCCGTCGTCGTCGACGAGCCGGCGGCACCAGCCGGCGAGCCGTGGGTAGAGGGCGGCGAACAGGTCGGACGCCGCCCTCTCGCGCTCCCGGGAGCGGGCGGGGCGTTTCAACGTTCTCCCGCGGAGGTGGGGGTGGAGTGCGAGGTCAGCGCGGCGAAGACGATCACGTTGTCGCGGTAGCCGTCCCCGCTGCGGGGACCGCCGCACGTGATGAGACGCAACTCCGGCCGGTCCACGTTCCCGTAGACGTCCTCGGTCGGGAAGTCCGCCTTGTCGACGGTGCGTACCTCGGTGACGGTGAACTCCGCCGTCGTGCCGTTCCCCAGGCGCGCCGCGATCCGGTCGCCCCGGTGCAGCCGGTCGAGGTGCCGGAAGACGCCGTCGCCGTACTCGCCGACGGTGACATGGCCGAGGATCACCGACGGCCCGGTCTGCCCCGGCGTCGGCGAGCGCCCGTACCAGCCCGCCCGGTCGTGCGCCTGGACCGGCGGCACCTCCACGGTGCCGTCGGCCCGCAGTCCCAGCCGCATCAGCGGGGTGTCGACCCCGATGGCCGGGATCCGCAGCGCGACCGGCACCGATCGCGCGAGGGGACGCGCGGCCTGCGCGGTGCGGCTCGGGGTGGCCGAGGGCGTGCCGGGGGCGGCGGAGGCGCCGGCCCCGTCCGTGGTGCGGGGGGCCGGACCGCCGCAGCCCGTCAGCAGGACGGTGAGGGCCGCGGCGGCCAGGGCACGCCTGGAGAGCGGGCTCATGCGCCGGTCGCCCTCCGGCGCCGTACGACGAGGAAGCCCGCGCCGGCCGCGGCGAACGCGGCGGCCGCCGCACCGCCGCCGATCAGCATGCCATGGCTCTCGGAGTCCTCCCCGACACCGGTGTCGGCGGCGCCCCGCGGCACGACGCCGACCTGGCTGGGCACGGCGGAGGGGGCCTTGGTGGCGTCCCGGGGGGTGTCGGCGGCCCCGGTGTCCTCGGTCGCCGAGGGGACGGCGCTGACCTTGCTCGCCGCGGAGGTGCTGGGGACCGCGGACGGCGCCGTGTCGGCGAGCGCCGGGGCGGCGCCCGCCAGGAGGGCGGTGCCGACGGCCAGGGCGGCGAGGCCCGTTCGGGACATGAGTCGCATCTGTCGCTCTCTTTCGTCAGTGCGTGGACGGAACATGCGCAGAGACGACGCGGCCCGGACCCGGGTTGTAAAGAACTGGCAAAGCGAGAAATGCTGTGTTCCTTCCGAGGATTGAGAGGCAAGTTCGATGAACGCACGTTCGGTACGCGGTGCGGTGGCGGTCGCCGCCTCCCTGTGCGCGCTGGTCGCGCTCTCCGCGTGCACCGTCCGGCCCGACACCGGCGCCGGGGACGTGAGCGCCTCGCCCGCACGGGCGAGGAACCTGAAGGTCGGCTGGTCGACGACCTCGCTGACGACCGCGTGGATGCGGCAGACGCTGACGACGCTTCAGGGGGACGTCGAGCGGCTGCGATCGGCAGGCAAGGTGGGCTCGTTCCGGGCCTTCGACGCGGACAACGACACCGCGCGCCAGATCGCGCAGATCCGCACCATGACCCGGGAGACGTACGACGTGATCCTGGTCGACGCCGGTTCGCCGACCGCGCTCGACCCGGCCCTGGAGGAGGCCGTCGCCTCCGGGATCACCGTGGTCGCCTTCGACTCGCTGCCGACCAGCCCCGCGGTCGTCAAGGTCGGCACCGACCAGTGGGCCTGGGGCTCGATGCTGGCCGGCTGGCTGGTCGACGCGCTCGGCGGCGAGGGCGACATCATCGCCATGACCGGACCGGCCGGGAGCGCGGGCCGTGACGACCGCTGGTCGGGGGCCGCCGCCGTCTTCGCGCGGTATCCCGGCATCAGGGTCGTCGAGACCGTGCACAGCCCGAACTCCGTGGCCCCCGCCACCAAGGCCTTCGCCTCGGCGTACGCCGAACACCCGGGTATCCGGGGCGTCCTCACCCTGGGCGGGACGCTGTCGACGGCGGCGCTGCGGACGCTGGTCGCGGAGAACGGCAGGCTCGTCCCGGTCGCCGGCGAGAACTACAACGGCTTCCTGAAGCTGTGGCAGAGCAAGCGGGCGGAAGGATTCTCCGGCCTGGCCACGGCCCAGCCCGACTATCTCTCGGTGATCGCCCTGGAGGCGGCCGTCGCCCAGCGCGAGGGGGTCAAGGTGCCCGCGGCCATCGACGTCCCGCTCCCGGAGATCACCGACGGCAGCCTCGCCCGGTACGCCGACCCCGGCGCGCCCGACGACATCTACCCGGTCGAGACCCTCCCGCAGTCCCGGATCGACGAGCTGATCGGCAGAGGAGCGGACTCGTGAGGGAGGTGTAAGCGTTTTCTGGAGCTGCCCCGAGTGTTGCGGAGCAATGAGGGAGCAATGGCGGAGCACCTTGCGACGCCCTGCCCCGTGCCGTAAGCACGTGCATCATGAACCTGTTCACCCGTGCTGCGTCCCGGCGCCGCCCGGCACCCCCCACAGTCCCCCAACTCCCGTACCAGCCACCGCCCTTCACCCCGGACGGCGGACCCGCGCCCGACCCCCGGCTGGCCGCGCTGACCGGCGAGTGGATGATCGACCCGGCGCACAGCCGGATCGGTTTCTCCGTCCGCCACGCCCTGGTGACGACCGTGCGCGGCGCGTTCACCGAGTACCGCAGCCGCCTCTGGTTCGACGGCCGCGACCCGGCCCGCTCCCGGGCGGAGATCGTGCTGTCCACGGCGTCCGTCGCCACCGGCGTGGACCAGCGCGACGCCCATCTGACCGGGCGTGACTTCCTGGACGCCACGGCCCATCCGCGGATGCGCTTCGTCAGTACGGCGGTACGGCTGACGGACTCCGACGTCTACCGCATGACCGGCGACCTCACCATCAAGGGCACCACCGGCCCCGTCGACCTGGAGCTCACCTACCTCGGCCATGTCGTGGACGCCTTCGGCGACGAGCGGGTCGGCTTCGACGGCACGACCACCATCAACCGCTCCGAGTGGGGTCTGACGTACAACCAGCGACTGGCCGAGGGCGGCGCGATGGTGAGCGAGAAGGTGCGGCTGCAGTTCGACATCGCCGCCCTCCGCACGATCCCCGGCGACTGAGGAGCCGAACGAGAGCTCAGGAACCGTCGACGGACCGTGCCAGCGCGTCGGCCGCCGCCATGAGCTCCGCGTGGATCGCGCGTTCCTGCGGCAGCAGGTCCTGCTCCCTGCCGACCACCGACACCGCGGCCCGGATGTGTCCGCCGGCGTCCCGCACGGGCACGGCGTACTCGGTGACGCCGTGCTCGAACTCGCCGTGGGCCGCGACGACCCCCCGCTGCCGGTCACGGTCGCCCGCGGCGACGAGTTCGGCGACCGAGCGGGCGGCGTTGGGGCCGCCGACGCCGATCAGCTCGTAGTCGTCGAGGAGCGCGGTGAGCTCCTCGGCGGTGTGGTCGAGGAGGAGTGCGCGGCCCGCGCCGGTGCACCAGCAGGGGGTGACGAGACTCGCGCGGCCGAGCCAGTCCGGGGTGGCGCCCGCGGCGGACTCGGACCGCAGCAGCCGCACCTGCACCCCGTCGCGGACCGAGAGCCGCGCGCCGGCCCCGTGCGCGACCGCGATCCGGCGCAGGACGGGACGGCTGCGGCGGAGCAGCCCGGGGTGCAGGGACGCGGCCACCGCGAAGAAGGACTCGCCGGCCCGGAGCGTGGCGTCCTCGCGGCGTTCGAGGAAGCCCTTGTCGCAGAGGTCCTGGGTGGTGCGGGACGCCTTGCTGCGTTCGACGCCGACCTCGTCGGCGAGCCGGCTGACGTTGAAGCCGCCGCGGCCGGACGTCTCCCGGTCCAGCACCGTGCTCACCATCCGCAGGGCCATACGCAGGGAGGAGGCCGTGGTCGGGCCCGCGGGCCGACCGGGCGCGGGGCCGTTCGTCGTCACCTCGGCACTATAAGCGCCCCCCTCAGGACGAACGCCCGGCACCCGAGCGCATCGACAGCCCTCGCCGCCGGATCGACAGGGCCCGACCGACCTGCCGCGGCCCGACGCTGAGCGTGTTCCCGCCGACCGGTCCGACGTCGGCGGTCACCCGAAGGAGAGGGAGGCTCTCGATGACCCGCTACGACATCGCGCTCATCGGATTCGGCGGGGTGAACCGCGCGCTCGCCGAGCTGATCGCCGCACGCGGAGACGCCCTGGAGGCCGAACTCGGTTTCGCCCTGCGGGTGGTGGCCATCACCGACCTCAGGGCCGGCTCGCTGGTACGGACCGACGGCGACGGCATCGCGCTCGCCCCGCTGCTCGCGGTCGCCCCGGGCGAGCTGGACTTCTCCGGCCTGGCGGGAGGCAGCCCGGAGCCGCGCAACGAGTGGGTGATCCGCGAGGTGCCCGCCGACATCGTGGCCGAGGCCACCTTCACCAACCCCACGGACGGCGAGCCCGCCCTGTCCCATGTGCGCTGGGCGATCGAGGCCGGCAAACACGTGTGCACCACCAACAAGGGACCCGTCGCCCTGCACGGTCCGGCCCTGAAGGAGCTGGCGCGGCAGGCCGGCGTGTCCTTCGAGTTCGAGGGGACGGTGATGTCGGGGACGCCGGTCCTGCGCACCGCGCGCCGGATGTTCGGCGGCCTGGCCGTGAACGGCTTCGAGGGCATCATGAACGGCACCTCCAACTACGTCCTCGGCCGTCTGGAGTCAGGCCTGTCCTTCGCGGACGCCGTCGCCGAGGCCCAGACCCTGGGATACGCCGAGGCCGACCCGACGGCCGACGTCGAGGGGTACGACGTCCAGCTGAAGGTCATGATCCTCGCGAACGAGGTGCTCGGCGCCGATCTGACGCGCGCGGACGTGCCCTGCACCGGCATCTCCGCCCTCACCGCCGAGGACGTCCGGCGGGCCGCCGCCGAGGGGCTGCGCTGGAAGCTGGTCGGTTCCGCCGAGCGGCACGCCGACGGCACCGTCAGCGCCCGGGTCGCGCCGGTCGCGCTGCCCGACGGGCACCCGCTGGCCGGGGTCTCCGGCCCCACCAACGCCCTCGCCCTCCACACCGACCTGCTGGGCACCGTCACGCTCGGCGGGCCCGGCGCCGGCCGCACCGAGACGGCGTACGCCCTGCTCTCGGACGTCATCGGCATCCATGACCGGGCCGTCTCCGGCGCCGCGATCCTCGAGGAGGCCCACCGTGGCTGAGACCACCCTGAGCACCGTGCCGCTGCCGGTCGGCGAGGGCATGTCCCCCGTGCGCAGCCCCTACACCGGCGAGACCATCGGCTCGGTCTGCCTGACCGCCGCCGACGCCGTCGACGAGGTCCTGCGGCGGGCCCGTACCGGCCGGACGACGGCCCGCGCGCTGTCCCGGGCCGCCCGGGCCGCCGTGCTCGACGGGGCGGCCCGGCTGATCGAGGAGCGTGCCGAGTCGTTCGCGCGGCTGATCGTCTCCGAGGCCGGCAAGACGATCGTCCAGGCCCGCAAGGAGACCGGGCGCGCGGTGAACACCCTGCGGCTGTCTGCGGCCGAGGCGCGGCGCAACGCCGGTGAGGTCGTGCCGTTCGACGCATACGCGGGGTCGGAGAACCGCTCGGGCTGGTTCACCCGGGAGCCGCTCGGCATCATCGCGGCCGTCACGCCGTACAACGACCCGCTGAACCTGGTCGCGCACAAGCTCGGGCCGGCGATCGCGGGCGGCAACGCGGTGGTGCTGAAACCGTCCCTGCTCACCCCGCTGTCCGCTCTGCGGCTGGTCGACACCCTGGTGGAGGCCGGGCTGCCGGAGGAGGTGGTGACCGTGGTCAACGGCGGCGCCGAACTGGGGGCGGCCCTGGTCGCCGCGCCGGACGTGCGCATGGTGTCCTTCACCGGCGGTTTCCGCACCGGCGAGGCCATCGCCCGCTCGGCCGGGCTGAAGAAGCTCGCCATGGACCTGGGCGGCAACGCGCCGGTCCTCGTGCTGGCCGACGCGGACCTGGACGCGGCCGTGGCGGCCTGTGTGTCCGGGGCGTTCTGGGCGGCCGGGCAGAACTGCATCGGCACCCAGCGGATCCTGATCGAGCGGGGCGTGTACGAGGCCTTCCGGGACGCCTTCGTCGCGCGGACCCGGCTGCTGCGCACCGGTGACCCGGCGGACGAGCGCACCGATGTCGGCCCCCTGATCAGCGAGCGCGCGGCGGCCGCCGCCGAGGCCACGGTCGCCGCGGCGCTGGACGACGGGGCACGGCTGCTGTGCGGGCACGAGCGGGACGGCGCCCTGTACACGCCGACCGTGCTGGAGCAGGTGCCGGGCACGGCGGCCGTGTGGCGGGAGGAGGCGTTCGCGCCCGTCGTCGTGCTCCAGGCCGTCGACTCCTTCGAGGAGGCGATCGAGCGGGCCAACGAGATCGACTTCAGTCTGCACGCGGGCATCTTCACCTCCTCGCTGGACCGGGCCATGGCGGCGGCGCGCCGGCTGGAGGCGGGCGGCGTGATGGTCAACGACTCCTCCGACTACCGCTTCGACGCGATGCCGTTCGGCGGCTTCAAGTACGGCAGCATGGGCCGCGAGGGCGTGCGGTTCGCCTACGAGGAGATGACCCAGCCGAAGGTCGTCTGCCTCAACGGGGCCGGGAGTTGAGCGGGTTCCGGGTCGAGCGGGACGCGCTCGGGGAGGTGCGCGTGCCCGCCGGGGCGTACTGGGGCGCGCACACCGCCCGCGCCCTGGAGAACTTCCGGGTCAGCGGGGTGCCCGTCGCCGCCCACCCGCACCTCGTCCGCGCCCTGGCCCTGGTGAAGCACGCGGCGGCCCTGGCCAACGGCGAGCTCGGCGTCCTCGCGCCGCACACGGTGGAGGCCATCTCCGCGGCCTGCCGGGCGATCGCGGCCGGCCGCCACCACGAGCAGTTCCCGGTGGACGTCGTCCAGGGCGGCGCGGGCACCAGCACCAACATGAACGCCAACGAGGTGATCGCGAACCTCGCGCTGGAGCACCTCGGCCGGGCGCGCGGGCAGTACGAGCACCTCGACCCGCTCGACGACGTCAACCGCTGTCAGTCCACCAACGACACCTACCCGACGGCCCTGCGGATCGCGGTCGCCTCGGCGCTGGAGGAACTGCGGGCCGAACTCACCCTCCTCTCCCGGGCGTTCGCCGCGAAGGGCGAGGAGTTCGCGGCCGTCGTCAAGGTCGGGCGCACCCAGTTGCAGGACGCGGTGCCGATGACACTCGGCCGGGAGTTCGCCGCGTTCGGCGTGACCCTCGCCGAGGACGTCGAGCGGATCGGCGAGACGCTGCCACTGCTGGCCGAGACCAGCCTCGGCGCGACCGCGATCGGCACCGGCATCGCCGCCGAACCGGGCTACGCGCAGGCCGTCGTACGGCATCTGCGGGAGCTGACCGGCATGGCGCTCACGCCCGCCGCCGACCTGGTGGAGGCCACCTCGGACACCGGGGTGTTCCTGCTGGTGTCGGGGGTGCTGAAGCGTACGGCGGTGAAGCTGTCCAAGGTGTGCAGCGATCTGCGGCTGCTCGCCAGCGGACCGCGTGCGGGGCTCGCGGAGATCAACCTGCCCGCGCGGCAGGCCGGTTCGTCGGTCATGCCGGGCAAGGTGAACCCGGTGATCCCGGAGATGGTCAACCAGATCGCGTTCGCCACGGCCGGCGCGGACGTCGCGATCACCATGGCCGCCGACAACGGTCAGCTCCAGCTCAACGCCTTCGAGCCGCTGATCGGGCATCTGCTGCTCCAGCACATCGCGTGGCTGGCCCGCGGCTGCGCGGCGCTGCGCACGCTGTGCGTGGCGGGGATCACCGCCAACGAGGACCGGCTGGCGCGCACGGCGGACGCGGCGGTCGGCGCGGTGACCGCGCTGGCCCCGCGCATCGGGCACGAGGCCGCCTCGGCGGTGGCTCGGGAGGCGCTCGCGACCGGGGCCGGTGTGCTGGAGGTCGTCACCCGGCGCGGGCTGCTCGACCCCGAGACCGCGCGGGCGCTCATGGCCGCCGCCGGCTGACCACCCGGGACAGCGCCAGCGCTGTCACCGTGTCCCGTACACCGGGCATCTGGGCGATCTGCTCCCAGATGCCCTGTACGCGTTCCAGGGAGGCGGCCTCCACGCTGACCAGCAGGTCGAACTGACCGCTGAGGACGTCGCAGGAGACCACCTCGGGGATGCGCCGGAGCGCGGCGAGGACGTCTCCGCCGCGCATCCGGTCCTGGCGGTAGACCAGGACGTGCGCGGCCACCGTCGCCCCGTCCGGCCCGTCGCCGGGGCGGACGATCGTGTAGCCGCAGATGTGCCCCTGCCGTTCGAGGCGCTCGACGCGCTGCCGCACGGCGTTGCGGGAGAGGCTCACCCGCTGGCCCAGTTCGGCGTGGGAGATACGGGCGTTGCGGGTGAGTTCGCTGATGATCTGCTCGTCGATGGTGTCCATGGCGATGTCTCCTGACGGGATGTCTCCTGACGGACGGGAAGCCCCGGCGGCCGAGGTGGCCGCCGGGGCTGCGGTGTTCCGGTCCGGGGCGGTTCAGTCCTGCTGGTGCAGGGCGAAGACGCGGGCCGGGAAGCCCGAACCGCCCTGCGGCTTGGGCCAGGTGGCGACGATCAGCGCGCCGGCCTCGGGCACCCGGTCGAGGTTGGCCATCAGCTCGATCTGCCAGCGGTCCCGCTGCAGGACATAGCTCTCCAGGCTGAAGTCACCGGCGGAGGTGGCGAGGCCCGGGTCGGTGTCGGTCTGCTCATGGCCGATCGCGGTGACCCCGGCCTCCTCGAAGAGGTACCGCAGGACCTCGGCCGACCAGCCGGGGTAGTGGCTGACGCCGTCCTCGTCCTTGTTGGCCATCGCGGCCGGGTCGGGCCAGCGCCGGCCCCAGCCGGTGCGCAGCGCCACGAACGCCCCTTCCGGGATGCGCCCGTTGCGCGCCTCCCAGGCCGCCACGTCGTCCAGGGTCGGTACGGCGTCCGGGTCGGCGGCGACGCGCTCGGTGATGTCGAGGACGACCAGGGGCAGGATCATCTCGTCGACGGGTATCTCGTCGAGCGGGCGGGCCCCCGCCACGAAGTGCACGGGCGGGTCCACGTGGGTGCCCCACTGGCCGACGATCGTGTACAGGTGCACGTTGAAGCCGTCACCGCGGGACATGTCGAAGGGCATCTCGCGCTTCTCGTCCGGGAAGGCGGGGAAGTGCGGCTGGCCCGGGTGGAAGGCGTGGGTGAGGTCGGTGCGGACCGTGTTCGCGATCAGGTCCCGGTGCAGGGCCCAGAGCGGGGGCTCGGTGGTGGTGAAGGTCATGGCAGTACGTCTTCTCTCTCGGCTTCTTCTTCTGCGGTGTCCAGGAGGTCGATCAGATGGGCCGGTGCGGTGATGGAGGCGATCGCTCCGGCCGACTCGGCCGGGCCGCCGTACCCCCACCGCACATGCACGGCGGGGATCCCCTCGGCGGCGGCGCTCTCGATGTCGTAGGCGCGGTCGCCGACCATGAGCGGCCTGCGGACGTCCGCGCCGCGCGCCCGCAGCCGGGACAGGCACTCGCGGATCACCCGCCGTTTCGTCGTACGGCCGGCCGCGTCGGAGACCCCGCAGACGGCCTGCAGCCGGGGCGCGAGGCCGAAGCGGCGGGTCATCAGCTCGGCCTGGTCCTCGACCTTGGAGGTCGCGACGCCCAGCGGAAGTCCGCGCCGGACCAGGGCGTCGAGCAGATCGGGGATCCCGGCGTACGGCGTGGCGGCCGACGCTCCGTTACGGGCGTACTCGGCGCGGTAGGCGGCGAGGGCGGCCCGTGCGGTGGGCTCGTCGAGGCCGACCACGTTCCGGAAGCCGTCGTACATCGGCGGGCCGACGAGGGCGCGCAGGGCGGTCGCGTCGGGGACCGGGGCCCCGACGGACCGCAGGGCGTGGGCCGCGCCGGCGATGACGCCGGGGGCGGAGTCGAGCAGGGTGCCGTCGAGGTCGAGGAGCAGACAGGTGGGCGGCCTCACGCGGTGGCCCCCGAGGTGCGGTGCCGGCCGAAACGCAGCCAGTGGTACAGGTAGCAGCCCGCCACGAACGGGACGCCGAAGTACAGCGCCGTGGCCTGGGCCGGGTCCAGCGCGATGCCGATGAGCGAGGCCAGGCACAGGGTGAGGGCGAGGAGCGGGACGACCGGGTGGAACGGGGTGCGGTAGGCGAGGGTCCGCAGGTCACCGCCGCCGCGCAGGAACGTCCGGCGGTGCATGAGCTGGGAGGCGGCGATGGACATCCACACGCCGACCGCGGCGAACCCGGCGATCGACACCAGGACGAGGTAGACCGTCTCGGGCGCGGTCACGCTGCTCACCAGGGAGGCCAGGCCGCCGAGCATGCTGAGCGACAGCGCGGTCAGCGGGATGCCGCGGCGGCTGAGCCTGCGCAGCGCCTGCGGGGCCTGCTTCTCCTCCGCGAGGGAGAACAGCATGCGGGCGCAGGAGTACAGGCCGCTGTTGCCGGCCGAGAGCAGCGCCGTGATGATCACGAAGTTCATGACGTCGGCGGCGTAGGGGATGCCGACGGAGGAGAAGACGGTGACGAAGGGGCTCTCGTCCAGTCCGACCTTGTCGTACGGGATGGTGGCGGCGATGACCGTGATCGCGCCGACGAAGAAGACCAGCAGCCGGACGACGGTGACGCGCAGCGCCTTGGGGACGGCGGTGGCCGGGTCCTCGGTCTCGCCGGCGGCGACGCCGATCAGTTCGGAGCCGGAGAAGGCGTAGAAGGCGGCGAGGACGGTGACGAGGACGCCGGAGAAGCCGTTGGGGAAGAGGCCGTCCGGGGTGTGGAAGTTCTCCAGCAGGAAGGGGTGGGAGCCGCCGGCCGAGGCCATCGGGTGGAAACCGAACAGGGCCGCGCCGCCGAGCACGATGAGGGCGACCACGGCGACCACCTTCACCAGGGAGAACCAGTACTCGGTCTCGCCGAACACGCGGGCCGAGAAGGCGTTCACCGCGAAGACGACGGCGGCGAAGACCACGCACCACACCCAGACGCCGACGGAGGGGAACCAGCGCTGCATCAGCAGCCCGCACGCGGTGAACTCGGAGCCGAGGGCGACGGCCCAGGTCAGCCAGTACAGCCAGGCGGTGGTGAAGCCGGTGGCGGGGCCGATCGAGCGGGAGGCGTAGATGTGGAAGGCGCCCGAGACGGGGTAGACGACGGCGAGTTCACCGAGACAGGCCATCACCAGCCAGACGACGAAGGCGCCCACCAGGTAGGCGAGGACGGCGCCGAGCGGGCCGGCCTGGGAGACGGTGAATCCGGAACTGAGGAAGAGCCCGGAGCCGATGACACCGCCCATCGCGATCATCACGAGATGCCGGGAACGCATGGTGCGACGCAGCCCGTCGACGGGCGGCGGGGAAGCGGAGCCGGCGGCGGCCGAAGAATTCTCCGGCACGGCTGAGACGGACATGAGGGTCTCCTCTACGGAGCGGGGACGGGGGTGCGGACGCGGGTGTGGGGGGCGATCGGCAGGTCATGGCTGGGGGGTGAGGCCACTTTCGGCGGGTGGGCGCGCGGGGGGTGGATGCGCGCGGGGGGTGGGAGCGGCCGCCGGGTGGGGGCGGGGGCTCGGGGAGGCAGGGGCTGGGGCTGGGGCGAAGCCTCGGGGGGGCGAAGCCTCGGGGGGCGAAGCCTCGGGGGGGCGAAGCCTCGGGGGGGCGGAGCCTCGGGGGGCGGGGGCTCGGGGGAGGGGCGGGGGCTCGGGGGAGGCGGAGCCTCGGGGGGCCGTCGGTCAGGCGGGGGTGATGAGGTCCAGTGGGGCGGACAGTTCGATGACCGGGATTTCCCAGGGGTGGGCGTCGATGAGGCGGGTGAGGGTGTGGGTCAGGTCGTCGTCGTCCGTCGTGGCGTCGACGTACGTGGTCACGGCGAGGGTCGAGGAGAGGAAGCGTCCGCCGACCGCGCCGAGGGCGGGCCGGGCGCCGGGGCGGACGGTGAAGCCCTCCGCGCCGAGGGCGACCTCGAAGACATCGCCGTAGACCCCGAAGTCCCCGAGTTCGGGGGAGGTCTCCAGGACCCGTAGCAGCGCGGCGAAGGACTCGTCCGAGCGCAGGACGTCGAGGTCGCCCCGCGCGCACGCGGCCAGCGTCTCCGCGCCGACCGGCCAGTAGACCTTGACCGTCCGGACCGTACGGCGCCGGACGGCCCCCCGGGCGTCACCCCGATCGGCGCCCCGGTCCGGTCCGGCTCCCGGAGTGATCGTCGTCGTAGCCATGCGTATGCGTCCCTCGATGTTCGGCGGCGGCTGATGCAAGGATGCTAAGCGTGCATTAAATGCACGGCAAGATGCAGATGCTGCACGTTTCATGATCTCGAGGGAGGGTGACGGTACAGTGCGCACGTGGACTCGACCGTGGTGAAGGGCCTGGAGGCGTTGTCGGCGCTCGCCCGGGGAACCGCCGAGGGCCTACGGCACGGCTCCGCCGCGTCCGTCGCCGAACTGGCCCGCCGGATGGGCCGCGACCGCAGCCAGCTCTCCCGGACCGTCACCGCGATGACCGCCGAGGAGTTCGTCGCCCGTGACGACGTCTCGGGGGGCGTCACCCCGCACTGGCGGCTCTACGCCGCGGCCCGCGACCTCACCGCACACCGCCTGCGCACCGACGGGCTCACCGCGCTGGAGGGCATGGCCACCGAGACCGGTGAGAGCTGCTACCTGGGCGTCCTGGTCGGCGACACCACCGTGACCGTCGCCGAACGGGTGCCTCCGGGCAGCCGGCAGCTCGGCTCGTGGATCGGCCGCCCCTACCCGGCCTACTGCAGCGACTGCGGACAGGCGCTGCTCAGCGACGCCGACGACGACGAGGTCGCCGCGGTCTTCGCCCGCACCGCGTTCACGCCCCACGGCCCCCGCACACCCACCGGACTGGACGACTTCCTGCGCCGGCTGGCCGTGACCCGGGAGCGCGGCTACTCGATCGTCGACGAGGAGGCCGAACCGGGCCTCTACTCGGTCGCCGTACCGGTCCGCGACTTCACCGACGAGATCGTCGCCGCCGTACAGGTCGTCGGCCCGCGCCACCGCCTGGAACCCAGGACGCAGGAATGCGTGGCGGCCGCCCTGCGCTGGGGCCACCGCCTGGAGACAGCACTGCGCGGCGCCTGAGCGGATGCCCGGGCGCCGTCACAGGCCGACGATCGCGTTCCACCGCCGGGTGAACTCCAGCCGTTCCGTGGAGGTGATGTCGCGGGCGACGGCGAGGCGGGTGCGCATCTCCTGGTCGGGGAAGATCAGGGGGTTGTCGGCGAGGGCGGCCGTGTCCTCGTCGGAGGAGTCGGCGAGCACCGCCTGGGCGGCGGGGACGGGGCAGACGTAGTTGACCCAGGCCGCGAGTTCGGCGGCGGCCTCGGGCTCGTAGTAGTAGTCGACGAGCCGCTCGGCGTTGCTCTTGTGGCGGGCGAGGTCGGGGATCATCAGGGAGTCCGACCACAGCTCGCCGCCCTCCTCGGGGACGACGAAGCGGATGTCGGGATTGTCCGCCTGGAGCTGGATGACGTCGCCGGAGTACGCCTGGCAGGCCAGGACGTCACCGCTGACCAGGTCCTTGGTGTAGTCGTTGCCGGTGAAGCGGCGGATCTGGCCGTTCGCGACCTGCTTCTCCACCTGCTCGCACACGGTGCGGAAGTCGTCGGACGTCCACCGCGTGATGTCGACGCCGTTGCCCTGCATCAGCAGCGCGAAGGCCTCGTCCAGCCCGGAGAGCAGGGTGATCCGGCCCTTGAGGTCGCTCGCCCACAGGTCGGCGACACCGCGTATCCCACGGCCCAGCTTCCGCCGGTTGTAGGCGATGCCGGTGATGCCCGACTGATAGGGCACGGTGTATCTGCGGCCCGGGTCGAAGGCGGGTGAGCGCAGCAGCGGGTCCAGGTACTCGGCCACGTTCGGCTGGCGGTCGCGGTCCATCTCCTGGACCCAGCCCAGCCGTACGAACCGCGCGCACATCCAGTCGCTGATGACGATCAGGTCCCGGCCGGTCTCCTGATGGTTCATCAGCGAGGGGCTGATCTTCCCGAAGAACTCGTCGTTGTCGTTGATCTCCTCGACGTAGTCGACGGATATCCCGGTGCGTTCGGTGAACGCCTCCAGCGTGGGCCGCTTCGTCGGATCGTCGTCGTCCGTGTCGATGTACAACGGCCAGTTGGCCCAGGTCAGTCGCCTGTCGTCGGCGGAGACATCGACACCGGCCCGGTCCCCGGGCTGCACATAGGCGGCCCGCACACCGCACCCGGCGAGGGCGCCGAGGGCGGCGGTGGAGCCGAGGGAGCGCAGGAGGGAGCGGCGGGACGGGAGGGGCGTGCGCGGGACACGCCCCTCCCTGCGGTGGCCCGCCAACTACGCGTCCAGAGACGTCATCACGTGCTTGATGCGCGTGTAGTCGTCGAAGCCGTACCCCGAGAGGTCCTTGCCGTAGCCGGACTTCTTGAAGCCGCCGTGCGGCATCTCCGCCACCAGCGGGATGTGCGTGTTGATCCACACACAGCCGAAGTCGAGCTTCTTGGACATGCGCATCGCGCGACCGTGGTCCTTGGTCCACACCGAGGAGGCGAGGGCGTACTCGACGCCGTTGGCCCACTGCACCGCCTGCTCCTCGTCCGAGAAGGACTGGACGGTGATGACCGGGCCGAAGACCTCCTTCTGGATGATCTCGTCGTCCTGCTTCAGCCCGGAGACGACCGTCGGCGCGTAGAAGTAGCCCTTGTCGCCGACCTGGTGGCCGCCGGCCTCGACCTTGGCGTGCGCGGGCAGCCGCTCGATGAACCCGGTGACCTGCTTGAGCTGGTTGGGGTTGTTCAGGGGGCCGTACAGGACGTCCTCGTCGTCGGGCTGCCCGGTCTTCGTCTCGGCCGCGGCCTTGGCGAGCGCGGCGACGAACTCGTCGTGGATCGACTCCTGGACGAGGACGCGGGTGGCCGCCGTACAGTCCTGGCCGGCGTTGAAGAAGCCCGCCACGGAGATGTCCTCGACGGCCTTGGGGATGTCGGTGTCCTCGAAGACGACGACCGGCGCCTTGCCGCCCAGCTCCAGGTGGACGCGCTTGACGTCCTTGGCCGCCGACTCGGCGACCGACATGCCGGCGCGCACCGAGCCGGTGATGGAGGCCATCGCCGGGGTGGGGTGCTCGACCATCAGCCGGCCGGTGTCACGGTCGCCGGTGACGACGTTGAAGACGCCCTTGGGCAGGATCGAGCCGAGGATCTCGGCGATCAGCACCGTGGAGGCGGGCGTGGTGTCGGAGGGCTTCAGGACGACCGTGTTGCCGGCCGCGATCGCCGGGGCGAACTTCCACACGGCCATCATCATCGGGTAGTTCCACGGCGCGACCTGCGCGCAGACGCCGACCGGCTCACGGCGGACGATGGAGGTCATGCCGTCCATGTACTCGCCCGCGCTGCGGCCCTCCAGCATCCGGGCCGCGCCCGCGAAGAAGCGGATCTGGTCGACCATCGGCGGGATCTCCTCGGAGCGGGTGAGCCCGATGGGCTTGCCCGTGTTCTCCACCTCGGCCGCGATCAGTTCCTCGGCGCGCTCCTCGAAGGCGTCCGCGATCTTCAGCAGGGCCTTCTGCCGCTCGGACGGGGTGGTGTCCCGCCAGCCCGGGAAGGCCGCGGCGGCGGCGGCCATCGCGGCGTCCACGTCCGCGGCACCGGACAGCGGCGCGGTCGCGTACGCCTCGCCCGTCGCCGGGTTGACCACCTCGGTGGTCCGTCCGTCGGCGGCGTCCCGGAACTCACCGTCGATGTAGTTGCGCAGACGACGCAGCTCGGTGCTCACTGACCGGCCCTCCAGTTCAGGTGTCCATTGACTGAGACACCCACAGTAATCCGCGCGCCCACGTTTTCAACACCCCCGATCGCGCAATGACTACGGAATCCGCAGATCTCGGTAGCGTAAACAACGAATTTCATCGCCATGGCCTTGCGGAACTGTCGAGACGTCGTGCACAGTGAGGCCGTGGCCAGTCGAAGCGCAGAGCACAGGGACGGCGGGAGCTCCCGCGAGTCCAGGAACGGCACCCCGCACCTGGATGCCGTCAGTCTCGGCATCATCGAGCAGCTCCAGGAGGACGGCCGCCGGCCGTACGCCGCGATCGGCAAGGCCGTCGGCCTGTCCGAGGCGGCCGTGCGCCAGCGCGTGCAGAAGCTGCTCGACCAGGGCGTGATGCAGATCGTCGCCGTCACGGACCCGCTCACCGTGGGCTTCAGGCGGCAGGCGATGGTCGGGCTGCACGTCGAGGGCGACGTCGAGTCCATAGCCGAGGCGCTCACCGACATGGCCGAGGTCGAGTACGTGGTGATGACCGCGGGCTCGTTCGACGTCCTCGCCGAGATCGTCTGCGAGGACGACGACCACCTGCTGGACGTCATCAACAAACGCATCCGTGCCCTGCCCGGCGTGCGCTCCACCGAGAGCTTCGTCTACCTGAAGCTGAAGAAGCAGACCTACATGTGGGGAACCCGATAACCGTGACCGAGAAGGACCTCAGCCGCACCGCGTACGACCACCTGTGGATGCACTTCACCCGCATGTCCTCGTACGAGAACTCGCCCGTCCCGACCATCGTCCGGGGCGAGGGCACCCACATCTACGACGACAAGGGCAAGCGCTACCTGGACGGTCTCGCCGGTCTGTTCGTCGTCCAGGCCGGCCACGGCCGCACGGAGCTGGCGGAGACCGCCTTCAAGCAGGCGCAGGAACTGGCGTTCTTCCCGGTCTGGTCCTACGCCCACCCGAAGGCCGTCGAGCTGGCGGAGCGCCTCGCCCACCACGCGCCGGGCGACCTCAACAAGGTCTTCTTCACCACGGGCGGCGGCGAGGCCGTCGAGACCGCGTGGAAGCTGGCCAAGCAGTACTTCAAGCTCACGGGCAAGCCGACCAAGCACAAGGTCATCTCCCGCGCGGTCGCCTACCACGGCACCCCGCAGGGCGCCCTGTCCATCACCGGCCTGCCGGCCCTGAAGGCCCCCTTCGAGCCTCTCGTGCCCGGCGCCCACAAGGTGCCGAACACCAACATCTACCGCGCCCCGATCTTCGGCGACGACCCCGAGGCCTTCGGCCGCTGGGCCGCCGACCAGATCGAGCAGCAGATCCTCTTCGAGGGCCCGGACACCGTCGCCGCGGTCTTCCTGGAGCCGGTCCAGAACGCGGGCGGCTGCTTCCCGCCCCCGCCCGGCTACTTCCAGCGGGTCCGCGAGATCTGCGACCAGTACGACGTGCTGCTCGTCTCCGACGAGGTCATCTGCGCCTTCGGCCGCCTCGGCACGATGTTCGCCTGCGACAAGTTCGGCTACGTACCGGACATGATCACCTGCGCCAAGGGCATGACCTCCGGGTACTCCCCCATCGGCGCGTGCATCATCTCCGACCGGCTCGCCGAGCCCTTCTACAAGGGTGACAACACCTTCCTGCACGGCTACACCTTCGGCGGCCACCCGGTGTCGGCGGCGGTGGGCCTCGCGAACCTGGACCTGTTCGAGCGCGAGGGGCTGAACCAGCACGTCCTCGACAACGAGTCCGCGTTCCGCGCCACGCTGGAGAAGCTGCACGACCTGCCGATCGTCGGCGACGTCCGCGGCAACGGCTTCTTCTACGGCATCGAGCTCGTCAAGGACAAGGCGACCAAGGAGTCCTTCGACGCGGACGAGACCGAGCGCGTGCTGTACGGCTTCCTCTCCAAGGCCCTCTTCGAGAACGGCCTGTACTGCCGTGCCGACGACCGCGGCGACCCGGTCGTCCAGCTCGCCCCGCCGCTGATCTCCAACCAGGAGACCTTCGACGAGATCGAGCAGATCCTGCGGGCCACGCTGACGGAGGCGTGGACGAAGCTGTGATCTTCCGCTGAGGTGATCAGCACCGGCCCCGGTGCCTGCCGTTCGAGTGAGAAACGGCGGCCCGGGGCCGTGTGCTGTGCTGATGCCCGCCGCCGCCTCCTTAGCGTGCTCGTGACCGATCGGCCCTGCCTTCGTTCCCCCTTCGTTCCCCCGGACGGGGGACAGGCACGGAATACGGATCTGAACCGAGGTGTACGCCCATGGAGGCCCCGCCGGACAACGACGTGCTCTGGGCACGCTCGCTGCACTTCACGCACCGCGACGGATCACCGGCGCTCGGCGGTGTCTCGCTGGGCGTCCGGGAGGGCGAGATCCTCGCCGTCAGCGGGCCGCGCGGCAGCGGCAAGACGACCCTGCTGCACTGTCTGTCCGGTCTGGTGCCCGCCCAGCGCGGCGAGGTCTGGTTCAACAGCGTCCCGGTGCACACCCTGGGCCCGATGGCCCGCGAACGACTGCGCCGCGACCGCTTCGGCTGGATCGACCCGGCGCCGGTCCTCGTCCCCGAGCTGAACGTCTGGGAGAACGCGGCCCTCCCCCTGATGCTGCGCGGCACCAGCCGCCGCCGTGCCAAGGCCGCCGCGCTGGAGTGGCTGGACCGCCTGGACGTCGGCGACCGCGCCCGCGCCCGCCCGCACGAACTGACCCAGGCGGAACGCCAGCGCGTCTGCATCACCCGCGCGCTCGCCCCCGCCCCCTCGATCCTCTTCGCGGACGAGCCGACGGCCCCGCTCCACCGCTCCGACCGCGCCCACGTCCTGCGCACCCTCACCACCGCGGCCCGCTCCCACGGCATCACGGTCGTCCTCGCCACCCACGACCCGGAAACCGCGTCCCTGGCCGACCGCCGGGTAACCCTCCTGGACGGCCGCCGAGTGAACACCCTCCACCTCCCCCCGGAGAGTGATCGGAACACGGGCGGCCGGCGGGAGGCCGGCCGGAGGGAGCCGGAAAGCCGGGACAAGCCCGCGAGCCGGGCTGAAGCCGTGGGCCGAGCCGAGGCCGAGGGGCCGGGCGGGCCGGCACCTGGGACGAGGTCGGACGGCCGGAGGACGGCACAGGACGGTCAGGCCGAACCGGGACCCGGAACGAAACCGGACGGCCCGGGTGCGCCGGAGCGTCCAGGTGCCCCGGAGCCTTCGGTGGGTGGGGGGTCGGGTGGTCGGGGTGAGGCGGAAGGGCGGGGGGCCGCGTGCTCGCTCTCCGTCTGACCCGCAGCGCGCATCCCGCCGTACAGGCCCGCCGCCTCCTGGTGACGGCGGCCTCCGCGGCCACCGGCTTCCTCCTCCTCTCCACCCTCGGCCACGCCCTGACCCACCCCGAGGCCTCCCCCGGCTCCCTGCTCCGGCTCGCCTGGTGCACGGTCCCCCTCGCCACCACGGTCCACCTCGCCCTCGCGGTCGCCCGCACCGACCCCGGCACCCGCCCCCGCCCCGGTCTCGCCGCGATCGGCCTGGGCCCGGCCCGCCTGATGGCCGTCTCGGCGACCACGACGGCCCTGTCGACCCTGCTCGGC
This sequence comes from Streptomyces sp. NPDC005820, assembly GCF_040630255.1. Lineage (NCBI taxonomy): Bacteria > Bacillati > Actinomycetota > Actinomycetes > Kitasatosporales > Streptomycetaceae > Streptomyces > Streptomyces sp. NPDC005820. The sequence goes on from NZ_JBEXXE010000014.1 coordinate 141,752, forward strand.
TCGATGCTGGCCCTCCTCGTCTTCCTCCACCTCCGCGGCGACCTCACCGGCATGCCCTTCGACGGAGCGGCCACCGACTTCCTGGCCGCGGACCACCCGCTGCCCCTCCCGGCGGCCCTCACCCTGCTCTCCCTGGTCCCGGCCACGGCATCCGTCGGCGTGGCCCTGATGCTCTGCCCACGGGACACCCTCCTGGCAGCCCGGTCGACGTCCGGAATCCTCACCCGCCGATCGCAGCCCGCGGGCAGTCGTGCCACGGCGGCGGCGCCGGCGGGCGCAGCGGGCACCCCGCGAGCGCAGGCAGGCGAACCCAGCCCCCCGACCCCGCCCGACGGCACCGAACAGACCCCGGACCCCCTGCCCGACCCCGCCACCCCCCTCAACCCCACCGCCCTCCCTTGGGGCGCCGCCCTCCTGGCCACCGGTCTCGCCGTGGAGGGCTACGCCAGCCGTACCTCCACCGCCACCGCCCTCCCCCTCCCCACCGGCCTCCCCACCGCCCCCACCGCGGTCCTCCTCGGCTGGACCCTCACCGCGATCGGCCTGGCCCTCGCCGGCCCCGGCCTCACCCACCTCTGCGGCCGCCTCCTCCAGACCGCCCGCCCCGGCGCCCTGCGCCTCCTCGCGGGCCGCGGTCTCATGCAGGAGGCCGCCCGTATCGGCCGCCCCCTGGGCCTGGTCTGCGCGGTGGCCTCGGGCGCGTACGCGGCGGCCGCCCTGTACGACCCCGCCGACCCCTCCTCCGGCCCCCTCACCACCCTCGGCGCCACGGTCGTGGCCTGCTGCACGGTCGCCACGCTCCTGATGGCCGGCGTCGAGGCGAGGCAGGCCCGCGCCGACACCACCGCCGCCCTGCTCCGCCTCGGCGCCCCCAGCAAGACCCTGCGCACCGCCGCCGCCCTGCGCACCGGCGCGCTCCTGAGCCTCTTCGTCCCGCTGACCCTGGTGGTGGCGGAGCTCGCCTCCCTCCCGCTGGCCCACTGAGAACCCCGTACACGACGCGCACGAAAAAAGATCGCGCCACCGATGAGTTCCGCGCGAACCCCCGGTCTACCCCCACGAACAGCACACGACGCCCTCGACGGGAGAGACCGATGACCGCCCCCGCGTACCAGCAGATGATCTTCATCAACCTGCCCGTGAACGACCTCGACGCCTCCAAGAAGTTCTTCACCGAGCTGGGCTACTCGATCAACCCCCAGTTCAGCGACGCCAACGCGGCCTCCGTGGTGATCAGCGACACGATCGTCGCGATGCTGCTCACCAAGCCGTTCTACGCGACCTTCACCAAGAAGGAGATCGCGGACGCCACGAAGACCAGCGAGGTCCTCGTCGCGCTGAGCTCCGAGAGCCGCGAGAAGGTCGACGAGCTGGTCGACCGCGCGCTCGCCCTCGGCGCCACCACCAGCGGGCAGACGCAGGACATGGGCTTCATGTACGGCCGTTCCTTCGACGACCTCGACGGCCACACCTGGGAAATCGTCTGGATGGACCCGTCGGCCGTCGAGAGCTGACCCACCCAGCCGTCCGGCGGGTCCCGTATCGCCCTCCTTGACCGGATCGAGCAGGCCGTAACGGCGTTGAAACATCCCGCTGGTTAATAAGCGGGCAAAGCCAACCGCTGGGAGCGTTCCCCGCATTGACACTTCTTATGGAACGCTTATAGACCTGTGAGTCTGCTGGGGATGGTGACGCACTCGGCATCACCGGGGGCGCCATCTCCCCCTCCACCCCCCGCAGTTGCGCTTCCCCGTAAAGGACAAACGTGTCCCTTTCCCGCCGTACCGCCGCTCGTTCGGTGCGTTTCCTCGGTGTCACCGCCGCTTCCGCCGCCCTCGCGCTCAGCGCCGCCGGCAATGCGCTGGCCTGCGAGATAGGTGAGTTCTCCGCCGCTGCCGGCTGTGACGGCACGAAGGGTGTCATCACCGTCACCGACAAGGACCCGTCGGGCACCCCGGCCGTCGTCACCGTCTTCCTGGAGAACAACGGCGCCGACCTCCGCCAGGTCGGCGAGCAGACGGTCGAGGGCTCCAAGAAGGGCGTCACCATCACCTTCGACGAGGACTGGGCGCCGGGCGCGGTGTACCGGATCCACGTCAAGGCCATCAAGAACAAGAAGGTCCTCGTCGACGAGGACATCGAGGGCAACCTGACCACTCCGGCCGAGGCCTGCAAGACGGACGACGACACCACCTCGCCGTCCCCGAGCGCCTCCGAGTCGGAGTCCGGGACGCCGTCGAGCACCCCGTCCACCCCGGCCGACACGGCCTCCCCGAGCCCCTCGGACTCGTCGGACTCGTCGGACGACAACACGGTGCCCTCCGCGAGCAACGCCCCCTCGCCCGCGGCCCAGGAGTCCAACCTCGCCGAGACCGGCGCCTCCAACACCGGCCTCATCGCCGGCGTCGCCGCCGTGCTCGTCGTCATCGGCGGCGGCGCGGTCTTCTTCGGCATGCGCCGCCGGGGCTCCGGCAACCGCTGACACCCGCACCACCACGGCCCGTCCCTCCCCGGGGCGGGCCGTACCCTTCTCAGTCCAGCACCACCGTTTCCGCCGCGTCGAACGTCACCCCGGCCGTGTCCCCCGCCTCCGGCGCGTCCCGCAGCGCGCACGCCGCCTCGAGCCGTGGCGCGCCCTCCGGCTGGAGATGTACGGCGACATGCGTGCCCTTGAAGGTGCGGGCGGCGACCGTGCAGGGCAGGCCCTCGTCGGCGGGGACGAGGCGGACACCGGCGGGGCGGACGAGCAGCGTGCGCGGGCCCTGCGGGGAGCCCCCCGGCACCGGCACCTTGCCCCAGGGCGTGACCGCGACCTCGCCGGTGACGTTCGCCTCCACGACGTTCTCGAAGCCGAGGAACCGCGCGACGAACGCGTCCGCCGGCCGCTGCCACACCTCAAGGGGCGTACCGGACTGGGCGATCCGCCCGTCCCGCATCACCACCACCCGGTCGGCGAGCGCGAACGCCTCGCCCTGGTCGTGGGTGACCGCGAGGACCGTGGTGCCCAAACGATCGAAGAGTTCCCGGAGTTCCACCACCAGCCGCTCCCGCAGCGAGCGGTCCAGCTGGCCGAGCGGCTCGTCCAGCATCAGCAGCCGGGGGCGGGGCGCGAGGGCCCGGGCGAGCGCGACGCGCTGCTGTTCGCCGCCGGAGAGCGCGGCGACCGCCCGGCCGGCGGCACCCGGGAGTCCGACGAGGTCCAGCAACTCCCTTACCCGCTCGCCCTGTTCCTTCTTGGACGCGCCCCGCATGCGCAGCCCGAACGCCACATTGCCGCCGACGTCGCGCTGCGGGAACAGCTGATGGTCCTGGAACATCAGCCCCAGCTCCCGCTTGTGCGCGGGCACCCCCGTCTGGTCGCGCCCGTCGAGCAGCACCCGGCCGGAGTCGAGGGGCTGGAGCCCGGCGACCGCCCGCAGCAGCGTCGACTTGCCGCTCCCGCTCGGCCCGAGCACACACACCACCTCGTGCTCGCCGACCTCCAGATCCACGCCGTCGAGCACCGCCCTCCCGCCGAACCGCACGGTGGCGGCCTCAAGCCCCAGCAGCATCAGAACTCCCCCGTCCGGTCGGTCCGCAGCCGCTCCAGCACCAGCAGGGCCACCGCGCACACCAGCATCAGAATCGTCGACAGGGCCATCGCCTGCCCGTAGTTGAGCTCACCGGCCCGCCCCAGCAGCCGCGCCACCGCCACCGGCAGCGTCGGGTTGTCGGGCCGCGCGATGAACACGGTCGCCCCGAACTCCCCCAGCGACACCGCGAAGGCGAACCCGGCCGCCACCAGCAGCGCCCGCCGCACCATCGGCAGATCCACCTCCCGCCACACCCGCCACGGCGACGCCCCCAGCACCGACGCCGCCTCCCGCAGCCGCTGGTCCACCGCCCGCAGCACGGGCAGCATGGTCCGTACGACGAAGGGGACCCCGACCAGCGCCTGGGCGAGCGGGACCAGGATCCAACTGGCGCGCAGATCCAGCGGAGGCTCGTCCAGCGTGATCAGGAACCCGAAGCCGACGGTCACCGCCGACACGCCCAGCGGCAGCATCAGCAGCGCGTCGAAGCCCCGCACCAGGCGGCCCGCATCGCGCCGGGTGAGCGCCGCCGCGGCGAGCCCGCCGATCACCACCGCGATCGCGGTCGCGGCGACGGCGTACTCCAGCGAGTTGCCGATCGCCTCGATCGGCGGCACCAGGAAGACATTGCCGTCCTCACTGGTCAGCGCCCGGTAGTAGGCGAAGTCCGGTGCGTCGAGGGACCGTTGCACCAGCACGGCCAGCGGCAGCACGAGCAGCAGCGCGATGCTCACGAGCACCCCGCCCAGCAGCGCCCACTGCCCGGCCCCGCGCGGCCGTCGCGCGGTGAGGTTCGCGTCCACCAGCCGCAGCGCGGTCTCCCGCCGCCGTACGGTCCACGCGTGTACGGCGAGAATCGCGCCCACGGCTCCGAACTGCACGATCGTCAGGACGGCCGCCGTGGACAGGTCGAAGATCTCGGAGGTCTGCCGGTAGATCTCCACCTCCAGGGTGGAGAAGGTGGGCCCGCCGAGGATCTGGACCACCCCGAAGGAGGTGAAGGTGAAGAGGAAGACCATCAGCGCGGCGGCGGCCACGGCCGGTCCGAGGGCGGGCAGGGTCACCGTGCGCCAGGCCCGCAGCCGGGACGCGCCCAGCATCCGCGCGGCCTCCTCCTGCCGGGGGTCGAGCTGCGCCCAGAGCCCGCCGACGGTCCGTACGACGACGGCGTAGTTGAAGAAGACGTGCGCGAGCAGGATCGCCCACACGGTCGTGTCCAGCCGTACGCCCCACAGGTCGTCCAGCAGACCGCCGCGCCCGACGAGTGCGAGGAACGCGCTGCCGACGACGACCGTCGGCAGCACGAACGGCACCGTCACAACGGCCCGCAGCACCTGCTTGCCCGGGAAGTCCAGACGCGCGAAGACATACGCGCCCGGCAGCGCCACCAGCAGCGTGAGCACGGTGGAGGCGACGGCCTGCCAGGTGGTGAACCACAGGACGTGCCGGATGTCGGACTGGCCCAGGACGTCGACGACCCGCCCGAGCTGCCACGCCCCGTCGACCTTGAGCCCACGGGCGACGATCGCGGCGACGGGATAGGCGAAGAAGAGCCCGAAGAACGCGACGGGCAGGGCCATCAGGCCGAGCCGCGCCGCGCTCCCGGAAGGCCGTCCGGCCGCCTTGGTCACTTCAGTACGAGCGAGGTCCACGACTTGACCCACTGGTCGCGGTTCTCGGCGATCTTCGCCGGGTCCATGGTCTCGGGGTCCTTGGCGGCGGGCCCGTACTTCGTGAACTCGGCGGGCACGCTCGCGCCCTCGACCACCGGGTAGACGAACATGTTGAGCGGCATGTCCTCCTGGAACTCCTTGGAGATCAGGAAGTCGATGAGCGCCTTGCCGCCCGCGCTGTTCCTCGCGTTGCTCAGCAGCCCCGCGAACTCGATCTGCCGGAAGCAGGTCCCGTTCGCGACGCCGGTCGGGGCGGTGCTGGGCTTGGGGTCGCCGTAGATCACCTCGGCGGGCGGGGAGGAGGCGTACGACACGACGAGCGGCCGGTCGGCCCCCGCCTTCTTGCCGCCGGCGGAACCGGAGAACTCCTCGTTGTAGGCCTGCTCCCAGCCGTCGACCACCTTCACCCCGTTGGCCTTGAGCTTCTTCCAGTAGCCCGCCCACCCGTCGTCGCCGTACTGCGCGGCCGTGCCGAGCAGGAAGCCGAGGCCCGGGGAGGAGGTGGAGGCGTTCTCGGTGACGAGGAGGTTCTTGTACGCGGGCTTGATCAGATCGTCGTACGACGTCGGCAGAGCGAGCTTGTGGTCGGCGAAGTACTTCTTGTCGTAGTTGACGCAGATGTCGCCGTAGTCGATGGGCGTGACCCGGTGCTTACCGGCGTCCAGCTGGTACGCGCTGCCGACCTGGTCGAGCCCCTTGGCCTCGTACGACTGGAAGAGACCGTTGTCGAGGGCACGCGACAGCAGGGTGTTGTCGACGCCGAAGAAGACATCGCCCTGCGGGTTGTCCTTGGTCAGGATGGCCTTGTTGACGGCCTGGCCCGCGTCGCCGTCCGTGAGGACCTTGACCTTGTACCCGGACTGCTTCTCGAAGTCGGCGAGCACGCTCTTGGAGGCGGCCCATGAGTCATGGCTGACGAGGGTGACGGTCTTGGAGTCCGACGAACTCGACGAGCTCTTGGCGTCGGACGACCCGCATGCGGACAGCGTGACGAGGCCGAGGCCGACCGTCGCCGCCACGAAGGTCTTGATGTGCACTGGATGTCCTCCTGGGGTTGGCCAGGAAGAACGCGGCCCTGCCCGGGGGACGCCCGGACAGGGCACAACAGCTTGAGCGATGACCGAACTTCCTACCCAGAATGACCTGGGCGAGGTTCAGAGGGTCTGCGGCCCGATTGCCGCACTCTCAGCGCTGTGGCGCTCCCCTGTCGGAATATGAAGATATGACGTGGCCAGATTTTACCGCTCGGTGGCCGCAAGCTGACCACAGGCTCCGTCGATCTCCTGGCCACGGGTGTCCCGGACGGTGACGGGCACCCCGTGCGCCGCGATGGCCTCGACGAACGCCTTCTCGTCCTCGGGCCGGGAGGCCGTCCACTTCGAGCCCGGGGTCGGGTTCAGCGGGATGAGGTTGACATGCACGGGCTTGCCCCGGAGCAGCCGCCCGAGCCGGTCCCCACGCCAGGCCTGGTCGTTGATGTCACGGATCAGCGCGTACTCGATGGACAGCCGCCGTCCCGACTTCTCCACGTAGTCGAATCCGGCATCGAGCACCTCACGCACCTTCCAGCGCGTGTTCACGGGGACGAGGGTGTCGCGCAGCTCGTCGTCCGGCGCGTGCAGCGAGATCGCGAGCCGGCACTTGAAGCCCTCGTCGGCGAACCGGTGGATGGCGGGCACGAGCCCGACCGTCGAGACGGTGATCCCGCGCTGCGACAGCCCGAGGCCGTCCGGAGCGGGATCGGTGAGGGCCCGGATCGCGGTGACGACCCGCTTGTAGTTGGCGAGCGGCTCCCCCATCCCCATGAAGACGATGTTGGACAGCCGCGCCGGCCCGCCCGGGACGTCCCCGTCCCTGAGCGCCCGCATCCCGTCCACGATCTGGTGCACGATCTCGGCGGTGGACAGGTTCCGGTCCAGCCCGGCCTGCCCGGTCGCACAGAACGGGCAGTTCATCCCGCAGCCCGCCTGCGAGCTGATGCACATCGTGACCCGGTCCGGGTACCGCATCAGCACCGACTCGACGAGCGTGCCGTCGAACAGCCGCCACAGCGTCTTGCGGGTGGTGCCCGCGTCGGTCGACAGATGCCGTACGACGGTCATCAGCTCGGGCAGCAGCGCCTCCCGCAGCTTCTCCCGCGCACCGGCGGGGATGTCGGTCCACTCCGCCGGGTCGTGCGCGTACCGCGCGAAGTAGTGCTGCGAGAGCTGCTTGGCACGGAACGGCTTCTCACCGATCTCCGCGACGACGTCCTTCCGCTCCGCAGGCGAGAGATCGGCAAGATGCCGCGGCGGCTTCTTGGCTCCGCGCGGCGCGACAAAAGTGAGTTCTCCGGGCTTAGGCATGGCTGTACCAGTGTCGCAGATCGAATCGTGTGACCTGCGCCGCGTGCCGTGAGCGGTGGTCTCTGCAGGTCGTTGCCGGTCGCCGGGGTCCTTTATGCGCTCCACCACGCGTCGGTGCCGGTGCCGTGAGGGCCACCGATCGTGCGATTGCCCGCGGAACGGACCCGCCCGATGGCCCAGTGCGGCCCGTCGGTATCGGTCCGAAACTGGACGACGTCACCCTCGGCCACGCCGTTCTGGAGGAACGGAGCGTTCCGGATCCTGGCCGTGTCCGCACCGAGCCGCGTCGCCCACAGACCCTCCGTGTCCTGCTGGAGCCAGCCCTCACGCGGGACGAACCGGAACCAGACCTTGATCTCCGAGGGAGAGATTCCGGACTGAAGCTGCGGCCCGGCCGAAGTGCGAGCTCCCCTCGCAACAGGCCCCTGCCGGTGCCTTTCCACAGCCGGCAGGGTCCTGGCATTGCCGCGAGAGTGGCGGGGCATGTCAGGGACGCGCACTATGCCGTCCGGTGCTCCAGTCGGTCCTTCAGAAGTCGTTCGTTGAGCGGGAGCTCCTTGCGGACCTGAGGGCGGACGACCAGGGGAAGAAGGACCTTGCCGATGCCCTTGCCCTCGAAGTCGAGTTCCATGGTCACGCGGGAGCGGTCGCCGGCGCCGAGCGGGGTGATCTCGCCGTGGACATGGCCGCGGATCGGACCGTCGACGCCCTGCAGGCCCCAGGCGTGCGGAGGGTCGTACTCGGTGTACTCCATGGTCATCGGGATCTCCCGACGGCCTACGTGGCGGGTGATGCGCAGCCGGGAGCCGACCTGGACCGGGCCGGGGTCGAGCTGCTCGGCCGATACCGCGCTCGCCTGCCATTCGGGCAGATGGGACGGGTCGATGAGGTACGCCCACACATCGTCGGGGCTGCGGTCCACGTCGATCGATTCACGGAAGCCGGACATGATGCCCATCCCCTTTCATGACATTCCCGGGAAGAGGGATCTTTCGGGACTTCCAGGGGAAATCGTCCCACTCGGCCGGCCCTCGGGTAAAGGCGGCGGGCCCCCGTCCTGGTCGTTCAGGACGGGGGCCCGCGAGCTGCGCGCGTGGGTCGCCGGTCAGCCGGAGCCCACGAACAGCACGAGCAGCAGCCAGACGACCGGAGCCGTCGGGAGCAGGGAGTCCAGCCGGTCCATGATGCCGCCGTGGCCCGGCAGCAGCGTGCCCATGTCCTTGATGCCCAGGTCCCGCTTGATCATGGACTCGCCGAGGTCGCCGAGCGTGGCGCTGGCCGCGACCGCGAGGCCCAGCAGCAGACCCTGCCACCAGCTGCCGCCGTCGATCAGGAACTCCATGCACAGCGCGCCCACGACCATCGCGAACGACACCGCGCCCAGCAGTCCCTCACGGGTCTTGCCGGGGCTGATGCGCGGGGCCAGCTTGTGCTTGCCGAAGCGCCAGCCGACGGCGTACGCACCGGTGTCGCTGACGACCGTGAGGAGGAAGAACATCAGCACGCGCTGCGGACCGTCGTCCGCGGTGAGCATCAGGGCGACGAAGGTGGCCAGGAAGGGGACGTAGAACGCCGCGAAGACGCCGGCCGTGACGTCCTTGAGGTAGCCCTCGGGCGGTTCCGTCATCCGCCAGACCAGGACCGCCAGCGCGGTCAGGGCCATGGCGACCCAGGCCCCCTCGGGCCCCCGGACATATCCGGCGATGACCATCGCGGCGCCGCCGAGCGCGAGCGGCACGAGCGGCGCCTTGATCTGCTTGCGCTCCTGCAGCCTGCTGGTCAGTTCCCACAGACCCACGACGACGGCGACCGCTATGACGCCGACGAACACGGCCTTGACGATGAACAGCGACGCGACGATCACCGTACCGAGGCCGACCGCGACCCCTATGGCCGCGCCCAGGTCTCGGCCCGCGCTCTTCTTCTGCGGTGCGGGCGCGGGGTGCGGGGCGTCGGGCATGTGATCCGGATTCTGCGGCACCGCCGCGGGGGGCTGTGCCGACGGGGTCTCGTGGCGGAACGTCTCCGCACCGAAGGACGCCTGGTCGGGCGCCATGGAGCGGTACGCCTCGTCGCGGAACGAGGGGCCGCCCAGCCGAGCGGCCCCCGGGTCGTCATCCTGGTTTCCGCCGTGCGCGGGTACGTCGGGGACGATGGGCATGGGGCGAGTGTGCTGCGCCTCAGGCGCATCGTACGGGGGACCCGCCGGGGCGGCCCCCTGGACAGGCCCCTGGTAGGCCCCCTGGTCGGTGGGCCCCCAGTACCCGGCCTGTGTCCCGGCTGGTGGCGGAGAGCCCCAGGAAGAGTCGTTCATCAGACCTCGAGCAGCTCCGCTTCCTTGTGCTTGAGGAGCTCGTCCACCTGAGCGACGTACTTCGCGGTGGTGTCGTCGAGCTCCTTCTCCGCACGGCGGCCCTCGTCCTCGCCGACCTCGCCGTCCTTGACGAGCTTGTCGATCGCGTCCTTGGCCTTGCGGCGCACGGAACGGATGGACACCCGGGAGTCCTCGGCCTTGCCCTTGGCGACCTTGATGTAGTCCCGGCGGCGCTCCTCGGTGAGCTCGGGGAACACCACACGGATGATGTTGCCGTCGTTGCTGGGGTTGACGCCCAGGTCGGAGTCGCGGATGGCCTGCTCGATGTTGCGCAGCGCCGTCTTGTCGAACGGGGTCACGACCGCCATGCGCGGCTCCGGCACGGAGAACGAGGCCAACTGGTTGATCGGCGTCAGCGCGCCGTAGTAGTCGGCCACGATCTTGTTGAACATCGCCGGGTGCGCACGACCGGTGCGGATCGCGGCGAAGTCCTCCTTGGCGACCACGACGGCCTTCTCCATCTTCTCCTCGGCCTCGAGGAGGGTCTCTTCGATCACCACTTGCTCCTGCGTGTCTTGAGTAAGGCCCGGCTGCAGTTCACTGTCGGTGGCGGCGGCCGGCTGCGTCGCGTCTTCTTCCTGCACGGTTCCCGACCGGCAGGACATTGTCCATCCTCCGACCAGGGTCCGTCCCCCGGTCAGGTGTTGTCGTACGAACCCGGGGATTTTCCCGGTCAGCCCCGGCTGCTCTGCTCACCCACCAGCGTGCCGATCTTCTCACCCTTGACGGCGCGGGCGATATTGCCCTCCGCCAGAAGCTCGAAGACGAGGATCGGGAGCTTGTTGTCGCGGCACAGCGTGATGGCGGTGGCGTCGGCGACCTTGAGGTCGCGCGTGATGACCTCGCCGTAGCCGAGGGCGTCGAACTTGACGGCCTCGGGGTTGGTCTTGGGGTCGGAGTCGTAGACGCCGTCCACCCCGTTCTTGCCCATGAGCAGCGCCTGGGCGTCGATCTCCAGGGCGCGCTGGGCGGCGGTGGTGTCGGTGGAGAAGTAGGGCATGCCCATACCGGCGCCGAAGATGACCACGCGCCCCTTCTCCAGGTGGCGTACGGCGCGCAGCGGGATGTACGGCTCGGCGACCTGCCCCATGGTGATGGCGGTCTGCACGCGGCTGTCGATGCCCTCCTTCTCCAGGAAGTCCTGGAGGGCGAGGCAGTTCATGACCGTGCCGAGCATGCCCATGTAGTCCGAGCGGGCCCGGTCCATGCCGCGCTGCTGGAGTTCGGCGCCGCGGAAGAAGTTGCCGCCGCCGATGACCACGGCGATCTCGGCGCCGTCCCGCACCACGGCCGCGATCTCACGGGCGATCTTGTGCACCACGTCGGGGTCCACGCCCAGGCCCCCGCCGCCGGAGAATGCCTCACCGGACAGCTTCAGCAGAAACCGGCCGTGTACTGTGCCGTCGTCGTTCTTCTGGGCCTTGGTGGTCATGGGAGATCCCGCCTCTTTCACGTGGTGCACATACGAAGAAGGCCATTGCCGGTGGGGTGTCGTTCGCAACCCATGCGCGGCAATGGCCTCCTCGTCAGATCTGCTGTCGTCCGTCACGCACGCGCGCGTGACGGCGTACCGGGACGACTGCTTACGACCTTATAGGGGCCGGGCGTCCGTCGCGGTACGGACTCAGATGCCGACCTTGATGCGCGAGAAGCGCTTCAGGGCGACACCGGCCTCGTCCAGGACCTTCTGGACGGACTTCTTGTTGTCGAGCGCGTACGGCTGACCGAGCAGCGTCGCGTCCTTGAAGAAGCCGTTGAGACGACCCTCGACGATCTTGGCGATCGCGGCCTCGGGCTTGCCCTCGGCGCGGGTGGTCTCCTCGGCGATGCGGCGCTCGGACTCGACGACCTCGGCCGGCACGTCCTCCTTGGCGAGGTACTTCGGCGCGAAGGCGGCGATGTGCTGGGCGACGCCGCGGGCGACCTCGGCGTTCGGCTTGTCGAGCTCGACGAGGACACCGATCTGCGGGGGCAGGTCGGGCATCGTGCGGTGCAGGTACGCGGTGACGAAACCGTCGTTGAACTGCGCGAAGCGGTCCAGGACGATCTTCTCGCCGAGGTTGGCGTTGGCCTCGTCCACGTACGCCTGGACGGTCTTGCCGGCCTCGATCTCGGAGGCGAGGAGCGCCTCGAGGTCGGCCGGGGAGGTCGCGGCGACGTGCTCGGCGATGGCCTTGGCGACGCTCTGGAACTTCTCGCCCTTGGCGACGAAGTCCGTCTCGCACTTCAGCTCGACCAGGACACCGGAGGCGTTGTCGTCGGCGATGATCGCGACCACTGCGCCGTTCTCGGCGGAGCGGCCCTCGCGCTTGGCGACGCCCTTCTGGCCCTTGATACGGAGCGCCTCGACGGCCTTCTCGACGTTGCCCTCGGCCTCGTCCAGCGCCTTCTTGCAGTCCATCATGCCGGCGCCGGTGAGCTCACGGAGCTTCTTGACGTCGGCGGCGGTGTAGTTCGCCATGAGTCTGTGAATCTTTCTCGAAGTCTGGAAGATCGAAGATCTGCACGGTCTGGGAACTCCAGTTGGCGGTAGCTCTCCGACTCTGTGCCGACCTACGGGTGAACGGCGGGGGCGGACTTGATGTCGCCGCCCCCGCCGTCAACCGTGACGCTGGACGGTCAGGCCTGCTCGGCGTCCGCGGCCGGAGCCTCGGCGGGGGCCTCGGCGGCTTCGGCGGCTTCTGCGGCCGGGGCCTCGGCGGCGGCCTCAGCGGCCGGAGCCTCGGCGGCGGGAGCCTCAGCGGCGGGGGCCTCGGCGGCCGGAGCCTCGTCGGCCTTCTTCTCGCCCTCGAGCAGGTCGCGCTCCCACTCGGCGAGCGGCTCGCTCGCGGCCTTCTCACCCTTGTCGCCGGTGGCGACGCCGGAACGGGAGATGAGTCCCTCGGCGACGGCGTCGGCGATCACACGGGTGAGCAGGGTGACGGAGCGGATCGCGTCGTCGTTGCCCGGGATCTTGTAGTCGACCTCGTCGGGGTCGCAGTTCGTGTCGAGGATGGCGACGACCGGGATGTTCAGCTTCCGGGCCTCGCCGACCGCGATGTGCTCCTTCTTGGTGTCCACGATCCAGACGGCGCTGGGAACCTTGGACATCTCGCGGATACCACCGAGGGTCTTCTCCAGCTTGGCCTTCTCGCGCGAGAGCACGAGAAGCTCCTTCTTGGTCAGACCGGACGCGGCGACGTCCTCGAAGTCGATCTGCTCGAGCTCCTTGAGGCGCTGCAGACGCTTGTAGACGGTCGAGAAGTTGGTGAGCATGCCGCCCAGCCAGCGCTGGTTGACGTAGGGCATGCCGACGCGGGTGGCCTGCTCGGCGATGGCCTCCTGCGCCTGCTTCTTCGTGCCGACGAACATGACCGTGCCGCCGTGGGCGACGGTCTCCTTGACGAACTCGAAGGCGCGGTCGATGTACGACAGCGACTGGAGCAGGTCGATGATGTAGATGCCGTTGCGCTCGGTGAAGATGAAGCGCTTCATCTTCGGGTTCCAGCGACGGGTCTGGTGACCGAAGTGGACGCCGCTCTCCAGCAGCTCCCGCATCGTGACGACGGCCATGGCCGTTCTCCTTGGGTTTCTCGGTTGTGCCGCGGGGGCCGGACGGCTCCCGCGCCTGACGCCCGCGGTGCGCCGAGCCACGAAGGACCGAGGGGCGCGGATACCGGAGAACCGACCGTGGCCGGCCCCCGATACCGGGGCGTGCGAAGTCGACCCGGTGACCCGGATCGCCAGAAGAAGTGTACGGGACCGGCGGGGCACCGGGTGACGCCGCTCTCCACAACCGGCGGGTTGTCCACAGCCCCGGCCGTGATCGGCGCGCTCGCGGGACGGTTCTCCCATGAACGCGCCGCACCGCATCTGTCTGCTGCTGCTCCTGCTGCTCACCCTGACGACGACGCCGACCTGGGCGGATCCCCCGCCCGGCCCGCCCGAGCCGCCTCCTCGGGTCCCGGCGATCGCCCGGACCTGGCCGGTGGGCGCCCGCCCGCCGGTGCTCCGCGCCTGGGAACCCCCGCCGACGCCCTACGCACGCGGCCACCGCGGAGTCGATCTGGCGTCCGCGCCCGGCACGCCGGTACGAGCGGTGGCGGCGGGCCGCGTGTCGTACGCGGGCCGGGTGGCGGGACGGGGCGTGGTGTCCGTGGAACTGACGGGCACGGACCTCAGAACGACGTACGAGCCGGTACGGCCCCTGGTCGGGAAGGGCGCCGAGGTGACCCCGGGCGAGGTGATCGCCGAGCTGGAACCCACGGGCTCCCACTGCACGACGACCTGCCTGCACTGGGGCCTGCGGCGGGCCCGGGCCTACCTGAACCCCCTCGACCTGCTGCCGCCCCGGCTCCTGCGGAGAGGCCCGGCACGGCTGCTCCCGCTCGCGGCTCAGCCGCAGACGCCCCGCAGCACCATCCGCACGGCGGCCTCGGTGATCGCCTCCGGCGCCTCCGCCGCGCCCAGCTCGATCCTGCGCACGGCCGAGTCCACGACCCCCTGCACCAGCATCGCCGCCAGCCGGGGCTCCGCATGCCCCATCTCCCCCAGCGCTTCCACGATCATCGCCACCAGACCCCCGTGCGCGGCCCGGATCTTCTCCCGGGCCCCGGCGTCCAGCTCACTCGCGGAGATCGCCACCACGGCTCGGTGCCGCCGGTCCCCGACCAGCGCCAACTGTCGCCGCACATAGGCCTCGACCTCGGCCCGGGGCCCGTCCGCCGCGGCCATCGCCGCCTCGACCTCCGCCGCCCACACGGGGAAGTCGACCTCGCACAGCTCCTCGACCACGGCCGCCCGCGACCGGAAGTACTCGTACACGGACGAGCGCGCGAGCCCCGTCCGCTCGGCGAGGGCGGGGAAGGTGAGGGCCTCGGTCCCGCCCTCGGACAGCAGGGAGCGTGCCGCGTCCAGCAGGGCGGCACGCTGCATCGACCGGTGCTCGGCCACGGAGGCCGCTCGAATCCTTGGCACGTCGACCACTTTACGGACGCGGACCGCCCGACGGGAGTGACCGAGCCCGCACGGTTCGTGTCCGGCCGGGTCAGCGGCCGAAGCTCGCCAGTTTCGCGCGCAGCTGGAGCACCGACTTGGTGTGGATCTGGCTGACCCGGCTCTCGGTCACCCCCAGCACGTTCCCGATCTCGGCGAGGGTCAGCCCCTCGTAGTAGTAGAGCGTGACGACGGTCTTCTCCCGGTCGGGCAGGGTGTTGATCGCCCTGGCCAGGAACCGCCGCAGTTCCCGGTCCTCGGCCACCTCCACGGGGTTGTCCGCGGCGGTGTCCTCCAGGGTGTCCATGAAGCTGAGCCCGTCGCCGCCCTCGTCGCCGACGTGCAGCAGTTCCTCCAGGGCGACCACGTTGGCGAGCGAGAGCTGGCTGAAGACCGCGTGCAGCTCGTCGACGCCGATGCCCATCTCGGCGGCCACCTCGCACTCCGTCGGGGTCCGCCGCAGCCGTGCCTCCAGCGTCGCGTACGCCCGCTCGACGTTGCGCGCCTTCTGCCGTACGGAGCGCGGGATCCAGTCGAGCGCCCGCAGCTCGTCGATCATGGCGCCCCGGATCCGGGTGATCGCGTACGTCTCGAACTTGATCTCCCGGTCGAGGTCGAACTTCTCGATCGCGTCGATCAGCCCGAAGATCCCCGAGGAGACGAAGTCGGCCTGTTCCACGTTGGGCGGCAGACCGACGCTCACCCGGCCCGCCACGTACTTCACCAGCGGCGAGTAGTGCAGGATCAGCTGCTCCCGCAGCCGCTCGTCCCCGGTCGCCTTGTACGACCGCCACAGCTCGTCGAGCGTCGAGGGAGCGGGCGGCCGCACGCTGCCACCGTCGCGGGCGGCTGGGGGAACCGCCGCCCGGTCGGACCCGGAGGTGTGCTGGGGCATTCGTCGCCTTGTGCCGTTCTGCCGTGAAGTACGTGGAG
Organism: Streptomyces sp. NPDC005820; assembly: GCF_040630255.1. Classification (NCBI taxonomy): domain Bacteria; kingdom Bacillati; phylum Actinomycetota; class Actinomycetes; order Kitasatosporales; family Streptomycetaceae; genus Streptomyces; species Streptomyces sp. NPDC005820. Next base: position 157,623 of record NZ_JBEXXE010000014.1, read on the forward strand.
TCGGGGGTACCTGGGTGTCCTGCTGGTCTGAAGTCGCTCTACTGCCGTTCTGTACCGGAATCCTCGTGAGCGTAGCGTGACTGGGGTGTCGCGGTGCGCGAAGGGCGTGTCGGCACCGGTACGCAGATACGTTCCGCTGACCGCCCCGCCGGGGCGCGGCGATCGCTCCGGGTGACCGCCGCGGGGCGTCAACTGCGGGAAATCCCAAGGTCTTCGGCGTTCCCCCGGACGGCCGAACACGCTCGGTCAGGACGGCTGGGGACCCCCTCGAACGGAGGCGATCGCCTGGCGTGTCAACTTCCAGCCGTCGCCGTGTCGTTCGACGTAACCGAGTGCTCTGAGTTCGTACAGTCTCGCGATCGCGTCGTCCGGGGTGGTTCCGGCGCCGCGGGCGATCTCCTCGGCGTGCGCGGGGCGGCGGGCGGGGAGCGCCGCGAGGACGCGGCGGGCGCCGGGTTCCAGCAGGTCGCGCGGGAGTACCGGGCCGCGTCGGGCCGGGGCGAGTTCGCCCATGTCACCGACGAGTTCGACGACCTCCGCGGCGTCGGTGACCAGTTCGGCCTCGCCGCGCAGCAGCTCGTGCACCCCGGCGGAGAGTCCGCTGGTGGCGGGGCCGGGGACGCCCATGGTGTGCCGGCCGAGCCGCTGGGCCGCCCGTGCGGTGACCAGGGAGCCGCTGCGGTGGGCGGCCTCCACGACCACGGTGCCCCGGGTGAGCGCGGCGATCACCCGGTTGCGCAGGACGAATCTGCTGGGCGTCGGATGGTCGCCGGGTGGCAGCTCGCCCACGACCAGTCCCTGCTCGGCGATGCGGTTGATCAGCTCGGTGTGGCCGCGCGGGTAGGGCCGGTCGACCCCGCAGGCCAGGACGGCGACGGTGGCGCCGCCGGCGCCGAGGGCGCCCCGGTGGGCGGCGCCGTCCACGCCGTAGGCCCCGCCGGAGACGACCACCCAGCCGCGCTCGGCGAGGCCGGCGGCGAGGGTGGCGGCCATGTGGGCGCCGTACTCGGTGCAGGCGCGGGCGCCGACGACGGCGACGGACCGGAGGCCCCACATGCGCAGGCTGGGCCGGCCCCGCACCCACAGTCCGAGCGGGCGGGCGTCGCCGAGGTCGTCCAGGGTCCTGGGCCACTCCGCGTCGCCGGGACACAGAAACCGCACCCCGGCGGCCTCGGCGACCGCGAGATCCCGGGCCGGCTCGGCCGCCGCGGCCCGGGCCCTGAGCCCTTCCCACCGCCGCTCGCTCACCCCGGCGGGCGGCCGCCCTTCCTCCCGCAACCGCCGCACCAACTCCACAGCCCCCCACTCCCGCACCCACCGCCCACCGACCTCGTCCCCGGGTTCGAGCACCCGCCCGAGAAAGACCCGGGCGAGCCGGACGGGGTCCGGCTCACCGGTGCTGTTCACGCCAGGGCTCCGAGAGCCATCGGCACCCCGCGCGGCACCCCTGTCCGCAGTTGCAGGGCCAGGGCGACGTCGGTGGCGTCGGGCCGGTCGTGGCCGACGAGGTCGGCGACGGTCCAGGCGACCCGCAGGACGCGATCGAGCCCGCGAGCGGTGAGCACGCCCCGCTCCAGGTTCCGCTCGGCCTCGTCCATCGCGCCGGACCTCGCGTGCCAGCGGCTGCGCAGTTCCCGTCCCGGCACCTCGCTGTTGGTCCGCCACGGGGTGTCGACGAGCCGGGCCGCGGCACGCTCGCGCGCGGCCCGGACCCGGTCGGCGACCGTCGCCGTGGACTCGCCTCCGGGACCGCGGTGAGCGAGCTCGTGCCGGCCGACGGGGTCCACCTCGACCCGCAGATCGACCCGGTCGAGGAGCGGGCCGGAGAGCCGGGCCTGGTACCGGCGGATCGCCGAGGGCGGGCACTCGCACAGGGTGTCGCGCTGCGAGAAGCGGCCGCAGGGGCAGGGGTTGGCGGCGAGCACCATCAGGAACCGCGCCGGGAAGCGCACCACGCCCGCACTGCGGGCGATCACGACATGACCTGCTTCCAGGGGCTGGCGCAGGGCGTCGAGGGTCTGTGTGCTGAATTCCGGGGCCTCGTCCAGGAACAGCACGCCCCGATGCGCGAGGGAGACGGCGCCGGGGCGGGCGATTCCCGGTCCGCCGCCGACCAGCGACTGCATCGTGGCCGAGTGGTGCGGGGCGCAGTACGGGGCCACGTCGATCAGCGGCTTGCCCGGTGGCAGGAGCCCGGCGATCGAGTGAACCGCCGTGACTTCGAGGGAGTCCTCCCTGGTCAGAGCGGGCAGGACGGCCGGCAGCCGTTCCGCGAGCATGGTCTTGCCCGCGCCCGGCGGGCCCTCGAGAAAGAGGTGGTGACCGCCGGCGGCGGCGACTTCCACCGCTGTGCGCGCCGAGCGCTGTCCGACCACGTCGGCCAGATCGTGCCCCTGGTCGTGCTGTGCGGCGCCGAGGCTGTGCATGCCGGTGGCCGCGCCCGTGCCGGGCATGCGCAGACCGGCGAGGAGGGGATCAGGGCGGCCCAGGTCGTCCGGTTCCTCCTCGGGCACGGGTTCGTCCGCGAGGACCGCGATCAGCTGGCGCAGGCTGCGCACCCCGAGCACGGAGACGCCCGGCACCAGCGAGGCCTCGGCCGCCGCGCATTCGGGGACGACGACCTGTTCGTAGCCCGCCTCCGCCGCGGCCAGCACGGCGGGCAGGATGCCCCGGACCGGGCGTACCCGGCCGTCCAGCCCGAGCTCCCCGATCATCACGATGTCGGCGAGGACCCGGGGGTCGATCCGTTCCGACGCGCCCAGCACCGCGCAGGCGACGGCCAGGTCGAAGCCGCTGCCGGCCTTCGGCACCGACGCGGGACTGAGTCCGACGGTGAGTTTCTTCTGCGGCCACTCGTCGCCCGAGTTCACCACCGCCGCCCGCACCCGGTCCCTGCTCTCCGTCAGGCTCTTGTCGGGCAGGCCCACCAGGGTGAAGGCCGCCACGCCGGGCTCCAGGTCCGCCTGGACCTCGACGACGACGCCCTCGACGCCCACCAGCGCCACCGAGCACGTACGCGCGAACCCCATCTCAGGCCACCCCCCGTACGTGCTCCACGACGGGTGCTCCGCGGTCCGGGAGCAGGACTCCGACCAGGTCGATGCGGACGCCGCCGGGCGGTGCGCCGCCATGGGTCTGGATCCAGCGCTCCGCGAGGTCCCGCAGCCGCCGGGCCTTTCGCGGGGTCACCGCGGCCATCGGGTGCTCGTAGGAGCCGCCCTTGCGGGTCTTCACCTCGCAGACCACGAGGACGTCCCCGTCGTGGGCGACGATGTCGATCTCGCCGGTCCTGCCGCAGCGCCAGTTGCGCTCCAGAATCGTCATACCGGCCACGGACAGCCGCCGCGCGGCCACGTCCTCGCCGTACTTGCCCATCGCACGTCGTGCGTTCATGCAGGCACCACCTCCGGCGCCCACACTCACGCACCCACCCCACAGAAGTGGATCTTGGTGGATGAGTCACCTCTTGTGGATAACTCCGTCACCCACAAGCCGGACACCTCAGCTGCCCGGCAGCTCCAAGTCGCTCTTGTTCAGCTCCTCGATGTTCACGTCCTTGAACGTGAGCACCCGCACCTGCTTCACGAACCGCGCCGGTCGGTACATGTCCCACACCCAGGCGTCGGCCATCGAGACCTCGAAGAACACCTCGCCCTGGACCGAGTGCACCTGCATCTCGTAGTCGTTGGTCAGGTAGAAGCGCCGCTCGGTCTCGATCACGTATTTGAACAGACCGACGACATCGCGGTACTCCCGGTAGAGCTTCAGCTCCATCTCGGTCTCGTACTTCTCGAGGTCCTCGGCGCTCATGGCATGTTCCCCTTCAGCCGTGCGATCCCCCCATTGTGCGCCAGTCCCGTGGGCCTCTAGACGATTTCCGTGTCGAGGGTTACGGGTCTGGCCGGGGGACCTTCGTCTAGCAGCCTGCCCAGCAGTTCGGCGAGTCTGGTCGGATACACCGTCTCATGCGCCCGGCCCAGTTCCTGACACGTCCACCAGCGCGCTCCGGAGACACTGCGCCGCTCCAGCTCGGTCAGGGCCGTGGCCCGGGTGGCCGTCACCGTCGTACGGGCCAGGTAGTACCACTCGTCCTGGTCCCAGCGGCGGCCGGCGAACGGGAAGGAACAGGTCCTTCGCCACAGCACCGGGCCGAGTTCGACCTCGGTGATGCCGGTCTCCTCGGCGAGTTCCCGCAGCGCGGCCTGTTCACGGGTCTCGTCGCCCTCCACGCCACCGCCGGGCGTGAACCACCAGTCGTCGGCGGGATCGTCCGGTTCATGGCCGTGCAGCAGCAGGATGCGGTCCGCCGGGTCGAGGAGGACGACCCGGGCGACCTTGCGCAGACCCGCCTCGGAGAGGCCGAAGGGCCCCTCCGCCGTCTCAGCGGGCACCGGCCGGCTCCGGCCGGGTGCGGGGGCGGCGGCCCGAGGTCCGTTTGGCGATCGGGCCGTACGCGGCGCCGCCGAAGATCAGCACGGTGCCGCCGACGATCGTCCAGAGGATCATCCGCAGCGGGCCGGGCTGGGACAGGGTGCCCAGGGCCTTGAAGCCCGTGGGGCTCTTCAGCATGCCCTTCCACGGAAAGACGACGGCGTCCACCCGGGACCTGACCGCGCTGCGCGCCACCGTGCCCTGGGCCGCGTCCGTGAGGTGGGCGGTGGAGTCCAGGGAGCCCTGCCGTTCGTCGCCCAGCAGGAAGAGCCGGCCCTCGGGGACCGTCACGGTCGGGAAGTCCTGGATCTCGGCCAGGCTGCCCTCGGGCAGATACGGTTCCTCGATCTCCTTGCCGTTGACGGTCAGCTTGCCGTTGGTGCAGCAGGCGACGGTGTCGCCGCCGACCGCGACCACGCGCTTGACCACGAGCGCGTTGCTGACCCACGCCTTGTCGCTGAACACGACGACGTCACCGCGGCGCACCTCGTCGCCGTCCACCTTCTGCGCCAGCACTCTCGAGCCGGCCTCGATGGTCGGGCTCATGGAGCTGGTGGGCACGGTGTAGGGCCGGTAGACCAGGGCCGCCCAGCCGAAACCGCCCAGGAACAGCGCGAGGCCCAGTGCGACGACCAAGCCGGACAGACGCTGTCCGGTCCGGCTGCCCACCGGGCCACTGCTGGTGCCACCGCCGCTGCGCGGGGCCGTACGTGTCGTGCTCTCGCCGCCCATGGGTCCGCACCCTACCCGGCGGTACCGAACCGGGTCAGCCCTTCTTCCCCAGCCATGGTCACAAGCTTGGGAAAGGGTTTACACACGGGACGGGGGCGCGATCAGCCGTTCGCGGAGTCCGCCGTCGCGCGCCGGCGGCGCCACAGGACCAGCGGGACCGCGCCGACGAGCGCGAGGCCCTCCGGGGCGACCGTCAGGGCCGCGGAGGCCGCCGACTGGTCGTTCAGCCCGGACTGGTCGAAGGTGTCCGGCACCGGCAGCGTGCCCCAGCGGGTGATCGGCCAGGCCTTGACGATGGCGCGGCCGACGACCTGGTCGACGGGCACCATGCCGTGGTTCTCGTCCGACTGGTTGTAGCGGGAGTCCCGCGAGTTCTGCCGGTGGTCGCCCATGACCCAGACGAAGCCCTTGGGGACCTTCACCGTGAACTGGCCGCCCTGGTCGTCCTGGCTGCACGGGGTGTTCCCGGGGTAGACGTACGGCTCGTCCAGCGCCTTGCCGTTGACCTTCAGCGGGCCGGTGCCCTTGCAGGAGACGGTGTCGCCGCCGACCCCGATGACCCGCTTGATCAGGTCCTTCTCCTCCGCGGACGGCATCAGGCCGATCCAGCTGAGGAAGGTCTGCACCGCGTTCGGCTCGGTCGTCGCCTCGCCCGCCAGCCAGTTGTCCGGGTCGTGGAAGACCACGACCTCGCCGCGCTCGGGCTCCGAGCCGAACCACGGGGTCAGCTTGTCGACGAGCACCCGGTCGCCCACCCTGAGGGTGTTCTCCATCGACGCGGACGGGATCGAGAACGCCTGCACCAGGAAGGTCTTGATGATCAGCGCGAGGACGAGCGCGATCAGGATCAGGATCGGCAGCTCCTTCCAGAAGGAGCGCGGCTTCTTCGCGTTCGGGGTCCGGTCGCCCGGACCGTCGCCGCCGCCACCCGGGGGCTCGTCCGACGGGGGGCCCTCGCCGCCCGCCGCCGGGTCACTCCCGGAGGTCACGGCGCCGTCCCCGGCCGGGTCGGCGGTGTCCACGGGACGTCCGCGGTGTTCCTCGCCCTCGTGCCCGGACCGTGCGCCAACCGCCACATCCCCCACGCCAACTCCCATCTCCGTGCCGCCGCCTGCCCCATGCGCGGCGCAGGCCCACCACTCCCATAACGAGCGGGAGTTCCGCAGGGGTCGGGAGCTGTTGGATCGTTCCGGTCGGAACCTCCTGGGCAACCCTATGCGACGGCTGGGCGGCGGACGCCGTCGTGGCGACCGAGCCGGTCACGGAAGAGAAAGTTTGCGGTTCCTTGAGACGTACCCAGTGGCCGAACGGCCATGCGATCACCATGGCCCGGCCGACCACCTCGTCCTCCGAGACGGTGCCGCCGTAGTCCGTGTTCTGGTGGGAGCGGGAGTCCGCGGAGTTGGCGCGGTGGTCGCCCATCACCCACAGCCGCCCCTGGGGGACGGTGATGTCGAACGCGGCGTCGGACGGGTTGTTCCCGGGGTAGAGGTAACTTCCCTCTTCCAGGGGAACGCCGTTGACGGTGACTCGCCCTTGCGTGTCACAGCACTTGACGTGGTCGCCGCCCACGCCGACGACCCGCTTGATGAGGTCCTTCTCGTTGTCGGACGGCAGCAGACCGATGAAGGTGAGCCCTTCCTTGACCTGCTTGACGACGACGGGGTCCGCTTTCTTCGTCGTGGTCGTCTCGTCGTTGAGCCAGCCGCCGGGGTCCTTGAAGACGACCACGTCCCCGCGCTGCGGCTTGGAGCCGAACCACGGGGTGAACTTGTCCACCAGGACGCGGTCGCCGATGCGGATCGTCTGTTCCATCGACCCCGAGGGGATCACGAAGGCCTGCACCAGGAAGGTCTTCAGGACCAGGGCTATCAGGACGGCCACGCCGACCAGCAGCGGTATCTCGCGGGCGGCGGACCGCCTGCGCTTGCGCTTGACCTTGCGCTGGAGTTTGCGCCGTTCCGCGCGCGTACGGCCGCCGGACGGACTGGAGGCGCGCCGGGCGCCGGTGGGCAGGAGCTGGTCCGCGGGCGAGGAGGGGATGCCGCGGGGTTTACCTCGGTTACCCATGGGCACCCGCCGCCGTCCGTGCGTCGCTCGCCCCCTGGCCGCTCGCGGCGGGCACGCGCGCGTAGGCGTTCGGGCGGGACAGCCGGGTGAGATGACCGTACGGCCAGACGATCCAGTCGGCGCGGCCGATCACCCGGTCCACGGGGATCATGCCGCCGCCCGGTGAGCCCAGGTGGTCGCGGGAGTCGCTGGAGGCGCCGCGGTGGTCGCCGAGGACGAACAGGGTGCCCTCGGGAACCTTGACGTCGAAGTCCACCGTGGACGGGCTGTCGCCTGGATACAGGAACGACGACTCGTCGACCGACCGGCCGTTCACCCGGATCCTCCCCTCCTTGTCGCAGCAGACCACGTGGTCTCCGCCTACCCCCACGACGCGTTTGACGTAGTCGGAGTTCCCGAAGTACTCGGTGCCGTCGAACACGACGACGTCGCCGCGCTGCGGCCCGGCACCGAAACGGTACGCCAACCTATTTACGAGAACGCGGTCGCCGATCCTCAATCCGTTTTCCATGGATCCGCTGGGAATCTGGAATGGTTGGACCACGAAAGCGTTGAGGAGCAGCAAAAACACCAGGCAGATCAGCAGGGTGAGGCTGATCCGGCCGCCCGGCAGCCACGCGGCGATCCGGGCCGTCAACGAGAAACGCGACCGGCCCTCCGCGGTCCCCTGATGGGGGCGGGAGGAGCGGTCGCGCTCCGTCGTCGGCTGAGCTTCGGTGTCCATCGGGGTCAGATGCTATCCGGCCCTTCTGTGGATCACCCGGGTGCGCTCAGTGGATCACCAGTGGATCCACTGTGCGGGCTCAGTTGTCGCGCTTCTCCTTGATCTTCGCGGCCTTGCCGCGCAGCTCACGGAGGTAGTACAGCTTGGCGCGACGCACGTCACCGCGGGTGACGAGCTCGATCTTCTCGACGATCGGGGTGTGCACCGGGAAGGTGCGCTCGACGCCGACGGAGAAAGAGACCTTGCGGACCGTGAAGGTCTCGCGGACACCGGCGCCCTGGCGGCGGATGACGACGCCCTTGAACTGCTGCACACGAGAGCGGTTGCCCTCGATGACGCGGACGTGGACGTTGACGGTGTCGCCCGGGCGGAAGGCCGGGACGTCGCTGCGCAGCGACGCGGCGTCGACGGAGTCGAGCAGGTGAGACATTTCGTCTGCTTTCTTCGCCGATGCCACAGGTCATCAGCGGGAGCTGGGTTCCAAGAGGTCTGCCGGCGGCGTCAGGGCGGGCGTCGTGTCCCCCTGTGGCAGGGGCGCACGCCGGACGGCGCACAACAGCGGTCTATTGTTCCATGGCCTCGGGCCTGCGCCAAAATCGGCCGTACGGCTCGCCCTCGGGGTCGGGCGCCCAGCCCAGGATGGAGAGCATCTCGCGGTCCTTCTTGTCGAAGGCCCGGGGCTCGCAGCGCTCGATCAGGTCGGGCCGGTGGGCCGTCGTACGGCGCAGGGCCTCGTCGCGGCGCCAGCGGGCGATCTTGCCGTGGTGGCCGCTGAGCAGGACTTCCGGGATCTCCCTCGCCCGCCAGACGGGCGGCTTGGTGTAGACGGGCCCCTCCAGGAGGCTCGCCATGGCGCCGGGCGCGAAGGAGTCGTCGCGGTGGGACTCGGCGTTGCCGAGCACTCCGGGCAGCAGCCGGGCCACGGCCTCGGTGATGACGAGGACGGCCGCCTCGCCGCCGGCGAGCACGTAGTCGCCGATGGAGACCTCGTACACGGGGACGCGGGTGGCGTACTCGTCGACGACCCGCCGGTCGATGCCCTCGTAGCGGGCCGGGGTGAAGATCAGCCAGGGCCGCTCGGAGAGTTCGACGGCGAGTTCCTGGGTGAAGGGGCGGCCGCTCGGGGTGGGGACGACGATCGCGGGGAGCGTGGCGCCGGTCTCGTAGCCGTCGGCGAGGAGGGTGTCCAGGGCGTCGCCCCAGGGCTCGGTCTTCATGACCATGCCGGGTCCGCCGCCGTAGGGGGTGTCGTCGACGGTGTTGTGCCGGTCGTAGGTCCATTCCCGCAGGTCGTGGACGCGTACGTCGAGCTGTCCCCGGGCGCGTGCCTTGCCGACGAGGGAGACGTTCAGCGGGTCGAGGTACTCGGGGAAGATCGTGACGACGTCGAGGCGCATTACGACTCGTCCCCGGCGGCGTCGTCCCCGGCAGCGGCGTCGTCCCGTGTGGAGTCGATCTCGGCGCGGTCGTCGATCAGACCGGGCGGCGGGGCGATGACGGCCCGCTGCTCCTCCAGGTCGATCTCGACGACGATCTCGGAGACGAACGGGATCATCGCCTCGGTGCCGTCCGGGCGCTCGACGATGAAGAGGTCCTGGGAGGGCAGGTGGGAGATCTCGGTGATACGGCCGACCTCCGTGCCGTCCTCGGTGACCACGTCGAGGTCGATCAGCTGGTGGTCGTAGTACTCGTCCTCTTCCTCCGGCAGCTGCTCCGGGTCGATCTCGGCGATCAGGAGCGTGTTGCGCAGGGCCTCGGCGCCGTTGCGGTCCTTGACGCCCTCGAAGCGCAGGAGGAGGCGGCCGCTGTGCACCCGGCCGGTCTCGATGGTGAGCGGTCCCGCGGCGGCGGGATCGGTGGCGAGTACGGCGCCGGGCGCGAGCCGGAGTTCCGGCTCGTCGGTACGGACCTCGACGGTGACCTCGCCCTTGATGCCGTGGGCGCGGCCGACGCGAGCGACTACCAGCTGCACTGTGCTTGTTCTCCCTGTAGTACGACTACGGGCCGGGGACGGCCCCATGGCCCTCCCCGGCCCGAGCCGGTGCTGCGATACGTCAGCGGACGTGGTCCACGTCGACGAGGTCGACACGGACTCCGCGGCCGCCGATGGCGCCCACGACGGTGCGCAGAGCGCGTGCGGTGCGGCCGTTGCGGCCGATCACCTTGCCGAGGTCGTCGGGGTGGACCCGGACCTCGAGAACGCGCCCGCGACGCAGGTTGCGCGAGGCGACCTGCACATCGTCAGGGTTGTCGACGATGCCCTTCACGAGGTGCTCGAGAGCCTCCTCGAGCATGCTCAGGCCTCGGTCGACTCGGACTCAGCGGTGGCCTCGTCCTTCTTCTCGGCCTTCTTCTTCTGGGTGATCGCCTCACCCTTGCCCTCGTCGTCGCCGCCCAGGGCCTCGAACGAGGGGCGCGCCTTCTTGGGCGCGGCCACGAGCAGCGGAGCCGGGGCGGGCTCGCCCTTGAACTTCTGCCAGTCGCCGGTCTTCTTCAGGATGGCGAGCACGGGCTCGGTCGGCTGCGCGCCGACACCCAGCCAGTACGCGACGCGGTCCGCGTCGACCTCGATGATCGACGGGTTGTACGTCGGCTGGTACTTGCCGATCTCCTCGATCGCACGGCCGTCACGGCGGGTGCGGGAGTCGGCGACGACGATGCGGTAGTGAGGCGAACGGATCTTGCCCAGACGCTTCAGCTTGATCTTGACTGCCACGGGAGTGGACTCTCCTGGTTTTGACGTGATTGGGCACGGCGAGAGAGCCGCGTGGGGTTGCGGTACCCGAGTGCCCGATGGACGCGTCAGCCGGAGGAGAGAGGGGTCCTGTGCGGCTGTCGAGTACAGCTAGCCATTGTGCCACACCCCACGGGTCGCCTCGTGCCGAGGGTGTGCGCGGGCATGCCTCGGCAGCGCCCGGCGCTCGGCGGGGAGCCCTTGGAACCACGGCTCCCCGCACCACGCTGAACCGGCAGCCACGAGATGCCGGTGCATCACGGTCGTACGGCTTACGCGGCGCCCGCGATCTCGGGGATACGGAACGGCTTGCCGCAGCCGCCGCACACGATCGGGGCCTGGGCCAGAACCGACGGGACCACCCGGACGTTGCGACCGCAGTCGCAGACCGCCTTGACGCGGACGCCGCCGCCGGAGGAGCCGTGGCGGGCGGCGGGGCCGCGGAAGGTGCGGGTGGTGCTGTCGGCGGAGGTGGCCGCCGTGTGGGCCTTGAGGGCCCGCTGGAGGCGCTCGATCGTCGGACGGTAGCGGCGCTTGGCCTCGGGGTTGAGCGTGACCAGCGAGAAACCGCTGCTCGGGTGCGGTTCCTCGGGGTGGTCCAGGCCCAGCTCCTCGGCGATGGCGAGGAATCTGCGGTTGTGGTAGCGACCGGCGCGGGAGGTGTCGCGAACGCCGCGGGCTGCGGCGATGCCATGGACTGCCTCATGGAGCAGTCGCTCGAAGGAGAGCTCGTGACCGCAGGCGGACGACGACTCCCCGATCAGGGACTCTGGCGCGGCAAGGTCCGGCAGCTCGGGGTGGTACCGCTGAATGTCGGCCCACGCCTGTGCCAGCTCTGCGGCGAGAACAGGTGGTGTCTGTGTCGTGCTCACGTAATGACAACGAGCGGGGGTGCCGCTGTGTTCCTATTCCGGGGCATCCCAAATAATTTGCACGTACCCGTCAGTTGCCGCTGATGCGTGGAGACGAGGGCGGGTGCGCTGATCTGCGGAGAAGCCTCACAGCTCACCCCAAGGTGGTGCGTAGTTCGCCGTACGCCCCGGCGCGTAGGCCCCGTCCGCGCGCCGGGGAACAGGTGTACGGCGGGGCGCAAGAGGCGTTTCGGTCGCTCTGCCCGCCGGAGCGCGCCGTCTCAGTAAGCGCGCGCGACGACCGCGACGTTACCGGGCGCGTCCTCGCTGTCCGGCACCGACCCGTCCTCGGCGACCAGACACCGTACGGTCACGGCGTGCTCGGCGAGGGCGGCCTCGCCCTCCGCGCCCAGGACCGCCCAGGGGATGCGCGCCCAGCGGCCGGCGGTGGCCGCCTCGACGGCCTCCCGGGCCGTGGCCACCTCCACCGTCCGCGCCTCGCGCCGCTGCAGCGACTGCGTCAGCAGCAGCGCCTGGTCCTCCTCCAGCACGGACGGCAGCAGCTGTACGAGGCTGTCGACGGCCACCGGCTCCTTGCCTCCCGGGATGCGGCGGGCCAGCATCGCCGTGCCGTTCTCCAGGTCGCGCGGCCCGATCTCGACGCGGACCGGCACGCCCTTCAGCTCCCAGTCGACCGCGCGCCGCCCGAAGGGCACGTCGGTCCGGTCGTCGACGTGCACCCGGATCCCGGCCGCCTTCAGCCGGTCGCCCAGCTCGCGGACCTTGGCGAGAACCGCCTCGTCGCCCTTGACGGCGAGGATCACGGCCTGGATCTGCGCCAGCCGGGGCGGCACCCGCAGCCCGTCGTCGTCGCCGTGCATCATCACCAGGGCGCCGATCATGCGGGTCGTCGAGCCCCAGGAGGTCTGCCAGACCAGTTCCTGCGTGCCGTCCTTCGACAGGTACGTGGTCTGGAACGCCTTGGCGAAGTTCTGGCCCAGTTCATGGCTGGTGGCCATCTGGAGCGCCTTGCCGTCGCCCATCATCCCTTCGAGGGTGAGGGTGTTGACGGCTCCGGCGAACCGCTCCCGGGTGGTCTTGCGGCCGGCGACCACGTCCATCGCCAGGACGTTCACCATGAAGTCCTCGTAGACCCGCCGGTGGATGTGGGCGGCGAAGTCGCGGGCGTCCTCGTACGTGGCGTGCGCGGTGTGCCCCTCCTGCCAGAGGAATTCGGTCGTGCGCAGGAACAGCCGGGGGCGCAGCTCCCAACGGACCACGTTGGCCCACTGGTTGATGAGCAGGGGCAGGTCGCGGTAGCTCTGGACCCACTTGGCGAAGTACTCGTTGATGATCATCTCGGAGGTGGGACGGACCACCGCCGGCTCCTCCAGCTCCTTGCCGCCGCCGTGCGTGACCACCGCGAGCTCCGGGGCGAATCCCTCGACGTGATCGGCCTCGCGGGTGAGGTACGACTGCGGGATCAGCAGCGGGAAGTACGCGTTCTGGGTGCCCGTCTCCTTGATGCGGGCGTCCATCTCGGCCTGCATCCGCTCCCACAGCCCGTACCCGTACGGTCGGATGACCATGGTGCCGCGCACCGGACCGTTGTCGGCCAGTTCGGCCTTGTTGATCAGATCCTGGTACCAGCGGGGGAAGTCGTCCGCCCGCGGGGTGAGAACGGGTGCCTTGGCCATGGCGCGATGGTACGGGTCCACATTGCCGGAATGTGAATTCTCGCCACTCGCACAGCGCGTCCACAAGCAGGGCCCCGAGACCCCTGGACGCGGCCGCAGAGGGGGAGTTACCTGGCATACGGGGGAAGTGCGAGCGCACTGCACGGGGGTCACCTCATCGGTACAGCGGCAAATTCTCGGCGGAATGGGGCGCTTATTCATGACACCTGTGCTCGTGCGACAGCACCTTCCCACCGCGGGGCCGGTGCCCCGCGCGGACCTGGGTGCACGCGCGCGTGACTGGTCCGAGATCCAGGAACGGATGCTGGTCCCGCTCTACGAAGCCGTCTACGAGCGGCTGGAAGTGGGCCCCGGCACCCGGCTGCTCGGCCTCGGCTGCGGCTCCGGGCTGGCCCTGCTGATGGCGGCCTCCAGAGGCGCGTCCGTCACCGGTGTCGAGCCCGGCTCCCCCGAGCGGCTGGCCCTCGCGCGCGAGCGGCTGCTGCCGCCGGCCGGGGAGGCACGCGCGCGGGGAGGCATCCGGCTGACCGGCCGGTCACCGAGCCGGTCACCGAGGGACGCGGCCGACGCGGAGACGCCCGCGTACACCCTGGTGACCGCCTTCGAACCGATCGGCTGTCTCGCGGGCGATGCGGAGGCGCTGGCCGGGCTGCTGACCACGGCGGTCCCGCTCGCCGAGCGGGGGGCGCCGGTGGTGCTGGTCGGCTGGGGTCCGCCGGAGCGCTGTGCCACCTGGGAGGTCCTGCGCGCGGTGGCCGGACCGGACGCCATGGCGCGCGGTACGGCCGGACCGGACCCGACGGCGGACCCGTCCGGGCCTGAGGGCCGTCGGCGCTCCGGCGGCGAGGACGGTCTCCCGGGCGGCACGGGCCGGCTGCGGCCCGCCCTGCGGGACGACCTGGAGGAGGCCGCGCAGCGGGCGGGGCTCAGGCTCGACGGTTCCGGGCGGGTGGCCTGTCCCTTCGGGTACGCCGGGGTCGACAGCGCGGTCCGGGGCCTGCTGTCGACGGGCCTGTTCGACACGGCGGTCGCGGCGACGGACCAGGAGCAGGTCGGCAAGGAGCTGACGGAGGCCCTGCACCCCCACCGCCGGCGGGACGGCACGGTGTGGATGCCGAACGTGTTCCGGTACCTGATCGCCCGGACGCCCTGATTTCTCTACGCCTGGTCGTCGGATTCCTTCGTCAGGCGGGTGATCCCCGCGACGCGGTACGCGTCGGCCTCCTCCAGGGTCTCGTGCTCCAGCAGCGCCTCGGCCAGGGCGTCCAACTGGCCGCGGTGCTCGCGGAGTTTGTGCAGCGCCTCCTCGTAGCACTCGTCGACGATCCGGCGCATCTCGTCGTCGATGACGTCGAGGGTGGCGGGGGCCGCGGCGAGGCCGTACGCCTGCTGGGCGTCGCTGGGCAGGGCGGAGAGCCGGCCGACCCGGTCGCTCATGCCCCAGCGGGCGACCATGCCGCGCGCGATGTTGGTGACCTGTTCGAGGTCGTTCTCGGCGCCGGTCGTGACGACCCCGTAGATCACCTCCTCGGCGGCCATCCCGCCGAGGGCGCCGATGATGCGGCCGCGCAGGTACTGCTCGGAGTGCGCGTACCGCTCGACCTCGGGGGTCGACATGGTCACCCCGAGGGCGCGGCCGCGCGGCACGATCGTGACCTTGCGGACGGGGTCGGCGCCGGGCTGGAGCATGCCGAGGAGGGCGTGGCCGCTCTCGTGATAGGCGGTGCGGCGGCGGTCCTCCTCGGGCATCACGAGGGTGCGTTCGGCTCCGAGCTGTACTTTCTCCAGGGCTTCGGACAGATCGGACTGGGTGACCTGGCCCTGTTTGCGCTTGACGGCGAGCAGGGCGGCCTCGTTGGCGAGATTGGCCAGATCCGCTCCGGTCATGCCCGGAGTGGTGCGGGCCACCTGGGTGAGGTCCACGTCCGGGGCTAGCGGGATCTCACGGGTGTGGATGCGCAGGATCGCCTCGCGTCCGCCGCGGTCCGGCGGGGAGACGTTGACCACCCGGTCGAAGCGGCCGGGCCGGGTGAGCGCCGGGTCCAGGATGTCGGCGCGGTTGGTCGCGGCGATGACGATCACGCCCTCGGAGCCGGAGAAGCCGTCCATCTCGGTGAGGATCTGGTTCAGCGTCTGCTCGCGTTCGTCGTGGCCGCTCACCGAGGCGCCCCCGCTGCGGACCCGGCCGATGGTGTCGATCTCGTCGATGAAGATGATCGACGGCGCCACCTTGCGGGCCTCGGCGAACAGCTCCCGGACCCGGGAGGCGCCGACGCCCACGATCATCTCGATGAACTCCGAGGCGGAGGCGGAGAAGAAGGGCACCCCCGCCTCGCCGGCCACCGCGCGGGCCAGCAGGGTCTTGCCGGTGCCGGGCGAGCCCGCGAGCAGCACCCCGCGGGGCATCTTCGCGCCCATCCTGCGGTAGGCGTCCGGGTGTTCCAGGAAGTCGACGACGTCGTCCAGCTCGCCCTTGACCTCGTCGATGCCGGCCACGTCGGCGAAGGTGGTGCGCTGGGTGCCGGGCCGCAGCTCGACCGGTTTGGGCGGCGCCTTGCGGCCGAGCATGCCGCCGGCCCCGCCGAGGCCCCCGGCGAACCTGCGGGCGAAGAAGACCCACACCGCGACCAGCAGCACGATCGGGATCAGCGAGATCAGCAGGTTGGAGAGCAGACTGCGCTGCTGCACGACCGGCCGGGCGGTGACCGTGACGTCGTGGCTGCTCAGGTTGTGCCAGAGGTCGTCGTCCGCGAAGGCGGGGCGCTGTGTCTTGAACCGGGTGTAGGTGCCGTCGTCGTCGGGGTTGTCCCGGGCCTTCTTCAGCTGGCCCTGGATCGCGTCGCCCTTGGAGTAGATCTTCTCGACGTTGCCCTCGTCGACCTGCTTGCTGAACTCGGTGTACGAGATGGTCGGCTCGTTGCCCTGGCCGAGGTAGTTCAGTCCGACGTAGACGATCAGGAAGACGATCACCGCGGTGACGGCGAGGCCCCACCAGCGGCCCCGGGGCCGTCTGCCACCGGAGCCGCCGGGGGGCGGTGTTCCCTCGTCCGGGGTGCCCTCGGAGCGCCATGGCTGGTCGGGGGCCCTGCGCGGCGGAGCGGCATTGCTCATATCTGGACGTTACGGCAGACACCGGGCCTCGGCATGCGCTGAGGGCGCCCTTCCCGGCGGAAGGGCGCCCTCAGCGACGTACACCCAAAGGCGTCAGCCCAGGAACTGGCGTCAGCCCATGAACTTCTTGAACTCGTCCGGCAGCTCGAAGTCCTGGGCGCCCTGCTGCGGAACCCCGAACGCGTTGCCGCCCTGGGCCTGGGCCTCGCGGCGCTGGGCCGCCTCCAGCTCCTGCTGCCGGCGCTTCATCGGGTTGCCGGAGCGCTGCTTGCCCTTGGCCTGCTTGGGCTGCTTCTTCTGCCGGCCGGGGCCGCCGCCCATGCCCGGGATCCCCGGCATACCGGGCATACCGCCGCCCTGGGCCATGCGAGACATCATCTTGCGGGCCTCGAAGAACCGCTCGACCAGGCCCTTGACCGCGCTGACCTCGACACCGGAACCCTTGGCGATACGCGCGCGGCGCGAGCCGTTGATGATCGTGGGGTCCTGGCGCTCGGCCGGGGTCATCGACTTGATGATCGCGGCGGTGCGGTCGACGTCCCGCTCGTCGAGGTTGTTGATCTGGTCCTTGATCTGGCCCATGCCGGGCAGCATGCCGAGCAGCTTGCTGATGCTGCCCATCTTCCTGACCTGCTCCATCTGGGCCAGGAAGTCGTCCAGGGTGAAGTCCTGGCCCTTCTTGGACGCCAGCTTGGAGGCCATCTTCTCGGCCTCTTCCTGGCTGAACGTCTTCTCCGCCTGCTCGATCAGGGTGAGCAGGTCACCCATGTCGAGGATGCGGGAGGCCATCCGGTCCGGATGGAAGGCGTCGAAGTCGTCGAGCTTCTCGCCGTTCGACGCGAACATGATCGGCTTGCCGGTGATCTGCCGGATCGACAGGGCCGCACCACCGCGGGCGTCGCCGTCGAGCTTGGAGAGCACCACGCCGTCGAAGCCGACACCGTCACGGAAGGCCTCGGCGGTGTTGACGGCGTCCTGGCCGATCATCGCGTCGACGACGAAGAGGATCTCGTCGGGCGAGACGGCGTCGCGGATGTCCGCGGCCTGCTGCATCAGCTCCTGGTCGATGCCGAGGCGGCCGGCGGTGTCCACGATCACGATGTCGTGGACCTTCGACTTCGCGAACTCGATGGAGTCCTTGGCGACCTGGACCGGGTCGCCGACGCCGTTGCCCGGCTGCGGGGCGTAGACCGCGACACCGGCGCGCTCGGCGACGACGCTGAGCTGGTTGACGGCGTTGGGGCGCTGGAGGTCGCAGGCGACGAGCAGCGGCGAGTGGCCCTGCTCCTTCAGCCAGCGGCCGAGCTTGCCCGCGAGGGTGGTCTTACCGGCACCCTGGAGACCGGCCAGCATGATCACGGTGGGCGGCTGCTTGGCGAAGCGCAGCCGGCGGGTCTCACCGCCGAGGATCGTGACGAGCTCGTCGTTGACGATCTTCAGGACCTGCTGGGCCGGGTTGAGCGCCTTGGACACATCGGCGCCCATAGCCCGTTCCTTGACGTTCTTGATGAACGTCCGCACGACGGGCAGGGCCACGTCCGCCTCGAGCAGCGCGATGCGGATCTCGCGCGCGGTGGCGTCGATGTCCGCCTCGGAGAGCCGTCCCTTGCCGCGCAGGTTCTTGAAAGTCGCTGAGAGGCGATCGGAGAGAGTATCGAACACGGCGGCGTCGGTCCTCGGGGTCGGGGGCGGTATGAGCGTCTTCAAGGGTATCCCGGACGGGCAAGACCGGGTCACGGTCGTGCCGCGACCCGGTCCCGGGGTGTGCCGGGTCAGCCCCGCAGGGCCTCCTCCAGTGTGCGCGACACGGCCGCCGCCTCGTCGCCGGGCAGCGGTGAGCCCTCCGCGCCGGTGACGTAGAAGGCGTCGACGGCGTTGGCGCCGAGTGTGCTGACGTGCATGCTGCGCACCCGTACCGCCGCGTCCTCCAGGGCCGAGCCGATCCGGAACAGCAGCCCGGGCGCGTCCTGGGCGCGCACCTCGATGACGGTGGCGTGCCGGGAGGCCGCCGGGGCGACCGTCACCCGCGGCGGGGGCGCGACCACGCCCCGGCGCCGGGGGTAGGCCGCGTCGCGTTCGGCGAGCCGTCCGGCGATGTCCAGGGAGCCGTCGAGGGCGCGCACGAGGTCGGCGCGCAACCGGGCGGCCTGGGGCAGGGAGCCATACTCGGCGGCGACCCGCCAGTTCAGCAGCAGCACGGACCCCTCGACGCCGTCCGGCAGGTCCAGGGCGCGCAACTCTGCGGTGCGCACGGTCAGCCGGTGCACGGCGAGCACCCCGGCCACCGCGGGCAGCACGCCCGCCTGGTCCGGTACGGCGATGAGGAGCTCCACGCCGAGCGGCTCGGGGTCGCCGGGGGGCTGCTCCCCCGCGTCGGCCGGCACCTCGGTCTGGGCGCGCAGGGCCAGCACCGGGCTGCCGGTGGCGACCGCCTCGATGGCGAGCCGTTCCTGCTCGGCGGTGGGCGCGGCGGCGTCCGGTTCCTCGGGCTGGTCTCCGGCGAGGACCGCCCCGACCCGCTTGACCAGGTCCGCCACGAGCGAACCCCGCCAGGTGGACCAGGCGGCGGGCCCGGTGGCCAGCGCGTCCGCCTCGGTGAGCGCGTGCAGCAGTTCGAGGGTGCTCTGCGAGCCGACGGCGTCGGCGACCGAGCGGACCGTGGCCGGGTCCTCCAGATCGCGCCGGGTCGCCGTCTCGACGAGCAGCAGGTGATGCCGTACGAGGCAGGAGAGCACCGCCACGTCCGCGCGGTCGAAGCCGATGCGGGCGGCGACGTCCCTGACGATGATCTCGCCGGCGACCGAGTGGTCGCCGGGCCACCCCTTGCCGATGTCGTGCAGCAGCGCGGAGACCAGGAGGAGGTCGGGGCGGCTGACGCGGCGGGTGAACTCGGAGGCGCGCACGGCGGTCTCGATGAGGTGCCGGTCGACGGTCCAGATGTGCACGGCGTTGCGCTGCGGCCGGCAGCGCACCCGCTCCCAGTCGGGCAGCAGCCGGGTGATCAGGCCCTCGGCCTCCAGCGCCTCCCAGACCTCGACGGTGGGCCGGCCGGAGCCGAGCAGGGTGACCAGCTGCTCGCGGGCCTCGGCCGGCCAGGGGGTCGGCAGGGCGCGCACGGTGGCGGCGAGGCGCCGTACGGCGTGCAGGGAGAGCGGGAGACCGGCCTGGGCGGCGGCGGCCGCGGCGCGCAGCGGCAGCACGGGGTCGCGTTCGGGGCGGGCGGCGCGGGCGAGCACCACTTCGCCGTCCTGCTCCACGACGCCTTCGGCGAGCGGGGACCGCTCGGGGACGGGCTTTCCGCCGCCGAGCATGGCCCGCAGCCTCGGCCGTACGGCCCGCGAGCGCAGCACGCGGGCCACTTCGCGCCAGGTGACGTCGCTGGCGTACGAGATGACGCGCGCGGCCTCGTAGACCTGCCGCAGAAGGGTGTCGGCGTCGAGGAGGCCCAGCTCGGCGGCGACCTGGTCCTGCTCCTGGAGGGCGAGGCGGTCGGTGGCGCGGCCGGTGGCCAGGTGGAGGGCGTCGCGGACGTCGAGGAGGCGGCGGCGGGCGTCGTCGAGGCCCTCGCGGGGTGCGTCGGCGAGCCAGGAGGCGGCGACGGCGCGCAGGGCGGTGGCGTCCCGCAGGCCGCCGCGGGCCTCCTTGAGGTCGGGTTCCAGGAGGTATTGCAGCTCGCCCTGGCGTTCGGCGCGCTCGGCGCAGAGTTCCTGGAGTTCGGGCAGGCGTTTGGGGGCCTGGTTGCGCCAGTCGGCGAGGACGGTCGTCCGCAGTGCGGAGGTCAGGGCGAGGTCGCCGGCGAGGTGGCGGGCGTCGAGGAGGCCGAGGTGGACCTTCAGGTCCTCCCCGGCGGTCTTGCGGGCCTCGGTGGGGGTGCGGACCGAGTGGTCGAGGGCGAGGCCGAGGTCCCAGACCGGGTACCAGAGGCGGTCGGCGAGGGCGGCGACCGCCTTGGGTTCGCTGCCGTCGTGCAGGAGCAGCAGGTCGAGGTCGCTGCGGGGGGAGAGCTCGCCGCGGCCGTAGCCGCCGACGGCGACCAGGGAGACGCCCTTGAGCGCCTCGGCCGCGGAGGCCGCGGCCGCGCCGGTCGGTCCGAAGGCCTCGGTCGCGCCGGCGGTGAACAGTCCGGCCAGCCAGTCGTCCGTGAGCGCGGAGAGGGCGGCACGGCGCGGCGGCCCGGACCGCGCCTCCTCCGTGAGGAGGCGCAGCCGGGCCGCCGCATAGCCGCTGGGTCCCGAGTCCTCTGCTTCGTTTCGCACGTCCGTGCCCGTCACCCAGCGACTCCTGTTCTGTTCTGCGGTCAGAGCGCGTCCGGGCCGCGCTCGCCGGTGCGGACCCGTACGGCCGTCTCGACCGGGAGGGACCAGACCTTGCCGTCACCGATCTTGCCGGTGCGGGCCGCCTTGACGATGACGTCGATCAACTGCTCGGCGTCGTCGTCCTCGGCCAGCACCTCGATGCGGATCTTGGGGACCAGGTCGACCGTGTACTCGGCGCCGCGGTAGACCTCGGTGTGTCCCCGCTGACGACCGTAACCGCTCGCCTCGGTGACCGTCAGGCCGTGCACGCCGAAGGCCTGCAGGGCCTCCTTGATCTCGTCGAGCCGGTGGGGCTTGACGACGGCGGTGATGAGCTTCATGCGTCCACCTTCTTGCTCGCGGCGGCACCGGCGGCGGCCGGCGTGGCGGTCCGGACGGCACCGCCACCGGCACCGCTGAAGTCGTACGCGGTCTCGGCGTGCTCGGCCTGGTCGATGCCGGAGATCTCCTCGTCCTCGTCGACCCGCATGCCGATGGTCTTGTCGAGGAGGAAGGCGAGTATCGCGGAGGCGATCAGGGAGTAGGCGAGGACGGCGAAGACACCGGCGCACTGCTTCCAGAACTGGTCCAGGCCGCCGCCGTAGAAGAGGCCCTTGACGTCGGACTGGCCCGTGCCGCTGGCGAAGAAGCCGATCAGCAGGGAGCCGATGACACCGCCGACCATGTGGACGCCGACGACGTCGAGCGAGTCGTCGTAGCCGAACTTGTACTTCAGGCCGACGGCCGCGGCGCAGGCGACACCGGCGATGGCGCCGACCGCGATCGCGCCGATCGGGGTGACCGCGCCACCCGAGGGGGTGATGGCGACCAGACCGGCGACCGCGCCGGAGGCGGCACCCAGCGTGGTGAACGCGCCGTGGGCGATCTTCTCGTAGGCGAGCCAGGCGAGCATGGCGGCGGCGGTGGCGATCTGGGTGTTGACGAACATCAGGGAGCCGACGCCGTCGTCGTTGCCGAGCCACGAGCCGGCGTTGAAGCCGAACCAGCCGAACCAGAGCAGACCGGCACCGAGCATGACCAGCGGGAGGCTGTGCGGGCGCATCGGGTCCTTCTTGAAGCCGACGCGCTTGCCGATGACGAGGATCACGCCGAGCGCCGCGGCACCCGCGTTGATGTGGACCGCCGTACCACCGGCGAAGTCGATCACACCGAGCTCGAAGGCCCAGCCGCCGGTGCCCCAGACCCAGTGGGCGACCGGGAAGTAGACGACCGTGGCCCACAGCAGCACGAAGAGCGACCAGGCGGAGAACTTCACGCGGTCGGCGATGGCGCCGCTGATCAGGGCGGGGGTGATGATGGCGAACATCATCTGGAAGACCGCGAAGGCGAGGACCGGGATCGTGTACCCGGACCAGATGTCGGCCTTGTCGATGCCGGTCCATCCGACGAAGTCGGACTCCCAGCCGATGAGCGAGCCGTGGTCCGTACCGAACGCCATGGAGAAGCCGTACAGCACCCACAGGATGGTGACGATACCCATGCTGATGAAGCTCATCATCAGCATGTTGAGGGTGCTCTTGACGCGGACCATGCCTCCGTAGAAGAAGGCGAGGCCCGGGGTCATCAGGAGGACCAGGGCGGAACAGATCAGCATGAAGCCTGTGTTGGCCACAGACAGCTTGTCTGCGGCGAGCGTGATGGCTGGTGCCATCGGCGTCTCCTCGTCGTAGGTACGGCCCCGTGCGGGCGAAGCCTGAGCGGATTGAGGGGTGGGCCGGTTATGCGCCATGAGATTGACGCAGCGCGGTTTCGGTGGAAGCCCCTCGTTGTTTCGCCGCCGTGACGAAGGCGCCTGGCGCGTTACACGTGGGTGAACTGGCTGATGTTCGCCGAGTGGATCGTTATCGTGGCGCAACCTTCCTCGGGGGAAGGAAACCGGCCGCGGACGGCCCTCCGATGACCTGGCATGGGGGAGCCGAGTCGGGCACTTCGGGAGGGCCGGCCGCGGCCGGGGTTCAGGGGTTCTGCGTGGTGGAGCGGGCGGTGGGGCGGGTTGTCAGACGGCCTCGGCCGTCTCCGGCAGCTCCATGGCGAGCCGCTCGGTGAGGTCCACGACCTCGGTCAGGTCGCCGAACTCGCGGACGGCGCTGTCGACGGTCTTTCGAATACGAGTGTTGACGCGCTCGGAGCGGACCTTCTTGGCCTCGTGCATGGCCTGCGCGGCCAGTGTGGCGCTCTGCTCGGGTTCCTGGCGCAGCAGATGGACGGTGGCCATGCCGATGAGGTTCAGCACGTACGAACGCTTGTGGTCGGCGTCGTCCGCGAACAGCCGCACGGCCTTCTGCATCAGGGGTTCGGCGAGTGAGGCGTACGCGGGGCTGCGGCCGGCGACATAGGCGAGGTCGCGGAAGGAGTGGCTGTTCTCGCCGTACAGCTCGGCCTCGGAGAAGAAGCGGATCCAGTCGGGGTCCGGCTCGTCCCACTCGTCGGCGTCGGCGAAGGTGTCCTCGGCCATCCGCACGGCCCGTTTGCAGCGGCCCGGCTGGCCCATGTTGGCGTAGGCGCGGGCCTCCATCGCATACAGCATGGACTGGGTGCGCGGGCTCGCGCAGTCCCGGCTGCCGTACTGCGCGAGGTGGATCAGCTCCAGGGCGTCCTCGGGCCGTCCGAGGTGGATCATCTGGCGGCTCATGCTGGACAGGACGTACGAGCCGAGCGGCCGGTCGCCGGCCTCCTTGGCGGCGTGCAGGGCGAGGACGAAGTACTTCTGGGCGGTCGGCTGGAGCCCCACGTCGTAGCTCATCCAGCCGGCGAGCTCGGCCAGCTCGGCGGCGACCTTGAACAGCTTGCGGGAGGTGGCCTCGGGCTGGGGTTCCTGGAGGAGGTCGGTGACCTCGTGCAGCTGGCCGACGACGGCCTTGCGGCGCAGTCCGCCGCCGCACTGGGCGTCCCACTGCCGGAACATCACCGTGGTGGACTCCAGCAGGTCCAGCTCGGGCTTGGAGAGCCGGCCGCGGGCCCGGCTGGTGGGGACGGACTCCGGTTCCGTGAGCGGGGAGGGCGGGGTGGGGACGAGCCAGCGCTGCATCGGCTCGATCAGGGACGGGCCCGCGGACAGCGCCAGCGACGTTCCGAGGAAGCCACGCCGCGCCAGCATCAGGTCGCTGCGCGAGAACTCGCTGAGCAGGGCCACCGTCTGCGGGCCCGTCCAGGGCAGGTCGACACCGGTCGCGGAGGGTGTCTGGCGGGTGGGGCGCAGACCGAGGTCCTCGACCGAGACGACACAGCCGAACCGCTCGGAGAACAGCTCGGACAGGATCCTGGGGATCGGCTCGCGGGGGTTCTCGCCGTCCAGCCAGCGGCGCACGCGTGAGGTGTCCGTGGAGATGTGGTTGGCGCCCAACTGGCGTGCGCGACGGTTGACTTGCCGGGCCAGTTCGCCCTTCGACCAGCCGCTGCGCACGAACCAGGAGGTGAGCAGCTCGTTCGGGCGCTTGTCCGCATGCGAAGCGTTACTCCCGCTTCCGTCGTTGCCGCTCACTGGAACGCCCCCATCCCTGAGACCACTTGTCACTGAGTGCGCCAAGCCTTATCAGAATGCCGATAAATACGGCCCCTCGTCCGGTAGTTGTCACCCTTCGAACGGAAAGTCGACTTGCCTCCGGCATACCCACAAACGCATGTGCCTCCAGGACCCGCACACTCAAAGTAATCCTACGATCACGGACCCGGCCACGAGGATCCCGGAAACGCCACCATTCGCCACCCCTTCGAATGAACTACCGATGGCCCGTAAGCGATTCACTTGACACAGGACGGGTGGGGATGAGCGGAGGGAAGCACTCAGGGGCGCGTGTCGCCGACCACACCACCCGGCGCGCTTCCGGACGCCGCCTGGGACGGGCGGCCGACGGGCAGCGAAAGCACGCAGAGTTACGACATGCGACCGTTACGTAACCACCGGCGCGTCACACCCGTTGGAGGGGGCATGGGCTTCACGATCGGCGGCATTCGCGAGATCCGCTCCGGCGCGCGCAGGCGCGGTCGCTCGTCCGAGTGCACCGCCGTCGCCGAGTTCACGGGGCTGTGGGGCTGGGACGTCGTACCGGGCGCCCGGGCCGCGGGCGGCGTCTGCTCCTGCGGCCGCTCCGGCTGCCGCGCACCCGGCGCCCACCCCCTGGAGTTCGCGGCACGGGTGCCCGCCGGCGCCACCCTCGACGATGTGACGCGGGCCTGGGCGGAGTTCCCGGGCGCCGCGGTGATGCTGCCGGCCGGGCGCGCGTTCGACGTGATCGAGCTGGCCGAACCCGCCGGGCGGCGCGCCCTGGTCCGCCTCGAGCGCATGGGCCTGCCCCTCGGTCCGGTCACCGCCACCCCCGAGGGCCGCACCCAGTTCTTCGTCGCCCCCGGCGCCGCCGCCGAGCTGAGCGGCCTCCTCTACCGCATGGGCTGGGACGATCCGGCCGCCCTCGACCTGCGCGGTCTCGGCCCCGGTACGTATGTCACGGCCCCGCCCTCCGACCGCGGCGGCCTCGGCCCGGTGCACTGGCTGCGCCCGCCGGCCCTGGACTCGGCGACCCGGCCCCCGGAGGCCCGGCTGCTCCTCGGGACCCTGGCGTACGTGGCGCACCGCTCCCGCGCATAGCCCGTACGGGACGTAGGACGTACACAGCGAAGCGCCCGCTCCCACTGCACCTGGGGGCGGGCGCCTCTCGCCGATCCCGCATCCGGGATCACGGGGCTTACGGGGCTCCCCGCTAAGAGCGGGTCATTCTCCGATGAGGGCGTCAACGAACGCCTCCGGCTCGAACGGCGCCAGGTCGTCCGCGCCCTCGCCGAGGCCGATGAGCTTGACGGGGACGCCCAGCTCGCGCTGGACGGCGACGACGATGCCGCCCTTGGCGGTGCCGTCGAGCTTGGTCAGCACGATGCCGGTGATGTCGACGACCTCGGCGAAGACCCGCGCCTGGACCAGGCCGTTCTGCCCGGTGGTGGCGTCGAGGACGAGCAGCACCTCGTCCAGCGGGGCGTGCTTCTCGACGACCCGCTTGACCTTGCCGAGCTCGTCCATGAGCCCGGTCTTGGTGTGCAGCCGGCCCGCGGTGTCGATGAGGACGACGTCCACCCCCATCTCCTTGCCCTCCTTCACCGCGTCGAAGGCGACGGAGGCGGGGTCGCCGGCCTCGGGCCCGCGCACGGTGTGGGCGCCGACCCGCTCGCCCCAGGTCTGGAGCTGGTCGGCGGCGGCGGCGCGGAAGGTGTCGGCGGCGCCGAGGACGACCGTACGGCCGTCGGCGACCAGCACCCGGGCGAGCTTGCCGGTGGTGGTGGTCTTGCCGGTGCCGTTGACCCCGACGACCATCACGATGCCGGGCTTGCGGTCCTCGGGCTCGGTCTTCACCGTGCGGTCGACGTCGGTACCGACCAGCTTGAGCAGCTCCTCGCGCAGCAGACCGCGCAGCTCCACGGGGGTCCGGGTGCCGAGCACCTTCACCCGTTCGCGCAGCCGGTCCACCAGCTCCTGGGTGGGCAGGACGCCGACATCGGCGGTGAGCAGGGTGTCCTCGACCTCCTCCCAGGTGTCGTCGTCGAGGTGCTCGCGCGAGAGCAGCGTGAGCAGCCCCTTGCCGAGCGCGTTCTGGGAGCGGGAGAGACGGGCGCGCAGGCGTACGAGACGCCCCGCGGTGGGCTCCGGGATCTCGATCTCCGGGGCCTCGACAACGGGCGGTTCCTCGACCGCGACCCCGGTCGGGCCGCCGTCGGGAAGATCCACCTCCTCGATCGTGCGGCGCGGTTCGTCGCGCGGCGTCTCGGCCTCGTCGCCGACGTGCGGCTCGGCCGGAGGCGCGGTGATGTCGGGCGCTGCGGGGGGCGGCGGGGGCAGCGGCTTCTTGCGCCGGCTGCCGACGACGAGCCCGCCGAGCACCGCGAGCACGACCACGGCGATGACTACAGCAAGGATGACGGTTTCCATAACCCGTCCAGTATCCATCCCGCCCCGGTCCGGGGCCCGGCTCCCCGGGGCGGTGTCTCCGTACTCCGTACCCCTGGTTACCTGACGGCTCGTCAGCTACGGTCCCCCCACATCCGCCGAAGGGGGTCGCCATGCCCGTCACCGTCGTCCGCTTCAACCTCGTCGCGCCCGGGGCCTCCCCCGCCGAGCTGGGCGCCCGGTACCGGGCCGCGCTGGAGATGGCCGCGTACGCCGACGAGCACGGGGTGACGACCGTGCAGACGGAGGAGCACCACGGCGTCGAGAACAACTGGCTGCCGTCGCCGTTCGTCTTCGCCGGGGCGGTGCTGGGGGCGACCCGGCGGCTGGCGGTCACGGTGTCGGCGGTGATCGGCCCGCTGCACGACCCGCTGCGGCTGGCCGAGGACATCGCGGTCCTGGATCTGCTGAGCGGCGGCCGGCTGCTCACGGTCGCGGGGATCGGCTACCGGCCCGAGGAGTACGCGCGGGCGGGCGTCGACTGGAAGCGGCGCGGCCGGCTCCAGGACGAGCTGCTGGAGACCGTACTGAAGGCGTGGACCGGGGAGGAGTTCGAGTACCGGGGCCGTACGGTACGGGTCACCCCGCGCCCGGGGTCCGATCCGCACCCCCTGCTGCTGGTCGGCGGCTCCTCGAAGGCCGCCGCCCGCCGGGCCGCCCGGCTCGGCCTGCCGTTCTTCCCGAGCGCGCATCTGCCGGAGCTGGAGACGTACTACAAGGAGCGGCTCGTGGAGTACGGGACGCAGGGCTGGACGATGATGCCGGGCGCCGAGACTCCGCTGCTCCACCTCGCCGAGGACCCGGACCGGGCCTGGGCCGAGTACGGCGGCCACTTCCTCCACGAGGCCCGGACCTACGCCTCCTGGCAGTCCGGCGAGATCCACTCGGCGGTGCGTTCGGGCGCGACGACGGTCGAGGAGCTGCGCGCGGAGGGCGTCTACCGGATCCTCACCCCGGAGGAATGCGTGACCCAGGGCCTCGACCACCTGGTCCTGCACCCACTGGCGGGCGGAATGCCCCTGGAGGAGGGCTGGCGCAGCCTGCGACTGCTCACGGAGCGCGTACTTCCGGCACTGGAGACCTGACAGGCTCCCGGCGAGCAGCGCCGGGGGGCGGCCGGCCTGCGGTGACCCGGGCCGGACAGCTGGCTGGCCGCGGGTGAGCAGTGCCGGAGGGGCGGCTGGCCCGCGGTGACCGACACCGGACGCCTGACTGACCTGCGGTGACCCGCGCCGGACTGCGGCTGGCCTGGGGGGAGCAGTACCGGAGGGGCGGCTGACCTGCAGCGACGCGCGCGGACGGCCGACTGGCCCGCACTGGCCGGCACCGGACGGCTGGCTGACCTGCGGTGAGCAGTGCCGGCAGGGCCGACCAGCCCGCGGTGATCGTGACCGACACCGGATGGCCGACTGGCCTGGGGTGACCTGCGCCAGACTGTCGGCTGGCCTGGGGGGGAGCAGTACCGGAGGGGCGGCTGGCCTGCAGTGACGCGCGCGGGACGGCTGGCTGACCTGCGGTGAGCAGTGCCGGACGGGCCGACCAGCTCGCGGTGACCGTGACCGACACCGGATGACCG
Source organism: Streptomyces sp. NPDC005820 (assembly GCF_040630255.1). Lineage (NCBI taxonomy): Bacteria > Bacillati > Actinomycetota > Actinomycetes > Kitasatosporales > Streptomycetaceae > Streptomyces > Streptomyces sp. NPDC005820. The sequence continues at coordinate 185,797 of NZ_JBEXXE010000014.1, forward strand.
ACTGGCCTGGGGTGACTCGCGCCAGACTGTCGGCTGGCCTGGGGGGAGCAGTGCCGGACGGGCCGACCAGCCCGCAGTGGCCGGCACCGGACGGCCGGCTGGCCCGCAGTGGCCGGCACCGAACCGTCGGCTGGCCCGCAGTCGCCGACACCGGACCGTCGGCTGGCCTGGGGTGAGAGTGCCGGACTGCCGACTGACCTGCGGCGACCCGGGTGCCGGACAGCCAGCTGGCCTGCGGAGAGCAGTGCCGAAGGGGCCGACCTGCCCACGGTGACTACGCCGGACGGCTGACCGGCCCGCATGCCCCCTGCGCCCCGACCGGCTCGCGCGACCACCGCGCCCCGACCGGCACACGCGCCCCCGGCACCCCCGGCCCCCTCGCAGCGCGCCGCCGCCCCCGGTCCGGGGTGACGGGGCGGGGGCGGCGGGCGGAGGCGGGGAAAAGGGCGGCGGGGTGTGGGCCCTTCTCCCCGGGCTCGTGGGCGTCAGCCCATCTCCTCCAAGGCCTTGCCCTTCGTCTCCTTGACGTACTTGAGGACGAAGGGGACGGAGAGGGCGGCGAAGGCTGTGTAGATGACGTAGGTGACGGAGAGGTTCCAGTCGGCCAGGGACGGGAAGCTCGCGGTGATGGCCCAGTTCGCGATCCACTGCGCGGAGGCGGCCACGCCCAGCGCGGCGGCGCGGATCCGGTTGGGGAACATCTCGCCGAGCATGACCGAGACGACCACGCCCCAGGACAGCGCGAAGAAGAGGACGAAGACATGGGCGGCGACCAGGGCGGTCCAGCCCTGTGCGGCCGGCAGCCTGCCGTCGACGAGGTCGTAGGAGAAGGCCCAGGCCTCCAGGGCGAGGCCGATCACCATGCCGACCGAGCCGATGACGGCGAGCGGGCGACGGCCGATGCGGTCCACCAGGAGCATCGCGACGACGGTGCCGACGATGTTGATGAGCGAGGTGGTGAAGGAGTAGAAGAACGACTCCGCCGGATCGACGCCGACCGACTGCCACAGCGTCGAGGAGTAGTAGAACGCGACGTTGATGCCGACGAACTGCTGGAAGACGGACAGGTCGATGCCGATCCAGACGATCGGCTTGAAGAAGAAGCCGCCGCCGAGCAGGTCCCGGAAGGTGGACCGGTGCTCGCTGTTCATGGCGTGCTCGATCTCGGCGACCCGGGCGTCGAGATCACCGCTCCGGCCCTCGACCTCGGCGAGGATCTCCCGGGCCCGCTCCCGCCTGCCCACGGAGATCAGGAAGCGCGGGGACTCGGGGATGGCGAAGGAGAGCAGGCCGTAGAGGACGGCCGGGACGACCATCACGCCGAGCATGACCTGCCAGGCCTCCAGGCCCATCAGCCGCCCGCGCTGGTCGCCGCCCGCCGCGTTCAGCAGACCCCAGTTGACCAGCTGCGAGACGGCGATGCCGATCACGATCGCGGCCTGCTGGAAGGAGCCGAGCCGGCCGCGGTAGGCGGGCGGGGCGACCTCGGCTATATAGGCGGGGCCGATGACGGAGGCCATGCCGATGGCGAAGCCGCCGACGACCCGCCACAGGGCGAAGTCCCAGAGGGAGAAGGGCAGCGCCGAGCCGACCGCGCTGACGGTGAACAGCGCGGCGGCGATCTGCATGACCCGGATCCGGCCGATGCGGTCGGCGATCCGGCCGGCGGTGGCGGCGCCGATGGCGCAGCCGATCAGGGCGATCGCGATGACCTGGGCGAGGGCGGCGGAGCCGATGTCGTAGCGGTCCCGGATGGCCTCGACGGCGCCGTTGATCACGGAGCTGTCGTAGCCGAAGAGGAATCCGCCCATCGCCGCTGCCGCCGCGATGAAGATGACGTGCCCGAGATGGTCGGGAGGAGCCGTCGCGGCTCCTGACTTCTGTGCCTGCGCTGTACTCGTCACGTTCGTGAGAAAACAGGCACGGATAAGGAGAGCGTGTTCAAAGGTTGAAGATGTGAAAGCGGGGTAGCCGGGCTAGCGCAGCCGTTGGCTGATCACCTTCGACACCCCGTCGCCCTGCATGGACACGCCGTACAGCGCGTCGGCGACCTCCATGGTGCGCTTCTGGTGGGTGATCACGATCAGCTGCGAGGACTCCTGCAGCTCCTGCATGATGCGGATCAGCCGCTGCAGGTTGGTGTCGTCGAGGGCGGCCTCGACCTCGTCCATGACGTAGAACGGGCTGGGCCGGGCCTTGAAGATCGACACCAGCATGGCGACGGCCGTCAGCGACCGCTCACCGCCGGAGAGCAGGCTGAGCCGCTTCACCTTCTTGCCCGGCGGCCGGGCCTCCACATCGACGCCCGTGGTCAGCATGTTGTCGGGATCGGTCAGGATCAGCCGCCCCTCCCCGCCCGGGAAGAGCCGGCCGAAGACACCCTCGAACTCCCGTGCCGTGTCCCGGAACGCCTCGGTGAAGACCTGCTCGACCCGCTCGTCGACCTCCTTCACCACCTGAAGCAGATCGGCACGGGTCTTCTTCAGGTCCTCCAGCTGCTCACTGAGGAACTTGTGGCGCTCCTCCAGCGCGGCGAACTCCTCCAGCGCCAGCGGGTTGACCTTGCCGAGCTGCTGGTACGCCCGCTCGGCCGCCTTGAGCCGCTTCTCCTGCTCGGCCCGGCGGAACGCCACCGGCTGGTTGCGGGGGTGCTCCGGATCCTCGGGCAGCACCTCGCCCTCGGCGGGCGGGGACGGCGGTACGAGCTGATGGGGCCCGTACTCGGAGACGAGGCCCTCGGGCTCCACGCCCAGCTCCTCCAGCGCCTTGGTCTCCAACTGCTCGATCCGCATCCGCTTCTCGGCGCCGAGCACCTCACCGCGGTGGACCGAGTCCGTCAGCTTGTCCAGCTCGGCCTTGAGATCGCGCCCGGCGGTGCGGGCGGCGGCCAGCTCCTGCTCGCGGCGCGCCTTGGCGGCCTCGGCGGCGGTGCGCTCCGCGTCGGCCCGGCCGAGGGACACCTCTACATGCGCGAGCAGCTGGCGGGTGGCCGAGGCGACGGCCTCGGCGACGGCGGCCTCGTGGCGCAGCCGGGCCCGCCGCTGTTCGGCACGCGCGCGTGCCTCGCGTTCCGCGCGGGCCGCCCGGTCCAGGGAGTCGGCCCGCCCGGCCAGTCCCTTGACCCGCTCCTCGTGGGTACGGACCTGGAGCCGCGCCTCCATCTCGGTCTGGCGGGCGTTGGCCCCGTCGGCGGCGAGGCGGTCGCGCACGGCGGTGTCGGGCTCCTCCTCGACGGGCATCTCCTCGGCCACGGCCAGCCGTTCGGCGAGGACCTCGGCCTCCTCCAGCGCGCGGTCGAGCGCGTCCTGCGCGCGGGCGGCCGCCGCCGTGGACCGCTCGGCCTCGCCCGCCGCGCCCCGCGCCTGCCCGGCCAGCCGGCCGAGTTGCTGCGCCACGGCCGACTTCTCCCGGTCGGCGGCCCGGCGCCGCTCCCCCAGCTCCTCGACGAGGGCGGCGCACTCCTTGCGCCGGGTGCCGGCCGCTTGCTGGGCCTCGGTGAGGTCGGCGCAGCGTACGGCCAGCTCCTCCAGCTGTGCGGCTGCCTCGTCCACGGAGGCCTGTACCTCCAGGAGGCTGGGGGCGCCGGCGGAACCGCCGTGGGCGAAGTGGGCACCCAGCAGGTCGCCTTCGGCGGTGACCGCGGTGAGGTGGGGGTGCGTGTAGACGAGGTCTTCGGCGTCTTCGAGGGTGTCCACCACGACGATGTCGTGGAGGAGGCGGCGTACGGCGGGGAGGAGGTCGGAGGGGGCGCGGACGAGGTCTGCGGCGAGGGACCGGCGGTCGCCTGCGGGTGCGTCTTGGCTGGTCGCGCCCCGCGGCGGAGCCGCAGATTGATTCAGCCCCGCGCCCCTTTGGGGCGCGTCACCGCCCGCCAGCAACAGAGCCGCCCTGCCCCCGTCCTGCTTGCGCAGCAACCGGATCGCGTCGGCCGCGGCCGACGGAGACGCCACGGCCAGAGCGTCCGCCGCCGCCCCGAACGCCGCCGCCAAGGCCACTTCATGTCCCGGCGTCACCGTCAGCAGCTCGGCGGCCGGGCCCAGCAGGCCGGTGAGGCGGTCCTTCGCGCCGAGCAGGGCGCCCGTGCCGTCCTTCCGTCTCAGGCCCAGGGCCAGCGCCTCGTGGCGGGCCTTGGTCGCCGCGCGTTCGCGTTCCGCCGTGGTGGCCGCCTCGCGGGCCGCGGTGAGGGCGGCCTCGGCCTCGGTGAGCCACTGTTTCGCCGCGTCGTGCCGGGCGGCGAGTTCCGCGTCGCCCGCGTCGAGGCCGTCGACCTCGGCCTGGAGGGTCTCGTACTCCTCCTGCGCCGCGAAGGCCCGCTCCTGGGCCTCGTCCCTCGCCGATGCGAGGCGGTCGATCTCGGCCTGGGCGGAGGCGGCGCGGGAACGGGCGGCGTTGACCTGGCCGTTCAGCCGGGCGAGGCCCTCGCGGCGGTCGGCGATGGCGCGGGCGACGTCCTTCAGCCGGCGTTCCTCGACGGCGAGCTCGCGTTCCAGGTCGGCGCGGTGGGCGACGGTGTCGTCGAGGGCGTGCTGGGCCGCTTCGAGGGCGGCCTCCAGCTCGGCCTCCTGTTCCCGGACCCGGGCGGCCTCGCGCTCCATGTCCTCGGGGTCACGGCCGCGCCGCTCCTCGGGGGGCGCGGAGGTGGCGCTCTTCACGCGCGCGTCGGCGAGGGAGACGGTGCCGCGGACGCGTTCGCTGAGCTGGGAGAGCTCGTACCAGGTCTGCTGGGCGCGCTGGAGGCGCGGGGAGAGCCGGCGGACCTCGTCCTCCAGGAGCGCCTCGCGCTGGAGGGCCTTGCGCAGTTCCTGCTCGGCGGTCTCCTTGCGTTCCTTGAGCGCGGCCTCGTCGGCCACCTCGGCCCGGAGCGCGTCCCGCATCCGTACGAGATCGTCGGCGAGGAGGCGGAGCCGGGCGTCCCGCAGGTCGGCCTGGATGACGGCCGCCCGTCGGGCCACCGCCGCCTGGCGGCCCAGGGGCTTGAGCTGGCGGCGCAGTTCGTCGGTGAGGTCCTGCACGCGCGCGAGGTTGGCCTGCATCGCGTCGAGTTTGCGGAGCGCCTTCTCCTTGCGCTTGCGGTGCTTGAGGACGCCCGCCGCCTCCTCGATGAAGGCGCGGCGGCCCATCGGGTCGGCGTGCAGGACGGAGTCGAGCTGGCCCTGGCCGACGATGACGTGCATCTCGCGGCCGATGCCGGAGTCGGAGAGGAGGTCCTGGATGTCGAGCAGCCGGCAGGTGTCGCCGTTGATCTGGTACTCGCTGCCGCCGTTGCGGAACATGATCCGCGTGATGGTGACCTCGGCGTACTCGATGGGCAGGGCCCCGTCGGAGTTGTCGATGGTCAGGGACACCTCGGCGCGGCCCAGCGGGGGGCGCCCGGTGGTGCCGGCGAAGATGACGTCCTCCATCTTGCCGCCGCGCAGCGACTTGGCACCCTGTTCGCCCATCACCCAGCTGAGGGCGTCGACGACGTTGGACTTGCCCGAGCCGTTGGGCCCGACGACGCACGTGATCCCGGGTTCGAACCGGAGCGTGGTCGCCGAGGCGAACGACTTGAACCCTCGGAGGGTCAGGGCCTTGAGGTGCACGGCGCTGGACTCTACCTTCCGGGGGTGTCTCACTCCATGAACGCCCGGCAACCCCGCGGTTTCACCCATGAACGCGCAGGGCACACCACACGTTAAGAAGACTGAGGGGGCGGGGCGCTGGACGTACGGGCACGGAAAGCGCGGGGGAAAGAAAGAAGGGACGCCGAGGCGTCCCTTGCAACTTCTGACAACTTAGCGGTCCGACGCAGTTGAAACAGGTCGCCCAACCACTGCGTGTGCTGTCGTGGAGCGGTGCAGCGATCAGGTGAGCGCAGGCTCCGCCTGGTGTGCGTCGATGCTCTCCATGAACCTGTCGTGAGAAGCGGCAGCCGTGAGCGCGTCGTTCTCGGCCTGGATTCGTCCGAGTTCGGATTCCAGGTCCTGGACGCGCTGCTGGAGCCGTCGCATCTCGGCGAGGAGTCGCGGGTCGGAGCCGCCGACGTAACCGAGAAGCGCCTTTGCCATGATGGATGGTCCTCCACACTGAGTGACCGACCGAAGCGGTGTGGGTCGTGAGGGATTCGCACCCGCGGTCTTGGCTAGATCTTGTTCGTGCTGCCGTTCATCCATGCCAAACAGCTAGGTGCGCGGGGTGCTTTCAGCGTCTCACCAAAAAGTTTGACGGTCAACACGATCACGCCCCGTATTGGCGGGCAACCCACCGGCGCGCGGCCGAAACGGCGGCGCTGCGACGGACGCGGGGCCCTCGAGGCGTGGCGATCATCCTTGCGTGCGGAGCATCCCATCGCAAGCGATTCTTGGCAACCACCTGCTCCTTTCCGCCGTGGGCACATGCCGGTGGCACGTCCCTCCACTTCCCGGCGGCTCCCCGGCGCGGGACGGTCAGCGGATCGCGAAGCCGTCGTAGCCGCCGCGCGGTGTGTCCCATATCTCGGTGACTCCGTCCACGCGCCCGGGCGTGTCGTCACCCATGAGCCAGTCCAGCAGGCCCTCACAGCCTTCTTTGGCCCCCTCGGCGACCACCTGGACCCGACCGTCGGCCAAATTGAGAGCAAAACCACTCAGCCCGCCGATCTCCAGCGCCTTGGCCCGCGTGAACCAACGGAATCCCACGCCCTGGACGTGTCCACGCACCCAGGCGACCAGTCGCACATCCTCGCTCATGGGTGCAACCTAACCGGGCAATGTCCCTCGGGGCACTTCCTCCCCGGGCGCCATGCGGTACCGTCCCCACCCAATGATTCTCATATGAAACTCACTCGATCGGGTGAGATGGGTTACGCCCAAGATCGTATGAGACGGGTTGACCGATGGACGAGGAAGGCAAGGACATGGGACGCCACCGACGCTCCGCCGCCGGCCGCGCCGCCACGGGCCGCGCCACGGGGGTCACGGAGACGCACGGCTCGTACACGGACGGCCATGACCCGCAGTACTCGTACGCGGACGGCCCGGACACGCTCGGCATCGCGCCGTACCTGAACCCCCAGGCGTACGCCGACACCGTCGCGAGAAGCCAGGAGTACCTGTACGCGACGGAGGAGGGGTACGGCGTCACCTTCACGTCCGAGGGCTTCACGCCCGACGGCGGGCGGGGCGGGGCCGGCCGTCGCCGCCGTAGGAAGAAGGCCGCGACCCCGGTCAAGGCGGGGCTGCTCGGCGTCTCCGCGGCGGTCGCCCTCGGCACGGTCGCGGTGGCCACGGGCGTGGTGCCCGGCCTGGAGAGCTACCGGCTCGGCGGCGGCACCGGTTCCGGCGACAACGTGCAGGCCGCCGACGCCCCGAGCAACTCCACCACCGAGCAGGGCGGCACCTCCGGCTCCGCCGAGACCGGCCGCGCCGGTACGTCGACGAGCCGTGACGTGGGCCGCTCCGGATCGACGTCGACCTCGCCCAGCGCGTCGGCCTCCGAGTCGTCCACCTCGGCCTCCGAGTCCGCCTCCGCCTCCGCCTCGCCGAGCAAGACGGCCGAGAAGAAGCCCGAGGTCACCCCCTCGGAGGAGCCGGAGACCGCCGCCTCGAAGTCGAAGACGGCCACCAAGGCACCCCAGAAGTCCGAGTCCCCCGTGACGGTCTCGGCCGAGGCGCAGGCCGCGGCCGAGGTGCTCGCGCTCGTGAACGAGGAGCGGGCCAAGGTCGGCTGCAGCGCCCTCTCCGCGAACAGCGCGCTGTCGGAGCTGGCCGAGAAGTTCAGCGACGACATGGCCGCGCGGGGCTTCTTCGACCACACCGACCCCGACGGGAAGACCCCGTGGGACCGGGCCGAGAAGGCCGGCATATCCAGCCTCGGCGGCGAGAACATAGCCCGCGGCCAGGCGGACGCGGCCGCCGTCATGGAGGCCTGGATGAACAGCCCCGGCCACAAGGCGAACATCCTGAACTGCGACTTCAAGACGCTGGGCGTCGGCGTGCACTTCGGGTCCGGCGGGCCCTGGTGGACCCAGGACTTCGGGTACTAGCGCTTCCCGGATCCGCAGAAACGATCATGCAGCCTGGGCGCGGCCGGCCAGGAAGACCTTCGCGGTCTCGGTGACCCGTCGGCCCAGGTGCTCCGCCGTCGCCATGTCGGCCTTGTGGACGGCCTCCGCGCCCTCGTCGACGTTGGTCTGCGCGGCCGCGCCGAGGAACACGCCGAGGCGGTTGAGGTCGTGCTCGGAGGCGCTGCTGCTGTTCCAGCCGGGCAGCAGGCCGAGGTTGACCCAGTGCATGCCGAGCTGCGCGGCCAGGATCTGGAAGAACTGCAGCGTGTGCAGCTTGTCGCCGCTCTTGGACCCGGAGTTGGTGAAGCCGGCGGCGAGCTTGTCCTTCCACGCCTGGGTGGCCCAGCGCGCGGAGGTGGCCTCCGCGAAGACGTGAAAGGCGCTGGACGCGGTGCCCATGTACGTGGGCGAGCCGAACACGATCGCGTCCGAGCCGTCGAGCAGGGTCCACTGCTCCTCGGTGATCTCGTCGACCTTGATCAGATGCACCTCGGCGCCCGCCTCGACGGCACCGGCGCGGACCGCTTCGGCGAGGACGACGGTGTGGCCGTAGCCGGAGTGGTAGGCGACGGAAACCACGGGCTTGGGCATGAGCGGCATATGAACTCCTCGAACGGGCAGCTCGAAAACAGTAACCACAGGAAAGCACTAACTTTTGGTTAGTGCAACCTGTCGGTAAGCGCTGCCTTCGCGTACGCTGATGTCATGACCAGCACCCAGGAGCGCGCGGAGGACCTGGACCTCCCGTACAGCGTGTTCGCCAAGGCCTGCCCCTCGCGCGGCACACTGGAGCACGTCACGGGCCGCTGGGGCGGTCTGACGCTCGGGGCGCTGTACGAGGGATCGCTGCGCTTCAACGAACTGCGCCGCCGGATCGACGGCGTGAGCGAGAAGATGCTGTCCCAGACCCTGCACGCGCTGGAGCGCGACGGACTGGTGCATCGCGACGCCCAGCCCACCAACCCGCCGCGCGTGGACTACGAACTGACCCCGCTCGGCCGCGAGGTCGCCGAGCGGCTGCTGGCCCTCATCCACTGCGTGGAGGGCCGGATGGACGACGTACTGGCGGCCCGGGAGCGCTACGACGGGACGCGCGGCGCCTTCTGACACCTCGGGCAGAAGTAGCTGGACCGGTTCATCCACGGGCGCCGGCGCATCGGTGTGCCGCACCGCTTGCAGGGCAGTCCCTCACGCCCGTACGCGTCCAGGGAGCGGTCGAAGTAGCCCGATTCGCCGTTGACGTTGACGTACAGGCTGTCGAAGCTGGTGCCGCCGACGGCCAGGGCCGCGTTCATCACGTCCCGGACGTGTCCGAGGAGTTCCAGGGTGCGGGGCCGGGTGAAGCCGCTCGTCGGGCGGTCGTAGTGCAGACGGGAACGCCACAGGGCCTCGTCGGCGTAGATGTTGCCGACGCCGCTGATCAGCGACTGGTCGAGCAGGGCCCGCTTGATCGTGGTCCGCTTGCGGCGCAGTGCCTGGTGGAAGGCCTCGTCGTCGAACAGCGGATCGAGGGGGTCACGGGCGATGTGCCCGATGACGTCGGGCAGCCCGTCGGGGGTGGTCTCGTGCAGCGAGAGGCCGCCGAAGGTGCGCTGGTCCACGAAGCGGAGTTCGGTGGCGAGGGCGTCGGCGAAACGGACGCGGATGCGCAGGTGCTTCTCGTCGGGTGACCCCTGGGGCTGGACCAGCAGTTGGCCGCTCATCCCGAGGTGGGCGAGGATCGCCTGGCCGGTGTCCTCCAGCGGCAGCCAGAGATACTTCCCGCGGCGGCTGGGGGTGCCGATGCGATGGCCCTCGAGCCGGTGCGCGAAGTCGTCGGCGCCGGCGAGATGACGGCGTACGGCACGCGGGTGCAGCACCTCGGCGTCGGCGACGGTGCGATGGGCGACCCATCGCTCCAGACCGCGCCGGACGACCTCGACCTCGGGCAACTCGGGCATGGCGATCCCCCGGATGTGCGGCGCCCGCCCCTCGGTGGTCGAGGGACGGGCGCCGTACTGTCGTGTTCCGATCAGGCGGAGGCGGACTCGGCGTCCGCGCCGGCGTCGGCCTCGACGGCTGCCGCGGCCTGGGCCGCCTTCGCCACCTTGGCGCGCTCGTCCGCCGCGGCCCGGATGGACCGCCAGGCGGACTCGGCGGCCTGTTGCTCCGCCTCTTTCTTGCTGCGGCCGGTGCCGGTGCCGTACGAGACGCCTCCGACGCGGGCGGCAGCAGTGAAGGTCTTCTCGTGGTCGGGGCCGGTCTCCGTGACCAGGTACTCGGGCACGCCGAGCCCTTCGGTCGCGGTGAGCTCCTGGAGACTGGTCTTCCAGTCCAGGCCGGCACCGAGGTTCGAGGACTTCTCGATGAGCGGGTCGAACAGGCGGTGCACCAGTTCGGAGGCCGCGTCGAGGCCCTGATCGAGATAGACCGCGCCGATCACCGCTTCAAGGGTGTCGGCGAGAATGGACGCCTTGTCCCGGCCGCCCGTGCCCTCTTCACCCCGGCCGAGCCGGATGAAGGAGCCCAGGTCGAGGCCACGACCGACCTCCGCCAGCGCACGCGAGTTGACCACCGCGGCCCGGAGCTTGGCCAGCTGGCCCTCCGGCAGATCGGGGTGGGTGCGGTACAGCGTGTCCGTGACGACGAGGCCGAGCACGGAGTCCCCGAGGAACTCCAGCCGCTCGTTCGTCGGCAGACCGCCGTTCTCGTACGCGTAGGAACGGTGGGTCAGCGCACGCACCAGAAGGGCGGACTCGAGCTGATAGCCGAGCCGCCCTTCCAGAAGCGTGTGGGACGAGGCCGTGCTGTCCGCCTTTTTCTTGGCGGTGGAATCCGCCTTGGCGTCTTCCGCCTTCTTGGGGCTAGACACGGAGCCTCTCACCAGCCGCTCAGACCTCGAGGACCTGGCGCTTGTTGTAGGTGCCGCAAGACGGGCACGCGATGTGCTGCTGCTTGGGCTCGTGGCAGCGCTCGCACGCAACCAGGGTGGGGACCGCAGCCTTCCACTGCGACCGGCGGTGGCGCGTGTTGCTGCGCGACATCTTCCGCTTCGGAACAGCCACGGCTACTTCTCCTGCTTCTCGTCGACGCCCGCTTCCGCGTCGGCGCCGCTGATCTCGTCCTTCTCGCCGGGTTCAGGTGAACCTGCGAGTCCCTGCAAAGCCGCCCAACGGATGTCGACGGCGTCGTGGTGGTGGTCCGGGTCGTCCGCGAGCCGCGCTCCGCACTGGGAGCACAGGCCCGGACAGTCTTCCTGGCACACCGGCTGCATCGGCAGTGCGAGCACCACCGCATCGCGCAGCACGGGTTCGAGGTCGAACAGGCCGTCCTCGATGAAGAGCATGTCCTCGTCTTCCTCGGCGTCGTCGGCCGGCTCCGCCTTGGGGCGGCCACGGTCGTCGGCGTCGGGGTACGAGAACATCTCCTGGAAGTCCGCTTCGAGATCAAGCCCGAGCGGCTCCAGACACCTTACGCACTCCCCCTCGGCCCGTGCACGGGCGGTGCCTGTGACGAGCACCCCTTCCATGACCGACTCGAGGCGGAGTTCGAGTTCCACCGGGGCGCCTTCCGGCACTCCGATGACTCCCTGGATCCCCAGATCCTTGGGGGCGTCGATCTCACGGGTCAGGCGCTGCAGCGCGCCAGGACGCCGACCCAGCTCGTGCGTGTCGAACACGAGGGGGTTGCGGTGGTCGAGGCGAGCGTTGGGGGCCATTCCTGCTTTCGATCTTTCGAACTCTGAGGGCCGCCGCCCTCCGGTGTCGCGGGCAGCGGTGATCGCGGGCGTACTCGCGACCGAAGAGCCAGGATACTGGAGCTTTCGCTCACAGCCCAATCCGGGTGGCTCTAGAGCCCGCGGCCCTGTTCGTAGGCCCGCAGCTGCTCCGGCGTGATCATGCCCGTGTCGAAGAGGCTGGTCTCGTCGAGGGCATAGGACTGGTGGGCTTGTTGGGGCTGCTGGGCCTGCTGGTGCGGGTCGTAGGCGGTCTGCTGGGCGTCGTAGCCCTGGTAGGACGCCACGGCGTAGGGGTCCGCCTGCTGGTAGCCGTACTGGTCCTGCTGGGCGTACGTCTGGTCGTAGCCGTACCCGTCCTGCTGCTGGTAGCCGTAGGCGACCGGCTGTTCCTCGTACGACGGCTGCGGCGCCCCCTGTCCGACGGCGGCCGGGGCCCTGTTGTCCTGCTCGGCGAGGGCCGCTAGGTCGGCGAGGTAGTCGGCGTCGGAGGAGTGCTGGAAGGTCGTGTTGTCGTCGGCGAGGGCGCCGAGGTCGTCGCTGGCGATACGGCCGTGCAGCTTCTGCCGGCCCTTGCCGACGGCTTCCAGGGTCTTGGTGAGGACGGCCTCGAAGGCGCCCAGCTTGGTGTCGACGTAGGCGTCGGCGTCACGGCGCAGGGTCTCGGGGTCGTGGCTGCGCTCGGGGGCGTCGTCCTCCTCCGGGTCCGCGTACCCCTGCTCGCCGAAACCGGGACCGGTGCCGAGGAGCTTCTCGCGGCCGCGGCCGACCGAGCCGATGGTCTTGGTGAGGACGACCTCGAAGTTGGCGAGCTTGGAGTCGACGTAGTCGTCGGCGTCGGCGCGGACCTCCTCGGCCTCCCGGCGGGCCTCGGCGAGGATCCGGTCGGCCTCGGCCTGGGAGCGGCGGGCGATCTCGGTGTCGGAGATCAGCGAGCCGCGCTCGGCGTGCGCGGTGGAGATGATCCGGTCGGCCTCCTGGCGGGCCTGCTCGACCATCTGGTCGCGGTCGCCGATCAGCTCGCGGGCCTCGGCGAGCGAGTCGGGCAGGGCCGCGCGCACCTCTTCCAGCAGGGCGAGCAGCTCGGCGCGGTTGACCACGCACGAGGCCGACATGGGCATCGACCGGGCACTGGAGACCGCCGTGACGATCTCGTCGAGCTTCTTCTGTACGTCCACCGGTTGCTCGCCACTCTCTACAGCTGTGTTGGAGACGGACGGGACGACTGTAGCCCCATCAATCCCTGCGCAGGCGCTCGTTGAGGGCCTCGAGGACGAGCGGCGGGACCAGGTGGGAGACGTCGCCGCCCCAGGTCGCCACCTCCTTGACCAGGGAGGAGGACAGGAAGCTGTAGGTGGGGTTGGTCGGTACGAAGAGCGTCTCGACCCCGGACAGCCCGTTGTTCATCTGGGCCATCTGCAGTTCGTAGTCGAAGTCGCTGACCGCGCGCAGGCCCTTGACGATGGCGGGGATGTCGCGCTGCTTGCAGAAGTCGACGAGCAGGCCGTGGAAGGCCTCCACCCGTACGTTGCCGTATTCGGCGGTGACCTGACGGATCAGGTCGAGTCGCTCGTCGACCTCGAAGAGGCCCTTCTTCGACTTGTTGATCATGACCGCGACATAGACCTCGTCATAGAGACGGGAGGCGCGGGAAATGATGTCGAGGTGTCCGTTGGTGATCGGGTCGAACGACCCGGGACAGACGGCGCGGCGCACTTGTGATCCCTCGCTCTCCGGTCCGGTCATCGTGCGTCTTCGCACGTAGAGGCGGCGCGACCGTACCAAAACGTTCCCTCGCCGTAGCGACGGGCCCGGAGCGCTTCGAAGCCGTCCGGCCAGTCGAACTCCCCGCCTCTGGTGCTGCGCTCCACGGTGACGAGCGCGCCCGGCGCGAGCCAGCCCCCGGAGCGGAGTGTGAGGAGAATCTCGCGAAGATCGTCGTCCGTGACGGCGTAGGGCGGGTCCAGGAAGACGACGTCGTACGGCTCCGTGGGCGCCGTCTGGATCACTTGGCGGGCCTTGCCCGCGCGGACCTCGGCGCCGGGGAGGGCGAGGTTCCGCACGTTCTCGCGGATGACCCGGGCGGCGCGGGCGTCGGCCTCCACGAGGAGGGTGTGGCTCGCGCCCCGGGAGAGGGCCTCCAGGCCCACGGCCCCTGATCCGGCGTAGAGGTCGAGGACGCGTTCACCGTCGAGGGGGCCGCCGAGGAGGGACTGCCAGGTGGAGAGGAGGCCTTCTCGGGCGCGGTCCGATGTGGGGCGGGTGCCGGTCCCTGGCGGGACGGTGAGGCGGCGTCCGCCGGCCTTGCCGGCGATCACGCGGGTCATCTTCGGTCCTTGGTTGTGGGCGGCTTTACGTTCAGTGTGGCTGGTCGCGCACGCGCGGCGGTAGCCGCATGTTCAATACCGCCCCGCGCCCCTGGGTCGGCTGCCCCTCACCCCTTTTCCAAGTACTGCTCCCTCTCCTCGTCCAACAGGGCGTCCAGGGCTGTGCGCAGGCCGGGGAGTGCCGTCAGTTCGGGGTCGGCCGTGACCACGGCCACCGCCTCCTCCCTTGCCTCCGCGATGACCTCCTCGTCCTCGATCACCGCCAGGACGCGGAGCGAGGTGCGGGCGCCCGACTGGGCCTGGCCGAGGACGTCGCCCTCGCGGCGTTGTTCGAGGTCGATGCGGGACAGCTCGAAGCCGTCCAGGGTCGACGCCACGGAGTTGAGGCGCTGGCGGGCCGCGCTGGCCTCGGGCATCTCGGTGACCAGGAGGCAGAGGCCCGCCGCCGAGCCTCGGCCCACCCGGCCGCGGAGCTGGTGGAGCTGGGAGACGCCGAAGCGGTCGGCGTCCATGATCACCATGGCGGTGGCGTTCGGGACGTTCACACCGACCTCGATGACGGTGGTGGCGACCAGGACGTGGGTCTCTCCGGCGGCGAAGCGGCGCATGACCGCGTCCTTGTCGTCGGGGTGCATACGGCCGTGCAGCACCTCGACGCGGAGGCCTTGCAGCGGCCCCTTGGCCAGCTGCTCGGCGACGTCCAGGACGGCGAGCGGCGGGCGCTTCTCGGCCTCGTCCTCGGCGGACTTCTTCCCGGGGGCCACCTCCTCGTCGCCGATGCGGGGGCAGACGACGTACGCCTGATGGCCGTTCTGCACCTCCTCGCGGACCCGTTCCCACGCGCGGGCCAGGAAGTGGGGCTTGTCGGCGGCGGGGACGACATGGCTGGCGATGGGTGAGCGGCCGGCCGGGAGCTGGTCGAGGACGGAGGTCTCCAGGTCGCCGAAGACCGTCATCGCGACCGTGCGCGGGATGGGGGTGGCCGTCATGACCAGGAGGTGCGGGGGCTGCTTGCCCTTGCCGCGCAGGGCGTCGCGCTGTTCGACGCCGAAGCGGTGCTGTTCGTCGACCACGACCAGGCCCAGGTCGTGGAACTGGACCTTGTCCTCGATCAGCGCGTGGGTGCCGATGACGATGCCGGCCTCACCGGTGACCAGATCCAGGAGTGCCTGCCGCCGGGCCGCGGCTCCCATCGACCCGGTGAGCACCACCACCTTGGTGGCGTGCTCCGAGCCGCCCAGCATCCCGCCCTCGGCCAGCTCGCCCATCATCTCGACGACCGACCGGTGATGCTGCTGGGCGAGCACCTCGGTGGGGGCCAGCATGGCGGCCTGACCGCCCGCGTCGACGACGGCGAGCATGGCGCGCAGGGCCACCATCGTGTTGTGGGTGACCGTGAAGTTGTCGGTGACGTAGGCGTGGCTCGGATGGGCGACGCTGATGCACTGGACCGGCTTGCGTCCCACGTACTCGACGGCGCGAATTCCGCGGCGGAAGGTGTTGTCCTTCAGGCGAGGCCGCACGCGGTCCGCCTTGCGGGTCAGCCGAAATGGGGCGTACTCGTCGGGCAGCGCGACAAAGACCTCGAAAGCGGCTCGCTTCGGCAGGACACGCGCGCGGCCTCCCAGTGAACGCACAAGCCAGGCGACATCATCTGCGAGCCGCCGCGAAGCCGAACAGAACGAGACGCTCAGACCGTTCGCCTGGACGGTGCCGTCCGTGTCCAGGAGCCCTTGCAGCAGAGCGAGACGGTTCTTGACCGAGGTGTCCTTGAACTCGTCCGGCACGAACTTGCCGTGCGATGTCTCACCCCAGAGGTTCAGATCCCGCAGAACTCGGATCACCGGGTTGCGGGCCCCGCCGACACGCTGTGCGGGCTGGATGGTGTGATCACAGCGCGAGTTCTTCACGGGAACGAGTCGGCATTCAGGAGCCACAGCGGCTGCCACGGCATCCCGGATCTCGTCGTCGACGGTGGAGAGCCGCAGGTGGTGCCGGAACGAGCCGTCCCCGAGAAGGAGACCGAAGAGGTAGGGATCCAGGGGAAGTCCCGAGTCGCCTCCGAGGTCGACAGGGGCTGCTGCCGGGATGTACCACTTCGAAGACCCGTTCGCTTTGAGCGTGTCGAGACGGATCTCTCGAGTTGTCATGACCTTGGGAGCCCGGCCCCGGTGCCGGCCACCGCTCGTGCCGACGATCCAGAGGTGCTCGTCGTCGCACTCGACGGAGCTTCCGTCGGAAAGGACCAGACGCCAGACCTCACGCTCTCCCTGCGGGAAGACGCCGTCGACGAAGGCGATCTCTCCGTCCGGCACCACCACTTCATCACCCACCTGCATGTCCCCCATGCGACGGAACCCGGCGGGTGTCAGCACGAGTGAGTCGAGGGGCTGGGCCTTGCCCGAGCCGACCTCTCCCTGGAGCAGGCGGTGCATCGGGTGCTCGGTGGCCAGGTCGTCGAAGATCTCCTTGGAGACCTTCTGCTGGCCCTGTGTGAGGGTGAAGGGGAGGCAGTCGTCGAAGGCGGTGAGGAGGCCGTCGGGAGAGGGGCGGCGCGGGACGGCCGGGAGTTGGGCGTCGGCGTGGCGGCGGCGGGCGAGGGCGACCTGGAGGACGAAGGCCTCGTCCCACTTCAGACGGGCGCGGGCGTCGGCGATGTCGGCCTTGGTGTGGGGGCGGTGGATCTTGAGGAGGGCCTCGGGGAGGGTGACCAGGCCTCGGCCCTCGCGCAGGGCGGGCGGGAGGGGGTCGACGGCCTCCTGGGCGCTGGGCAGGACGGTCTGGATCGCCTTGCCGATCTTCCAGGACTCCAGTTTGGCCGTGGCCGGGTAGAGGGGGATCAGGGCGCCGGCCCAGGTCTCGACCGTCTCCTCGCCGTCCCCGCGCAGCAATTCGTACGCCGGATGCGCCAGTTGGAGGCGGCGGTTGAAGACGGAGACCTTGCCGGCGAACATCGCGCGGGTGCCCGGCAGGAGGTCCTTGTGGGGTTTGTGGACGCCGTTGCCGAAGAAGACCAGCTGGAGTCGGCCACTGCCGTCGGTGATGGTGACTTCCAGCCGCTGTCCCTTGCCGCGGGGGGCCTTGGCGGAGGCGAAGGAGTGCAGCCGGGCGTCGGCGACCATGGCGACCACCGTGACGTGCTCGTCCATGGGGAGGTCGGCCAGGTGCGTGAGCTGGCCGCGCTCCTCGTATCTGCGGGGATAGTGGTGCAGCAGGTCGCCGACGGTGTGCAGGCCGAGGTGTTCGGCCATCACCTTCGCGGTCGGTGGGCCGAGCACCTTCTTCAGTGGTTCTTCGAGTGCGGGCACGAGATCCATTGCACACCACGCCACTGACATTGCTCGATACGTGTCCTGAAACACCTGGTCAGACGGCTCGTTCGGGCTCTAGGATGACCGGCCTCCGCCATCATCCGCGGTCACCGCCCCACCGGGACCGCCCGACCCCGCGCCGTGCTCGTCCCCACTTCGCGGCGCTGCAGCGATGGACTCCCAGACCTCACAGTCATCCCAGGCATCACCGTCACCTCATACGTTCCAGGTCGACCTGCGTGGTCTGGTGGACCTGCTGTCCCATCACCTCTACTCCAGTCCCAAGGTCTATCTGCGGGAACTGCTGCAGAACGCCGTGGACGCCATCACCGCCCGGCGGGCCGAGGAGCCCGCCGCCCCCGCGCGGGTGCGGCTGTACGCCTCGGGCGGGACGCTGCGGGTGGAGGACTCCGGCATCGGGCTCACCGAGGCCGATGTGCACAGCCTGCTGGCGACCATCGGGCGCAGCTCCAAGCGGGCGGAGGGCCTCCAGGAGGCGCGGTCCGACTTCCTGGGGCAGTTCGGCATCGGGCTGCTGGCCTGTTTCGTGGTCGCCGAGCGGATCCGGGTCGTCAGCCGCAGCGCCCGTACCCCCGCCGCGCCGCCCGTGGAGTGGACGGCGCGCGACGACGGTTCGTACACCGTGCGGACGCTCCCGCACGACGAGCGGCCCGAGCCGGGCACCACCGTGCACCTGGTGGCGCGCGCCGGGGCCGGGGAGTGGCTCACCGAGGAGCGGGTGCTGAAACTGGCACGGGACTTCGGCTCACTGCTGCCGTACGACGTCCGGGTGGGCGAGGAGGCGGTCACCGATCTGCCGGCGCCCTGGGACCGGCCGTACCCCTCCCCCGCGAACCGGCGGGTGGCGCTGGCCCGGCACTGCCACGGGCTGTTCGGGTTCACGCCGTTGGACACGATCGAGCTGGATGTGCCGCTGGCGGGCATCCGCGGGGTGGCGTACGTGCTGCCGGCGGCCGTCAGTCCCGCCCAGCGGGCCACGCACCGGGTGCACCTGAAGGGCATGCTGCTGACCGAGCGGGCCGAACAGCTGTTGCCCGACTGGGCGTTCTTCGTGCGCTGTGTGCTGGACACGGACAGTCTGCGGCCCACGGCGTCGCGCGAGTCGCTGTACGAGGACGAGACGCTGGCCGCCGTACGGGAGGCGCTCGGGGAGCGGATCCGGTCGTGGCTGACGGGGCTCGCGGCGGGTGATCCGGAGCGGCTTTCGGCCTTTCTGGCCGTGCACCACCTGGGTGTGAAGTCGCTGGCGCGGCACGACACGGAGATGCTGCGGACCATGCTGCCGTGGCTGCCGTTCGAGACGAGCGACGGGCAGCTGTCGCTGGAGGAGTTCGCGCAGCGGCACCCGGTGGTGCACTTCACGCGGACGGTGGAGGAGTACCGGCAGGTCGCGCCGATCGCGGCCGCGCAGGGCGTCGGGGTGGTCAACGGCGGCTACACGTACGACAGCGAGCTGGTCGAGGCGCTGCCGTCGGTGCGGCCGGGGACGGTGGTCGCCGAGCTGGACGCGGACACCGTGACGGCGCATCTGGACACGGTGGACCCGGCGGAGGAGCTGGCGCTGTCGGGGTTCCTGGCGGCCGCGCGGGCGAAGCTCGACCCGCTGGGCTGTGACGTCGTCCTGCGGGCCTTCCATCCGCTGTCCGTGCCCGCGCTGCACCTGGACGACCGGGCGGCGCGGCACGAGCAGGCGCGGGCCGAGGAGGAGGCGCAGGCCGACGATCTGTGGGCGGGCATCCTGGGCTCGCTGCGCGGCGGCGCCCCCCGCGCGCGGCTGGTGCTGAACCATCTCAACCCGCTGATCCGGCGGATCAGTTCGCTTCGGGCGGCGGAACTGATCGGCACCGCCACGGAGTCCCTGTACGGGCAGGCGCTGCTGATGGCGCAGCGGCCGCTCAGGCCCGCGGACTCGGCCCTGCTGAACCGGGCGTTCATCGGCCTTCTGGAATGGGCCACGCACGGGGAGTCCGCACACGGGGAGGACGACCACCGATGAGTGAGATCAGGGACTTCGACGCGCTCCGCCGGGCGATGGCGGAGAACGGCGAGCAGCCGGAGGGCCCGGCTCGTAACGCGCGCGCGGAGCTGCTGCTGACGGAGGCCGAGAAGCTGAACATCCCGCTGGCGGTGATCGAGGCGCTCGGGCACCAGCTGAAGGTCTACAACTACAGCTCCGAGAAGGACAAGATGTTCGTCCCGTTCGCGCGGCTGCTGCGCCTGTGGGACGAGCGGCCCGGGGACTTCGACGACTACGAGACGCACTCGCTGCACTGGGTCTTCAAGTGGATGTCGGCCGGCATGCTCGACCAGCCGCACGTTCCGCTGGCGTCGGTGGAGAAGTGGCTGGGCGAGATGGAGCACCGCTACCGGCTCGCGGGGCACTCGGAGCGTGCGGTGCGCAGTGCCGAGTTCAGTGTGGCCGCGCATGTGGGGGACGTCCCGCGCGCGGAGCGGGCGTTCGCCGCGTGGCTGGCCGCGGACCGGGACACGATGGCCGACTGTCACGCGTGCGAGCTGCACGGGCAGGGCTGGTGGCAGGCGGAGCGGGGCCGGGACGAGGAGGCGCTCGCGCTGTGGGCGCCGGTTCTGGAGGGTGAGTACGCGTGTGCGCACGAGCCGCACACGGTGCTCGCCTCGTCGCTGGTGCCGCTGCTGCGGCTGGGCCGGGTGGAGGAGGCGCGCGCCCACCATCTGCGGGGCTTCCGGCTGGTGCGGCCGATGGAGAGCATGCGGGGCGCGTACGCCGACCACGTCGAGTTCTGTGCGCTGACGGGGAACGAGGCGCGGGGTCTGGAGCTGCTCGCGGAGCGGCCGGCGTACTTCACGGACGACGGGCATCCGCGCAGCAAGCTGGAGTTCCTGAGTGTCGTGGTGCTGCTGATGGAGCGGTTGGCGGGGCTCGGTCTGGGCGGGCAGCGGGTGCCGGGGCCGGCCGGGCGGGAGTGGACGGCCGGTGAACTGGCCGCCCACGCGCGCGGGGAGGCCCTGGTGCTGGCCGCGCGGTTCGACGAGCGCAACGGCACGGAGTACGTCAGTGAGCGGGCCCGCGCGCGGATGGCGCAGCGTCCGCTGGTGGAGCGGCTGCCGCTGGGGGTGCGTGCGGTGCGGCCGGCCGCGGTGAGCGCGCCCGTGCCGGTCGTGGCGCCGGAGGCGGTGGAGCCCGAGCCGGCGGACCTGCTCGCCGAGGCCCGGCGGCTGTCGGACACGCTGCGGCCGGAGGCCGTTCAGGCGTGGGCGGCGGTCGCGCGGGCCGCCGAGGGCGTGGAGGGTGTGGGGCTGAACGCGCGTGACCGTGCGGAGATCGTCGAGCACGAGGCGATCGCGCTGGGTCCGCAGGGCGCGGAAACGTTCGAGCGGGCCGCGGAGCTGTACGCGGAGGCGGAGGACCCCGGGGAGGCGCTGGCGGCACGCGCGCGTGCGGCGTACGTGCGCGCGCTCGCCGGGGAGGACGTCGGCAAGGCGCTTGCGGCGGTGGCCGGCCCGTACGACGACGTACTCGCGCTGTACGCCGAGGGCGGCACCCAGGTGCGGCAGGCGGCGGGGGTGCTGATGGCGCGGGCGCGGATCCTGATGCGGCGCGTCCACGAGGCCGACGGGCCGATGGCGGAAACGGTTCTGGGGGAGGCGGAGGCGGCCGTACGGGAGCTGCTCGCGCTGGTCGAGGGGCGGACCGGGGACGACGTACGGCTGACCGCGCGGCTCGCCGAGGGGCACGCGATGCTCGGGGAACTCGCCACGCACTCCGGGGACGTCGAGGCGGGCGCGCGGCTGTTCGCGCGGGCCGCGGCGGAGTTCACCGGGGCGGGGCTGCCGTGGTTCGCGTGTGAGTACGAGGCCCGGCTCGCGGGTCTCGCGCACCATCTGGGCGACATGGCGGAGGCGGAGCGGGCGCTGCGGGCGGCCCTGGAGCACGGCGGGTCCGTGCTGGAGCCGGTCGGGCGGGCCCAGCTGCATCTTCAGCTCGCCGAGGTGGTCGGGGAGCGGGGGCAGGCGGCGGAGGCCGCGGAGCACGCCCTGGAGGCGGCGCACTGGGCCGACGAGGCGGGCGAGGGCCCGACCTTCGGCGCGTGGGCGCGGCACCAGCTCGGCGGGTATCTGGTCCGGCTGGGGCGCTGGGCGGAGGCCGCGGAGGTGCTGGAGTCGGCGCTGGCCGATCTGCGCGAGGAGACGCACGGCGACGGGGCGGTGGTTCAGACGCAGTGGTGGCTGGGCGACTGTCTGAGCGAGCTGGGCGAGCACCGGGACGCCGCCGAGCGCCGGCTCCAGGCCGCCGAGATCGCCCGGCACTGGCCCGAGCAGCACGACCACGCGACCCTCGCCCATCTGGCCGCCGAGTCCCTCGGCCACGCGGGACTGCCCGAGGAGGCGGACCGGGCGTACGCGCGCGCGGGTGAGCTGTGGCGCGCTCTGGGCAATGTGCACGGGCTGGTGCGTTCGCTGCGCGCCCGCGCGTGGCTGGCGCTGCGGACCGAGGACGGGACGGAGGGGGCGCGGGCGCTGATGGCCGGCGCCGTGGAGGAGTGCGTGGACGCGCTCGCGGTGACGGAGGACGACGAGGAGGCGCGGCTGCGGCTGGTCGCCGAACTTGGGCACACCCACCGTCAGTTCGGGGATCTGCTGGCCCGCTCGGCGACCGAGGACGCCGACGACGACTCGATCCGGGACGCCTTGGAGGAGGCGTTGTCGCAGATGGCGGAGGCGGTCGCGGTGTTCGTCGCCCTGGACGGCGACGCGCTGCACGCGCGTACCGGCGCGGAGCTGGCCGCGGGCTGGCTGGAGACCGACCTGGGGCGGCCCGAGGCGGCCGCGGCACGCGCGCGTGCGGTGCTGCGGGCCTACGCGGACACCGACGCCGACGAGGACGGCGACGGGGACGGGGACGAGGGGACGGTGGCGGGTCGGCGGGCCGAGGCGGAGCAGTTGCTGCAGGTGGCGCTGGAACAGCCCGACGGGTCGGGCGAGTAGCGGCTACTCCACGCCGATCAGCAGCAGCGCGCCCTGCCGCCCGCCGCGGTACACGACCGTGTCGACGGCGAGGTACGCCTCCCGCACCCGCGCCTGAAGACGCTCGGCGATGCCGTCGGGGGCGTCGTCGCCGAGCACCAGGGTGACCAGCTCGCCGCCGGCCGACAGCATGCGGTCCAGGGTGCTCTCGGCGGTGGCGGTGACGTCGGCGCCGATGACGGCGACGTCGCCGTCGATGAGCCCGAGGACGTCACCGGCCTGGCAGATGCCGGCCATGGTCCACGACTGGCGCTCGGCGACGGCGACCTCGGCGTAGCGGGTGGCGCCGGCCGCGGAGGTCATGGAGACGACGTCCTCGTCGAAGCGGCGGTCCGCCTCGTGCACGGCGAGCGCGGCGATGCCCTGGACGGCGGAGCGGGTGGGGATGAGGGCCACCCGGATGCCCTCGGAGCGGGCCTGTTCGGCGGCCGCGGCGGCGGTGTGGCGCAGATCGGCGTCGTTGGGCAGCAGGACGACCTCGCGCGCGTGGGCCCGTCGTACGGCCTCCACGAGCTCCCCGCTGGCGGGCGGCTCCCCGGGGCGGGCGAGGACGGTGGTCGCGCCGGCCTCGGTGTACAGCCCGGCCAGGCCCTCGCCGGGCACGACGGCGACGACGGCCCGCTGGACGCGCTCGCGGACCGGGCGTTCGCCCCCGCGCGCGTGGGCGTCACCGGCGCCGAAGTGGGTGATGCGGATCCGGTACGGCCGTCCGGCGTCGACGCCCGCCTCGACGGCGGCGCCCGCGTCGTCCACGTGGACGTGGACGTTCCACAGGCCGTCGCCGCCGACCACGACGAGGGAGTCCCCGAGGGCGTCCAGGCGCCGGCGCAGCCGGGCGACGGCGGTGTCCTCGGCCTCCAGGAGGTAGATCACCTCGAAGGCGGGCCCGCCCGCCTCGCCCGGTGCGTCGGCGCAGTCCACGGCGGCCGGCTCGGGACCGGCGGCCACGCGCGCGTGCACCGCGCCCCCGGAGAACCCGGAAACCCCGGGGCCCCCGGAGACCCCGGAGAACACCGGCGCCTCCCCCGTGAACGTCTCCACCAGCGCCGCGAGGACCGCGACCAGCCCCCGCCCGCCGGCGTCGACCACCCCGGCCTGTTCCAGCACGGTCAGCTGGGCCGGGGTCGCGGCCAGCCCCGCGCACGCCCCCCGGTAGGCCGCGCGGGCGACGGTCCCGCAGTCGCCCCCGGCGCCCTCGGTCGCGTCGGCCGCGTCGGCGGCGGCCGAGGCGACCGACAGGACCGTGCCCTCGACGGGGTGGGCGACGGCCTGGCGGGCGGAGTCGGCGGCGTGCCGCAGGGCCAGCCGCAGCCCGTCCCCGTCGGTGTGAGAGGCCTCACCCTCGGTGGCGAGGACCTGGGCCATGCCGCGCAGGAGCTGGGCGAGGATCGTCCCCGAGTTCCCGCGCGCGCCTATGAGCGCGCCGTGCGCCATCGCGCGCGCGGCGTCGGCGAGGGACGGACTGCGCACGGCCGCGGGGGCGACGGCCGCCGGAGCGGTCTCGTACCCCGCGAACACGGCCTCCACGGCGGTCGTGGCGGACTCGACGGTCAGATAGAGGTTCGTGCCGGTGTCGCCGTCCGCGACGGGGTACACGTTGATCGCGTCGATCTCCTCGCGCGCGCGGCCCAGCGCCGTGAGCGCGAGCGAGCACCAGGTGCGCACCGCGAGAGCATCGAAGAATGTCTGCGGCACCTGCGCCACCTGCGCCTCCCTGAGCTGCTGGACTGCACGCAGCGTAGAGCAGCCGTGGTAGTTTCGTTCTACTGGCGCAGTCGTTGTATGCTGCTCCGGTTGCCCGATCCGATCGGGCCATTCCCCTGGCTACGCCACTCAGATCTCTGATCCTGCGATCTCGATCCCGGCATGCCGGGATCCAACCGTAAGTGCATCTGAAGTCTTTGGAGTGACCCGTGGCTGCCAACTGCGACGTCTGCGGCAAGGGGCCGGGCTTCGGCAACAACATCTCGCACTCGCACCGCCGTACGTCCCGCCGCTGGAACCCGAACATCCAGCGTGTGCGTACCGTGGTCGGCGGGACGCCGAAGCGCGTGAACGCTTGCACCTCGTGCATCAAGGCCGGCAAGGTCTCGCGCTGACGCACTGTTGAGTGCGCGGCCATGCTGGTTCGCTGCATCTGGCCGGTCCACCTCGGTGGGCCGGCTTTTTGCTGTACCTGACAAACACCCCGGCCCGTCACCGCCCGTCACTGCGAGAATCCGGCCCATGCGCTTCGGCATCCTGGGCCCCTTGGAACTCCGCACCGACGACGGCACTCCTCTCGACCCCGGCGGCCCCCGCCCCCGTGCCCTGCTCACCCTCCTGCTGCTCGACACGGGCCGCGGTGTCTCCCTGGAGCGGCTGACCGAGGGCCTGTACGGCGCCGAGCCGCCCGCCGGAGCCGCGAACGCGCTGCAGTCCCAGGTCTCCCGGCTGCGCCGCCGGCTGGCCCGGCACGCCGGGATCGAGGCCACCGCCACCGGGTACCGGCTCACCGCCCCGCCGGACGCCGTCGACGTCCACCGCTTCGAGCGCCTCGCGCGGGAGGGCCGTGCCCTGCTCGACGCCGGGGACCGCGCCGGGGCCGCCGCCCGGCTGCGGGAGGCGCTCGCCCTGTGGCGCGGCCCGGCCCTGCCCGACCTCCCGGACGCGCACGCCGAGCGGGCCCGTGTCGAGGAGCTGCGGCTGACCGCCGTACAGGACCGTGTCGAGGCGGATCTGGCGCTCGGCGGCGGGCCGGACCTGGTGCCGGAGGTCCGGGCGCTGCTGGCGGCGCATCCGCTGAGCGAACGACTGTACGAACTGCTGATGCGGGCCCTGCACGCGGACGGGCGGCCCGCGGAGGCGCTCTCGGTCTACGAGGACGCCCGGCGCACGCTCGCGGAGGAACTCGGCGCCGACCCCTCCCCCGCGCTGTCCGCGCTGCATCTGGAGCTGCTGCGGGGCGCGGAGCCCGAGCGGCCCCGGCTGCCGGTCCAGCTCACCCGGTTCGTCGGCCGGGAGACCGAACTCACCCGGATCGCCGCGCTCCTGGCGGACACCCGGCTGGTCACCCTCACCGGCCCCGGCGGAGCGGGCAAGACCCGGCTGGCGATCGAGGCCGGGGGCCGGTGGGCGGAGGTCTGCTTCGTCGAGCTGGCACCGCTCACCGACGGCACCCGGATCCCGTACGCCGTCCTGGGCGCCCTCGGGGTGCGCGAGGGCTTCCGTAGCACCGCGGCCGACGGCACGGACCGGCTGCTGGCCGCGCTGGAGAAGCGTGAACTGCTGCTCGTGCTGGACAACTGCGAGCACCTGGTCGACGAGGCCGCCCGATTGGCGGCGCGGCTCCTCGCGGCCTGCCCGGGGGTGCGGGTGCTCGCCACCAGCCGGGAGTCCCTCGGCATCACCGGCGAGGTCCTGGTGCCGGTGCCGCCCCTACCCCCGGAACCCGCGCTGCGGCTGTTCCTGGACCGGGCCGGGGCCGTGCGTCCCGGTTTCGAGGACCACGCGCGCGTACCGGAGATCTGCGCGGCGCTCGACGGGCTGCCGCTCGCCATCGAGCTGGCGGCGGCCCGGCTGCGCACCCTCACCCCGGACGAACTGGCCGACCGGCTCGGCGACCGGTTCCGGCTGCTGTCCCGGGGCGACCGCTCCAAGGCGCCCCGGCACCGCACCCTGCGCGCGGTGGTGGAGTGGAGCTGGGATCTGCTGGACGAGGAGGAACGGGAGCTGGCGCGGCGGCTGACGGTGTTCCCGGGCGGCGCCACGCTGGAGGCGGTCGAGGCGGTGTGCGGACTGCCGTACCCGGAGGACGTGCTGGCCTCGCTGGCGGAGAAGTCCTTCGTGGAGGTGTCCGAGGGCCGCTACCGGATGCTGGAGACGATCAGGGCGTTCGCCGCCGAGGGCCTGGGCGACGCCCGGGAGGATCTCGCGACCGCCCACGCCCGCCACTTCCTGGAGCTGTCCGAGCGCGCGGAACCGTTCCTGCGCGGGCGGGAGCAACTGGTCTGGCTGACGCGGCTGGAGGCCGAGGACGACAATCTGGACGCGGCGGTGGATCAGCTGACCGCCGCCGATCCCCCGGCCGCGCTGCGGCTGATGGCGGCGCTGACCTGGTTCCGGCGGCTGCGCGGACCGCACGGCCGCCAGGTGCCGCAGGCCCGCGCGCTGCTCGCGGCCGTCGGCGACGAGCCGCCCCCGGGGCTGATCGAGGAGTACGCGCTGTGCCTGATGAACACCGTCACCGGGCGCGGCGACGACCCCGCCGAGTCGGACCGCGTCGCGCGCGTGGCGGCCCTGATGTCGTCGCTGACGGGCCCGCTGCGGCTGCCGTTCACGATGGTGCTGTGGTCCCTGACCGGCGGCCCCCTGGCCACGGCGCTGAACGACCGGGCGCGCGGGCAGGTCGGCACGGGCGTGTGGCGGCGGGCGCTGCTCGACCTCGGGACCGCCTACCAGCACCAGTTCGGCGGCGACGCGGCCGCCTCCGAGGCGTCGTTCGGCCGTGCGCTGGCCGGGTTCCGGGAGACCGGTGACCGCTGGGGCATGGCGAACTGTCTCGATCCGCTGGGCGGGTTCGCGAGCCGGCGCGGCGAGCACACGCGCGCGCTGGAGCTGTTCGACGAGGGCCTGAGGTACGTACGGGAGCTGCGGGCGCCGGAGGAGACCGCGGACCTGCTGCGCTCGCGCGGGTTCGCGCTGCTGCACCGGGGCGACCGCGAGGAGGCCGCCGCCCACTTCACCCGCTCCGCGGCCCTCGCGCGCACGGCCGGCGCCGGGGACAAGGTGGCGGCCGCCCTGCGAGGGCTCGGCGACACGGCCCGGCTGTCCGGGGACACCGCCCCCGCGCGCGTGCACTACGAGAACGCCCTGGAGACCTGTGCCGCGAACTGGTTCAGCCTCGGCGAGACCGTGCTCATCCTGGTCGGGCTGGGCCGGACGGCCCTGGCGGAGGGGGACGCGGGACTCGCCCACGACTGGTTCGGCCAGGCCCGCGAACTCGCGGAGGGGCCGCCCGGCCCCGACGCCCTCGCCGCGGTCGCCGAGGCACTGGCGGCGCTCGCCCAGCCCCCCGGGCGGGCCGCCGAGCTGCTGGGCGCGGCGGCGGGCCTGCGGGGCGCGCAGTCGTGGGGCGACCCCGATGTCGTCGGCGTGGCCGAGGACGTCCGCGGGAAGCTGGCGCCGCAGGTGTACGCACAGGCCTTCGAGCGGGGCCGGAGATCCGGCCGGTCGGCGGTGGTCAGCGACCGGTAGGCGCACGGTAGGCGCACGGTCAGCGGCCCCGCCGAGGCTGGCCCGCATGACGAACCCGACGCACGACCTCAGCCACCTCACCGTCCTGATCTCCGGCGCCAGCGTCGCCGGTCCCGCCCTCGCGCTGAACCTCCGGCGGTACGGCGCCCGCGTCACCGTCGTCGAGAAGGCGTCCGATGTGCGCCGGGGCGGCTTCGCCGTGGACTTCCGGGGGCACGTCCACCGCAGGGTGCTCACCGAGATGGGCATCTGGGACGAGATCCACGCCCGCCAGACCCACATGGGCCGGCAGATCGTCGTCGCCGCGGACGGCACCCCGAAGGTGGACCTGCCGGCGGAGATGATGAGCGGGGACGTGGAGATCTTCCGCGGCGAACTCGCCGACATCATGTACGAGCGCACCCGCGACCGCGTCGAATACGTGTTCGGCGACTCGATCGCCACGCTCACCGACACCCCCGACGGGGTCGACGTCACCTTCGAGAACGGCCCGCCCCGCCGCTTCGACCTGGTGATCGGCGCGGACGGCCTGCACTCGCACACCCGCTCGCTGGTCTTCGGCGACGAGTCCCGCTACCTGCGTTTCTTCGACCACTACGTGGCCGCCGTCGAGGTCCCCAACGAGCTGGGCCTCATCCGCACCGGTCGCCTCTACAGCGAGCCGGGCCGGGCCGTCATGATCGGCAACTACGACGGCGACCCCGACCGCGCGGGCGCGCTGCTGGTCTTCCGCTCGGAGCAGCTGTCGTACGACCGGCGGGACCTCGCCGCGCAGAAGCGGATCCTCGCCGAACGGTTCGCGGGCCTGGGCTGGCAGGGGCCGACCGTGCTCGCGGCGCTGGCGGGGGCCGACGAGATCTACTTCGACGCGATCGCGCAGATCCACATCGACCGGCTCACCCACGGCCGGGTGGCGCTGCTCGGGGACGCCGGGTACGGGGCCACGATGGGCGGCATGGGCACCGGGGTGGCGGTCGTCGGGGCGTACGTCCTGGCCGGTGAACTCGCCCTGGCGGGCGGGGACCACCGTACGGCGTTCGCCGCCTACGAGTCCCGGATCCGGGACTTCGCCAAGGGCTGCCAGAAGACCTCGGGCAACGCGGGCCCGTTCTTCGCGCCCGCCACCGAGCGGCGGATCCGCGGCCGTGACCGGATGTACCGGCTGCTCGCCTCCCGCCCGATGGCGGCCTTCCTCCAGCGGATCACCGAGAAGTCGGCGACCAACATCAAGCTCCCGGAGTACCCGAAGCCGGAGTAACCGGAGCCGGGGGCGCCGCAGCCGGGGGCGCCGTAGCCGGAGTACCCGAAGCCGGAGTCGCCGCAGCCGGAGTACCCGCAGCCGGAGTCGCCCCAGCCGAAGTACCCGCAACCGGAGTGCCCGAAGCCGAAGTCGCCCCAGCCGGAGTACCCGCAGCCGAAGTCGCCCCAGCCGGAGTGCCCGAAACCGAAGTCGCCCCAGCCGGGGGCGCCCCAGCCGAAGTCGCCCCAGCCGGAGTGCCCGAAACCGAAGTCGCCGCAGCCGGAGTGCCCGAAACCGAAGTCGCCCCAGCCTGAGTGCCCGAAACCGAAGTCGCCGCAGCCTGAGTGCCCGCAGCCGAAGTCGCCCCAGCCGGGGGCGTCGGGGTCTCGGGGGTGCGGCGGGTGAGGGACCAGCCGTGGTCCACGGGGCCGATTCCGGTGCCGAGGGCGAAGCCGGCGGCTATCGCGCCGGTGACGTACTCCTTGGCGGCCGTCACGGCCTGCGGCACGGACCGGCCCCGCGCGAGGTGCGAGGCGATCGCGGACGCGAGGGTGCAGCCCGTGCCGTGCGTGTGCCGGTTGTCGTGGCGCGGTGCGCGCAGCCAGTGCTCCTCGGCGCCGTCGGTCAGCAAGTCCACCGCGTCGCCGGGAAGATGGCCGCCCTTGATCAGCACCCAGCGCGGTCCGTACGCCAGCACGGCCGCCGCGGCCTCGCGCAGCTGCTCCTCGGACTCGACCCGTACGCCGGTGAGTTGGGCGACCTCGTCGAGGTTCGGCGTGGCGACGGTCGCCGCGGGGAGCAGCCGGGTCCGTACGGCGTCCAGGGCGGAGGCGGCCAGCAGGGGGTCGCCGTGCTTCGAGACGCCCACCGGGTCCACGACGGCCGGGGCGTCGGTCTCCGCGATCAAGGCGGCGACGGTCTCGACGAGTTCGGCGGAGGCGAGCATGCCGGTCTTCACCGCCTGGACGCCGATGTCGTCCACGACGCTGCGGTACTGGGCCCGCACCGCCTCGGCCGGCAGTTCCCAAGCGCCCTGCACGCCGAGGGAGTTCTGGGCGGTGACCGCGGTGAGGACGCTCATCCCGTGCACACCGAGCGCGAGCATGGTCTTCAGGTCGGCCTGGATGCCGGCACCGCCGCCGGAGTCGGAGCCGGCCACCGTCAGGACGCGCGGTCGCACCGCCTTCACGCCCCCTCTATGTCCCCGAAGTGGTCCCAGCCGCCCTGCCGGGTCCAGGGCGCCCCGTCGACCGTCACCTGGGGCAGCGCGGAGGGGTTGAGGACCTCGCCGATGACCTTCCAGCGGGCGGGCAGCTTCACGTCCGGCGGGAAGGTCGCCACGATCGCGTGGTCCTCTCCCCCGGTCAGCACCCACTGGATGGGGTCCACGCCGACGGCCGACCCGATGTCGTTCATCTGGGTGGGGATGTCGATGGCGCCGGAGCGGATGTCGATGCGGAC
Organism: Streptomyces sp. NPDC005820; assembly: GCF_040630255.1. Taxonomy (NCBI): domain Bacteria; kingdom Bacillati; phylum Actinomycetota; class Actinomycetes; order Kitasatosporales; family Streptomycetaceae; genus Streptomyces; species Streptomyces sp. NPDC005820. Next base: position 216,134 of record NZ_JBEXXE010000014.1, read on the forward strand.
CTTGCTGGCCTCGGCGATGTGCCCGAGGTCCGCGATCAGTCCGTCGCTGACGTCGCACATCGCGGTCGCGCCGAGGGCCGCCGCGGCCGGGCCCGCGTGGTACGGCGGCTCGGGGCGGCGGTGGGCCTCGACGAAGGCGCGCGGGGAGCGGAAGCCGCGGGAGAGGACCGCGTACCCGGCGGCGGACCAGCCGAGCCAGCCGGTCACCGCGACGAGGTCGCCGGGCTGGGCGCCGCCCCGGGTGACCGGCTCCTGGTTGCGCAGATCGCCGAGCGCGGTGATCGACACCATGATCGTGTCGCCCCGTACGACGTCGCCGCCGACCACGGAGGCGCCGGCCACCTGGCACTCGTCGCGGAGGCCGTCCATCAGCTCGCTCGCCCAGGTCACCGGCAGTTCGGCGGGCACGACGAGGCCGAGCAGCAGCGCGGTCGGCACCGCGCCCATGGCGGCGATGTCGGCCAGGTTCTGGGCGGCGGCCTTGCGGCCGACGTCGTAGGCGGTGGACCAGTCGCGGCGGAAGTGCCGGCCCTCCAGCAGGATGTCGGTGCTGGCCACGACCCGGCGGTCGGGCGCGGCCACCACCGCGGCGTCGTCGCCGGGGCCGACCCGGACCGCCGAGGTGGTGGTGAGACGGGAGGTGAGCTCCCTGATGAGCCCGAACTCCCCGAGCTCACCAACAGTGCCCTTCATTACCCTTTCGCCCCTTCTGTCCCTGTCCGTGCCCGGTCGCGCAGCACCAGTGTCCTCGATACGGTCGAGAGGGCCGACACGGCCCGCCCGACCGGCACGGCCGACCCGACCGTCAACCTCTGCCATCCCCTCACCCCGGCACGGGGGCCGTGCGTCCCGCGGGTCTCCCCGTGGCGCGCGGCGACGCGATACCGTGGCGTTCCTTTTCCCCACATGATCCTCGTGGCCGCCCTGGAGGTTCCGTGGTACAGGCGTACATCCTGATCCAGACGGAGGTCGGCAAAGCGTCGACCGTCGCCGAGGAGATCAGCAAGATTCCTGGGGTCGTCCAGGCCGAGGACGTGACGGGTCCGTACGACGTGATCGTGCGGGCCCAGGCGGACACGGTGGACGACCTCGGCCGACTCGTGGTCGCCAAGGTGCAGCAGGTGGACGGGATCACCCGTACCCTGACCTGCCCGGTCGTGCATCTGTAGCCCCCGTCTACCCTTGGCCGGTGAACCTTTTCCGTCACCGGCCGAGTGGTCTGCCCGCCCGTCTGTCCGCCCTCGTTCTGCTCTGTGCCGCCGTGGGCTGCTCATCGGCAGACGACAGCGCGTCGGCGGCGGTTCCCCGTCCCACGGCGAAGACCGTGAAGCTGTGCCGGAACCTGGACGCGGTACTGCCGTCGAAGGTGGACGGTCAGAGCCGCCGGGATCCCGAGCCCGCCTCCGCGCTGACCGCGGGCTGGGGGAACCCGGCGATCATACTGCGCTGCGGTGTGGAACGGCCGCCGAAGATGGTGGACCCGAAGGTGGCCCAGGGCCAGGACGCGGATGCGGTGGCCGGCGGCGTGAACGGGGTCGACTGGCTGATGGAGAAGCGGGACGGCGGGGGGTACCGGTTCACCACCGCCAGTCGTCTCGCCTATGTCGAGGTGACGGTGCCGGAGGGGACGGACAGTTCCGGGGCGTTGATCGACTTGGCGTCGGCCATCAAGAAGGCGGTGCCGGAAGGGATCGCGGACTAGGCCGCGTTCGGGTGCGGACCGTGGGGGCTGGTCGCGCCCACGCGGCGGAGCCGCATGTCGACACGGCCCCGCGCCCCCAGGCGGGTCAGCGCAGGCCCGTCGAGCGGCGCAGGGCCGCCTGGATCAGGCGGTCCACCAGTTCCTCGTAGGAGATGCCGGTCGCCTGCCACATCGCCGGGTACATCGAGATCGGGGTGAAGCCCGGCATGGTGTTGATCTCGTTGATGACGAAGTCGCCCTCCTCCGTGAGGAAGAAGTCCGCGCGGACCAGGCCCTCGCAGGAGGCCGCCTCGAAGGCGTCCACGGCGAGCCTGCGCACCTCGGCGGTCTCCTCGGCGGTGAGGGGTGCAGGAACGATTCCGGGGGTGGAGTCGATGTACTTCGCCTCGAAGTCGTAGTACGCGTGCGCGTCCGGCGGCGGGATCTCCGCCGGGACGGAGGCCCGCGGGCCGTCCTCGAACTCCAGGACGCCGCACTCGATCTCACGGCCCCGTACGGCCGCCTCGATCAGGATCTTCGGGTCATGGCGCTGGGCCTCGGCGATCGCCTCGTCCAGGCCGGACAGGTCGTCGACCTTGGTGATGCCGATCGACGAACCCGCGCGCGCGGGCTTCACGAAAAGCGGCCAGCCGTGCTCGCCGGCGAAGTCCACGATCTTCTTGCGGGCCGCGGACTCGTCCCGCTCCCACTCCCGGGGCCGGATCACCACGTACGGGCCGACCTTGAGCCCGAAGGAGGTGAACACCCGCTTCATGTACTCCTTGTCCTGGCCGACGGCCGAGGCGAGCACACCCGAGCCGACGTACGGGACGCCGGAGAGCTCCAGCAGGCCCTGGAGGGTGCCGTCCTCGCCGTACGGGCCGTGCAGGACGGGGAAGACGACGTCGACCTCGCCGAGCGCCTTGGGCACCGATCCGGGCTCGCTGTAGACGACTTCGCGGTTGGCGGGGTCGACGGGGAGCACCACGCCGCCCTCCTGCGACTCGGCGAGCGCCTCGATGTCGGGCGTACGGCGGTCGGTGATCGCCATGCGCTCCGGGTCGTCGGCGATGAGGGCCCAGCGGCCGTCCCGGGTGATGCCGATCGGCAGGACCTCGTACTTGGTCCGGTCGATGGCCTTCAGGACGGCGCCGGCGGTGACCACGGAGATCCCGTGTTCGGAGCTGCGGCCACCGGAGACGACGGCCACCCGCGGCTTGCGCGACGGCTGCTCGGGGCTCTGCTGCTCAGGGCTCTGGGGGAGGTTCTCGGTGCTCATATCGGCTTGAGAGTACCCGGTGGTAGGGCCGGGAGTCAGCGTCCACCCGCCGGGTTCGCTCAGCGTCGTTCGGGCTTCGCGCTGCGCGACATGAGCTCCTTGAGCGCGACGACCGGCGGCTTGCCCTCGTGGACGATGTCCACGACCGTCTCGGTGATGGGCATGTCGACGCCGTGCCGGCGGGCCAGATCGGCCACCGACTCACAGGACTTGACGCCCTCGGCGGTCTGCTTGGTGACCGCGATGGTCTCCTGCAGGGTCATGCCCTTGCCGAGGTTGGTGCCGAAGGTGTGGTTGCGGGACAGCGGCGAGGAGCAGGTCGCCACCAGGTCGCCGAGGCCCGCGAGTCCGGAGAAGGTGAGCGGGTCGGCGCCCATCGCCAGGCCGAGGCGGGTGGTCTCGGCGAGCCCGCGGGTGATGAGGGAGCCCTTGGCGTTGTCGCCGAGGCCCATGCCGTCCGCGATGCCGACGGCCAGACCGATGACGTTCTTCACCGCGCCGCCCAGCTCGCAGCCCACCACGTCGGTGTTGGTGTACGGGCGGAAGTACGGGGTGTGGCAGGCGGTCTGCAGCTTCTGGGCGACGCGTTCGTCGGTGCAGGCGACCACGGAGGCGGCCGGCATCCGGGAGGCGATCTCGCGGGCCAGGTTGGGTCCGGTGACCACGGCGACGCGGTCCCGGCCGACCTTGGCCACGTCCTCGATCACCTCGCTCATCCGCATGGTCGTCCCGAGTTCGACGCCCTTCATCAGCGAGACGAGGACGGTGTGCCGGGCGAGCAGCGGGGTCCACTCGGCGAGGTTGGCGCGCAGGGTCTGGGAGGGGATCGCGAGGACGGTGAAGTCGGCGCCGTGGGCGGCCTCGGCCGGGTCGGCGGTGGCGCGGAGGTTCTCGGGGAGTTCGACGCCGGGCAGGTAGTCCGGGTTGGTCCGGGTGGAGTTGACCGCGTCGGCGAGCTCGGGGCGGCGCGCCCACAGCATCACCTCGCAGCCCGCGTCGGCGAGGACCGTGCCGAAGGCGGTCCCCCAGGATCCGGTACCGAAGACGGCCGCCTTGACGGGCTTGCTCACTTGCTGTTCTCCCCCTCGTGACTGGGCTGGGCACCGGCCTGCGCACCGGTTGGGGCACCGGTGTGGACGCCGGGCTGCGGGCCGGTCTCCGCCTCGGTGCGGCGCCGCTGCTCGATCCGCTCCTGACGGGGATCGTAGGGCCTCTCGGGCGCCTTCTCGCCGCGGATCTCCTCCAGCTGGCGGGTGACGGCGGCCATGATGACCTCGGTGGCCTCCTTGAGGATCTCCGCGGTCATCTCCTGGCCGTAGAAACGCGAGAGGTCCACGGGCGGGCCCGCGAGCACATGGTGGGTCTTGCGCGGGAAGAGGTGCGGCTTGCTGCTGTACGGCGGCAGCAGTTCGTTGGCGCCCCACTGGGCGACGGGGATCACGGGGCACTTGGTCTGCAGGGCGACCCGCGCGGCGCCGGTCTTGGCCGTCATGGGCCACAGGTCCGGGTCGCGGGTGATGGTGCCCTCGGGGTAGAAGGCGACGCACTCGCCGCGCTCCACCGCGTCGATCGCGGCCCGGAAGGCGCTGAGCGCGTCCGTTGACTCGCGGTAGACGGGGATCTGGCCCGTGCCGCGCATCGCGGCGCCGACGAACCCCTTCTTGAAAAGCCCGCTCTTCGCGAGGAATCGCGGCACTCGTCCGGTGTTGTACTGGTAGTGCGCGTAGGCGAAGGGGTCGACGTGGGAATTGTGGTTCACGGCGGTGATGAATCCACCCTCGGCCGGAATGTGCTCCATTCCGCGCCAGTCCCGCTTGATCAGAACCACCAGCCAGGGTTTGCAGAGGACCGCTGCGAAGCGGTACCAGAAGCCGATTCTGCGGCGGGGCACGCGGACACCTTCCCTCTGGGACTTCTCTCGGTACTTCTGTCGGTACTTCACTCGCGGGCTTCTCTTCGGAGCCTGTGAGCCGCACAAGTGTCGCCCCAGGCCGCCGGTCTGTCGAGAACACCGTACGCCCGACGCGTCGGCGTGCCGATGGACCGGGTGACAATGGCCGCGACAGGAGAGGGGGCGGTACGCCGGTGCAGTGGACCTTGGTCATACCCCTGAAGCCCTTGGCGCTGGCCAAGAGCAGGCTCGCGGACACGGCGGGGGACGAACTGCGCCCGGGGCTGGCCCTCGCCTTCGCCGAGGACACGGTGGCGGCGGCGCTGGCCTGCGCGGCCGTAGGCGATGTGGCGGTCGTCACGGACGATCAGCCGGCCGGGCACGCGCTGGCCGCCCTGGGGGCCCGGATCGTGCCCGACGAGCCCCGCAGCGGCCTGAACGCGGCGCTCGCGCACGGTGCCGCCTTCGTACGGCGACTCCGTCCCGAAACACCTCTCGCGGCGCTCAACGCGGATCTTCCCGCACTGCGCCCGAGGGAATTGGCCCGGGTTCTGGCTGCGGCGGCGGAATTCCCGCGCGCATTTCTCGCCGACGCCGCGGGAATCGGCACCACTCTGCTGGCCGTCTCGGCAGAGCGTGAATTGCTCCCGGCATTCGGCGTGAATTCCCGCGCCCGCCATCGCACCTCGGGCGCCGAGGAACTCCGGCTCACCTCGGTCGATTCGGTGCGCCAGGACGTGGACACCGGCGAGGATCTGCGCGCGGCGCTGGCACTGGGGGTGGGCCCCCGGACGGCCGCGGCGGCGGCGCGGCTGCTCGGTATCGGGCAGTAGGCTGCGACCCATGCAGGCGACCGCATACACGTACGACCCCGACACCCGCAGCGGGCAGGTGCTGCTGGACGACGGCACTCCGGTGCCCTTCGACGCGCCGGCGTTCGACGCGGGCGGGCTGCGGCTGCTGCGGCCGGGCCAGCGGGTGCGGATCGAGGTGGAGGGGCCGAAGGACAGCCCGAGGATCACGCTGGTGACACTGCAGACCTTCTGAGGCCGCCCCCGGCGGGCCTTCCGGGTGGCGGACACGCCGCGGGCCGGGCTCCGTGAGGGAGTCCGGCCCGGCGCGTGAGTGCCCGTGCTGCTGTCGTGGCCTACGACTGGCGGGCGGTGGCCTTCTTGGCGGTGGTGGTCTTGCGCGCGGTCGACTTCTTGGCCGGGGCCTTCTTGGCGGTGGCCTTCTTCGCCGGGGTGGTGGTCTTCTTCGCGGCGGCCGACTTGGCGGTGGTGGTCTTCTTGGCGGCGGCCGTCGTCTTCTTCGCCGCGGCGGTGGTCTTCTTCGCGGTGGTCTTCTTGGCGGCGGCCGTGGTCTTCTTCGCGGCGGCCGTCGTCTTCTTCGCCGCCGCGGTGGTCTTCTTCGCGGCGGCGGCCTTGGTGGTGGCCTTCTTCGCCGCGGCCTTCTTGACCGTGGCGGAGGCGCCGCCGGTGAGGCTGCCCTTGGGGGCCTTCTTGACCGCGACCTCGCCGCCGCGCGGCAGCTTCTTGGAGCCGCTCACCAGGTCCTTGAAGCCCTGGCCTGCGCGGAAGCGCGGAACGGACGTCTTCTTGACCCGAACCCGCTCGCCCGTCTGGGGGTTGCGAGCGTAGCGGGCCGGCCGGTCGACCTTCTCGAACGAACCGAAGCCGGTGACCGAGACCCGGTCCCCCGCGACGGTCGCGCGGACGATGGCGTCCAGGACCGCGTCGACCGCGTCGGCGGCCTGCTGGCGGCCGCCCAGCTTGTCGGCAATCGCTTCTACGAGCTGCGCCTTGTTCACGTCTTCCCCTTCGGAGACCTCGCCAGAACGAATGTGTTCAAGCTTTTTCGCACGTTAGGCAGATATATACCGCAAATCAAACACGAAACGGGCTAATCACCCTTGTGCCGCAACGAACTCGGCAGTTCCGGAGGCGATCAACGCTCCTCTTCGGGCATTCGCCCCTCGTCGAGGTCCGTCATGAACCGCTCCAGCCGCCTTGTCGCATCGGCGAGATCGTGCTTGGCCGCGGCCGTAATGACCAGCAGCTTCCGGGTCAGCGCCATCCGTACGCCCTCCGGGACTTGCAGTGCGCGCACTCTTGTGTGCGCTTCCTTGAGTTGGTTCGCGACCGCCGTATAGAGCTCGAGTTGGCCGTCGTGTTCCATGCACAGATTGTGCCATCTGGGGCGAGTTGTCGCCCGCCCAGGGGGCAACTGCCCCCTCGAACGGCCCTCACGGCACTGGCACAAGCCGCGTCCACAGAGGGCGCGTACCCCGGCAACGACCGCTCTAACGTGGGAAGTTGGGAGGAAAAGCGAAGGTTCGGGGGCGGCTTCGGGCCCAGACACGGCTGTACCCCCGATCGGACCGATCGGGGGTACAGGAGGGGTGTTGGGCTGGCCGAAACTCGACTTGCCCGGGGGGCTCCGGTCAGACCTGGAGCGTCCACGGCTTGTAGGAGGGGCGCTTGGCCTCGTACGCGGCGATGTCCTGCTCGTTCTGCAGGGTGATGGAGATGTCGTCCAGGCCGTTCAGCAGCCGCCAGCGGGAGTTCTCGTCCAGCTCGAAGGAGGCGGTGATGCCCTCGGCGCGCACCTCACGGGCCTCGAGGTCGACGGTGATCTCGGTCTGCGGGTCGTTCTCCGTGAGCTCCCACAGCGCGTCCACGATCTTCTGCTCCAGGACCACCGTGAGCAGGCCGTTCTTCAGCGAGTTGCCGCGGAAGATGTCGGCGAAGCGGGAGGAGATCACGGTCTTGAAGCCGTAGTTCTGCAGCGCCCACACGGCGTGCTCACGGGAGGAGCCGGTGCCGAAGTCGGGGCCTGCGACCAGCACGGTCGCCCCCTGCCGCTCGGGGCGGTTGAGGATGAACTCCCCGTCCTTGCGCCAGGCCTCGAACAGCCCGTCCTCGAACCCGTCCCGCGTGACCTTCTTGAGCCAGTGAGCAGGGATGATCTGGTCGGTGTCGACGTTGGAGCGGCGCAGCGGGACGGCCCGGCCGGTGTGCGAGATGAATGCTTCCATGACTGATCAGACTCCAGCGGGCGCGGGGGTGTCGGCGGAGAGGTCGGCCGGGGAGGCCAGGTGGCCCAGGACGGCCGTGGCGGCCGCGACCTGCGGCGACACCAGATGCGTACGACCGCCCTTGCCCTGCCGGCCCTCGAAGTTGCGGTTGGAGGTGGAGGCGGAGCGCTCGCCGGGGGCCAGCTGGTCGGGGTTCATGCCGAGGCACATCGAGCAGCCCGCGTGCCGCCATTCGGCGCCGGCCTCCTTGAAGACCACGTCCAGGCCCTCGGAGACGGCCTGCAGACCGACCCGGGCGGAGCCGGGGACGACCAGCATCCGTACGCCGTCGGCGACTTTGCGGCCCTTCACGAGCTCGGCGGCGGCGCGCAGGTCCTCGATGCGGCCGTTGGTGCAGGAGCCTACGAAGACGGTGTCCACCTTGATGGAGCGCAGCGGCTGTCCGGCCTCCAACCCCATGTACTCCAGGGCCTTTTCGGCGGCGAGGCGCTCCGAGGCGTCTTCGTACGAAGCCGGGTCGGGGACGTCCGCCGAAAGCGGGGCGCCCTGGCCCGGGTTGGTGCCCCAGGTGACGAACGGCGAGAGGGCGGCGGCGTCGATGACGACCTCGGCGTCGAAGACCGCGTCCTCGTCCGTCTTCAGCGTCTTCCAGTACGCGACGGCGGCGTCCCAGTCCTCGCCCTCGGGGGCGTGCGGACGGCCCTTGAGGTAGTCGAAGGTGGTCCGGTCGGGGGCGATCATGCCCGCGCGGGCGCCGGCCTCGATCGACATGTTGCAGATGGTCATCCGGGCCTCCATCGAGAGTTTCTCGATGGCGGAGCCGCGGTACTCCAGGACATAGCCCTGGCCGCCGCCGGTGCCGATCTTCGCGATGATCGCCAGGATCAGGTCCTTGGCGGTGACGCCGTCGGGCAGCTCGCCGTCGACCGTGATCGCCATGGTCTTGGGGCGGACCAGCGGCAGCGTCTGGGTGGCCAGCACATGCTCGACCTGCGAGGTGCCGATGCCGAACGCCAGACCGCCGAAGGCGCCGTGCGTGGAGGTGTGGGAGTCGCCGCAGACGACGGTCATGCCGGGCTGGGTCAGACCGAGCTGCGGGCCGACGACGTGCACGACACCCTGCTCGACGTCGCCCAGCGGGTGCAGCCGGACGCCGAACTCGGCGGCGTTCTTGCGCAGCGTCTCCAGCTGGACCCGGGAGACCGGGTCCGCGATCGGCTTGTCGATGTCGAGGGTCGGGGTGTTGTGGTCCTCGGTCGCGATGGTCAGGTCGAGCCGGCGCACCTGGCGACCGCTCTTCCGCAGCCCGTCGAAGGCCTGGGGGCTGGTCACCTCGTGCAGCAGGTGCAGATCGATGAAGAGGAGGTCGGGCTCGCCCTCGGCGCGCCGGACGACATGGTCGTCCCAGACCTTCTCCGCGAGTGTCCTACCCATCGCTTTCCCTCCGGCCGGCAATGACGCACCGGCCCAACTAGAGATCTTGTGGAGGCGACGCCCTCGGGCCCCTGTTCCCGGGCACCCGCCGCCAGGCCCGTCGGTCTTCGGGCCGCCATGCATCCAGGGTTGCGCGTCTCACGGAAAAATGAACTTGCGTTTCACAGAGTGAGACGGGAATATCGTTTCATGGACAACAGTAGCGGCGTGGGCGTTCTGGACAAGGCAGCCCTTGTCCTGAGTGCCCTGGAGTCCGGTCCGGCCACCCTCGCGGGACTGGTCGCGGCCACCGGACTCGCACGACCCACGGCCCACCGGCTGGCCGTGGCTTTGGAACACCACCGTATGGTGGCGCGCGACATGCAGGGCCGTTTCATTCTCGGACCCCGTCTCGCGGAGCTCGCGGCGGCGGCCGGCGAGGACCGTCTCCTCGCGACCGCGGGCCCGGTGCTCACCCACCTGCGTGATGTGACCGGCGAGAGCGCCCAGCTCTACCGCCGCCAGGGCGACATGCGCATCTGCGTCGCCGCGGCGGAACGCCTGTCCGGCCTTCGGGACACGGTCCCGGTCGGCTCCACGCTCACGATGAAGGCGGGGTCGTCGGCGCAGATCCTGATGGCCTGGGAGGAGCCGGAGCGTCTCCACCGCGGCCTGCAGGGCGCCCGCTTCACCGCGACGGCCCTGTCGGGCGTCCGCCGCCGGGGCTGGGCCCAGTCCATCGGCGAGCGCGAGCCGGGCGTGGCGTCCGTCTCCGCCCCCGTCCGCGGCCCCTCCAACCGCGTGGTGGCCGCCGTCTCGGTCTCCGGCCCGATCGAGCGCCTGACCCGTCACCCCGGCCGGATGCACGCCCAGGCGATCATCGACGCCGCGGCCCGACTGTCGGAGGCGCTGCGCCGCACGGGCTGAAGCCGCGAAGGGAAAGGGCGCCTCAACGCCGCGGCACCCTTTTCCCGATGGCAAGGCTCGCAGGCTCAGGGGCGCGGGGCTGTACCCATATGCGGCTCCGCCGCGTGGGCGCGAACAACCACGACGCACCCGCACCCACCATGCGCCACCAGCCCCTACGAAGCCGGGGCGCGCCAGGCGAACCGATCCTTCGCATACCGCCCGCGCGCAGCGACCGGCACCTGCCCATGCGCCGCCGCGAGGCCGAACGCCGGCATGTCCCCGTAGATCGCTTCGTAGGAACCCTCCGGCACGACATACGCCTCGTGCCAGATCCCCACGTGCCCGCGCACCTTCCCCTCCCGCTCCACGCGGTTGAGCCTGGCCCACGCACGGTGGTGGAACGCGTCGGACGCGCTCGCGTAGGCGTACAGCTTCTCCTTGGACTCCCAGTACTGGACGACGTAGTACGTCCGCGGCGAGGCCGTCAGCAGCACACGCCAGAGCAACCCCCGCTCCGGCTCCCGCTTCAGCTCCGCGAGCATCCTGAACATCGCCGACATGACCGGCACCCACTGGTGCACGGCCCAGAAGTGGTTGACACGCATCCCGATGAGCAGGACGACCACGTCACCCTGCGCGTTCGCGGTGGTACGGCTGGCTCCGGACATGCTTGGATAGTGGCGCTGTCCAACGAAAGGCGCAAGGGATGCGGCTGGCCGAGCTGAGCGAGCACAGCGGGGTCTCGACGGCGACGATCAAGTACTACCTCCGCGAGGGCCTGCTGCCGCCCGGCCGCCAGATCAACGCGACGACCGCCGAGTACGACGAGGAGCATCTGCGCCGGCTGCGGCTGGTGCGGGCGATGATCCAGGTGGGCCGGATCCCGGTGGCCACAGTCCGGGAGGTCCTCGAGCACGTCGACGACGACTCCCTCGGCCGTACGATCCGGCTCGGCGCGGCCCTGTGGGCGCTGCCCCAGGTCCCGGAGCCGGACGCGGAGGACGAGCACGTACGGGCCGCCCAGCAGGAGGCGGACGACCTGCTGCGCACGCTGGGCTGGGCGAACGCCCGGCTGCTGACCACGATCTCCCCGGCCTACCGCTCGCTGGTGGTGTCCGTGGCCGCCCTGCGCCGCCTCGGTTACGACTGGGACGCCGAACTGCTCGTGTCGTACGCGGAGTTGATGCACCGGGCCGCGGTCCTCGACCTGGACTTCGTGGAGACGCGGGAGTCGGAGGCGGAGCGGATCGAGACGGCGGTGCTGGGCGCGGTCCTGGTCGAGCCGATGCTCCAGGCGCTGCACCGGCTGGCGCAGGAGGAGGAGTCGGCGCGGCGGTACGGCTTCGAGTGAGGTGTACGGCGTCGGGGCCCCGGAATGCCGAAGGGCCCCCACCGAAGTGGAGGCCCTGTCGGACTGTGTACCCCCGACCGGATTCGAACCGGCGCTACCGCCTTGAGAGGGCGGCGTGCTAGGCCGCTACACAACGGGGGCATGGACACTGCGTTTCCGCAGGTCCGAGCTGGTCTACCTGGACTCGAACCAAGACTAACTGAACCAGAATCAGTCGTGCTGCCAATTACACCATAGACCAATGTGGTTTAGACCAGTCGTACCCCCGACCGGATTCGAACCGGCGCTACCGCCTTGAGAGGGCGGCGTGCTAGGCCGCTACACAACGGGGGCCCTAGCGGTCATCCGTGGATGACTACCGTACCCCCGACCGGATTCGAACCGGCGCTACTGCCTTGAGAGGGCAGCGTGCTAGGCCGCTACACAACGGGGGCGTTGCAGATGAGCTCTGCGAGCTGGCCTACCTGGACTCGAACCAAGACTAACTGAACCAGAATCAGTCGTGCTGCCAATTACACCATAGGCCACTGGAACGCAAGCCCCGGATGGGGTCTCGTTCTAGTTTCGCGCTTCGGGTTTCCGGCCTTCCGGCCCGCTCCCCTCGGCGCAGGAAGAACATTACCCGAAGGTGGACGGGGCTCCAAAACGGGTATCCGCGCCGAGGATCGCGGGGAGTTCGGCGAGGGTGGCGATGCGGTGCCGGCCGGATGGCACCTCTACGGTCGCCGTACCGCCGTAGCGATCGATCCACACCGAGAGCAGACCCGCGTCGGCGGCGCCCCGCCCGTCGATCTCCGGGTGGTCGCCGACGTACGCCACTTGGTGCGGGGCCAGCTCCAGGGCGTCGCAGGCGGCCAGGAAGGCGGCGGCCTCCGGCTTGGACACGCCCAGCTCGGCGGCGCACAGGATGACCTCGAAGCGGTCGTGCACCCCGAGGACGCGCAGCTTGTGGTCCTGGACGTGGATGCTGGAGTTGGAGAGCACCGCGTGGCGATGGCTGGCGGCGAGGGCGTCCAGCACGGGCAGGACGTCGGGGAACAGCGACCAAGCCGCCTCGTAGTGCGTGAGGTAACGCCGGAACCAGTCGTCGCTCTCGTCGTCGGTCAGCTCCGGCCGGTCCAGGAAGACCCGCACCCGGTCCCGCCGCTGCCCCTCGAAGGTGATCTCCCCCGCCGAGAACCGCGCCCACTGCCGATCGGTGACCTCCCGCCACCGTTCGATCGCCCGCTCCGCGCTCCCGTACCCCGCCAGCAGCCCCTCGGCCACCAGATGCCCCCGCATGCCCTCCCGGTCGGCGGTCGTGTAGTCGAAGAGAGTGTCGTCAACGTCCCAGACCACGGCACGAATGCTCATGGCCCCGACGGTATCGCGGGCTGGCATGCTGAGAGGCATGATCGAGTACCGCGTCCAGTTCACCGTCGAAGCGCGTGCGACATACGACGACCTGCCCGAGGAGCGGCGGGCTCAGCTGGACAAGGCCGTGCGGATGGTGTCGCGCGACCCGTTCCGGAAGAACGCGACCGCGCCGCTCGGGCCCGACGAGCACCTGCGCAGGGCCTATGCGACTCCCGGCATCATGCTGGAGTACATGGTCGCCGGCGCCGTCATGGTCGTCGTCGTCCTGGAGATCTTCGACGAGTTCGCGTACCTGGTCGACGAAGCCGACGCACAGTGAGCAACGCGTGAGGGGCGGCACCCGCAGTCTCCGGGTGCCGCCCCTCACGCATGCCTGCGTGTCAGCCCGCCAGCTTCGCCAGCGCCGCGTCGATGCGCGCCAGCGTCCTCTCCTTGCCCAGGATTTCCAGGGACTCGAAGAGGGGGAGGCCGACCGTGCGGCCGGTGACGGCTACGCGGACCGGGGCCTGGGCCTTGCCGAGCTTGAGGCCGTGGGCCTCGCCGGCGGCCAGGACGGCCTCCTTCAGGGACTCCGCCGAGGTCCAGTCGGCCGACTCCAGCTTCTCGCGGGCCGTGCCGAGGAGCGCGTCCGCGCCCTCCTTCATGGCCTTCGTCCACGAGGCCTCGTCGGTGACCGGCTCGGCGAGGAAGAGGAAGTCGACGTTGTCGGTGATCTCGGAGAGGACCTTGAGGCGGGTCTGGGCGTGCGGGGCGATCGCCTCCCACTTGGCCTCGTCGAAGTCCTCCGGGGCCCAGGACGCGAACGGCGCCTTCAGCCAGGGCGCGCAGCGCTCCGTGAAGTCCTTCACGTCGAGCATGCGGATGTGGTCGCCGTTGATCGCCTCGCACTTCTTGAGGTCGAAGCGCGCCGGGTTGGGGTTGACGTCCGCGATGTCGAAGGCCGCGATCATCTCGTCCATCGCGAAGATGTCCTGGTCGGCGGAGAGGGACCAGCCGAGCAGCGAGAGGTAGTTGAGCAGGCCCTCGGGGAGGAACCCGCGCTCCCGGTAGAGGTTGAGGGACGACTCCGGGTCGCGCTTGGAGAGCTTCTTGTTGCCCTCGCCCATCACGTACGGCAGATGGCCGAAGGACGGGGTCCCCTTGGCGACGCCCAGCTCGATCAGCGCCTTGTACAGGGCGATCTGGCGGGGGGTGGAGGAGAGCAGGTCCTCGCCGCGCAGGACGTGGGTGATCTCCATCAGGGCGTCGTCGACCGGGTTGACGAGCGTGTAGAGCGGGGCGCCGTTCGCGCGGACGATGCCGTAGTCGGGCACGTTCTCCGCGGTGAAGGTCAGCTCGCCGCGGACCAGGTCCGTGAAGGTGACGGTCTCGTCGGGCATCCGGAAGCGGACGATCGGGGCGCGGCCCTGGGCCTGGTACTCCTCGACCTGCGCCTCGGTGAGGTCGCGGCAGTGGCCGTCGTAGCCGGAGGGCTTGCCGGCGGCGCGGGCGGCCTCGCGGCGGGTGTCCAGCTCCTCCTGGGAGCAGTAGCAGCGGTAGGCGTGGCCGGCCTCCAGCAGCTTCTGGGCGACGTCGGCGTAGATGTCCATGCGCTGCGACTGGCGGTACGGCGCGTGCGGGCCGCCGACCTCGGGGCCCTCGTCCCAGTCGAAGCCCAGCCAGCGCAGCGAGTCGAGCAGCTGGTCGTAGGACTCCTCGGAGTCGCGGGCCGCGTCGGTGTCCTCGATGCGGAAGACCAGCGTGCCCTGGTGGTGCTTGGCGAACGCCCAGTTGAACAGGGCGGTGCGGACCAGGCCCACGTGGGGGTTACCGGTGGGGGAAGGACAGAAACGTACGCGGACGGGTGAGCCGGGTGCGCTAGCCACGCTTGACAACCTTGTTGGTGAGAGTGCCGATGCCTTCGATGGTGACGGCGACCTCGTCGCCGACAGCCAGGGGGCCGACCCCTGCCGGGGTGCCCGTGAGGATCACGTCGCCGGGGAGCAGCGTCATGGCCTCGGTGATGTTGACGATCAGATCCTCGATGGAGTGGATCATCTCGCTGGTGCGGCCGAGCTGGCGCTGCTGGCCGTCGACCGTGAGCTGGATCGTGAGGTCGGACGCGGTGGCGAGGTCCAGGTCCGTCTCCACCCAGGGGCCGAGCGGGCAGGAGGTGTCGAAGCCCTTGGCCCGCGCCCACTGCTTCTCGCGCCGCTGGACGTCCCGTGCGGTGACGTCGTTGGCGCAGGTGTAGCCGAAGATCACGTCCGCCACGCGTTCGCGCGGGACCTCGCGGCACATCCGGCCGATGACGACCGCGAGCTCGGCCTCGTGGTGCAGTTCCTCGGAGAACGGCGGGTACTGGATGTCGTCGCCGGGGCCGATCACCGAGGTGGAGGGCTTGAAGAAGGCGAACGGGGCGTCCGGCACCTCGTTGCCCAGCTCGCGCGCGTGCTCGGCGTAGTTGCGGCCGAAGGCCACCACCTTGTTGGGCAGGACGGGCGGGAGCAGCCGGACCTTGCTCAGCGGCACCTTCGTACCGGAGAGCTCGAATTCCGCGAACGGGATGCCCTTGATGATGTCGAGGACGAGCTCGTCCGGCTTGTCGCCCTCGACCGCGCCGAAGGCGACGTTGCCGTCGATGGAGAACCTGGCGATGCGCACGGGTTGGTTGGCCCCTTGCCTGGCTGGAGTGTGACGCTCCAGGCTAACGCGGAAGGGCGCCCCCGGCCGGGGACGCCCTTTGACATCCGGTGCGGTCGCCTTGAGCATTCGGCGGCCGGTGCGCGTATCACTCCCCGGAGATCGTGAAGATCTCGTGGATCCCTACGGGAGATCTACTCCGCGACGGAGGCCGCGACCGGGGCCTCCATGAGGATGGTGCGCTTGGGGTTGGCGGTCTGGGTCGGCAGGTCGACGGCGTGCTCCGGCTGGACGGGGAGCTGCAGTTCGTCGGCGTCCGCGAGGTGCGCCAGCGTCGTGCGTCGCGGGTTGGCGATCTTGTGGAACATCGTCGTCGTCTTCACTGTTGTACGTGACCCTGTCTGCTCGTTGTGCCGGGTTGTCGGATATGCCATCCCTGTAAAGCGTCAGGCTAAACACGCGATTCCCGGGTAACTCGCGAAGGCGGCATGATCAGCGTGTGAGTTTGCTCACGAATCGATGATCAAAGTGGTCAAACCGTGCCACCGATCGACCACTTGGAAACGGACATTGCCCACCTGAAGCCCCCATTCCGCTCCTGATCATGGCGACTGGGACACCTGCCACGCTTCAGCGTTTCGGGCACTTATGCCCGCTTTACACGGGAACCTTTTCTACGTCTCGTAACGTTCCCCTTACGCGCTGTCACGCATGTCACAGCCCGGCCAACACACCTTGTTGGAGATCCGGCACTGTGCTGGAATCTCACGGACCGCCGCTGGATCGAGCCGGCGCACCGTGGCGCGACAGCGCCGTAGTGGCGGTTGGAAGGGGGAGCCAGCGCCGGTCACTCACGACCATTCGAGGGACGTAATTCAGGGCGTCCTTCAATACGCCGACACCGTCCTTCCGTTCATCCGGAAGGGCGCCTGGTCCAGAGGTTGCGACGCTAGTGCAGGGACGTTTCAAGAGGGATGGCAGTGCTTCGGCGGAGCCGGAGCCGCACGGCGGGACTGCCCCCAGCAATGGCAGCTCCTCGCCCCAGCACGCCCAGAACCCGGGCCCGGCCCCGTCCGGCGACGGCGGTGAGCGCCCAGGGCGCCCCGGCGCGTCCGCGTCGCCGAGCTCCCTTCCCCCGACTCCGACGATCAAGCCGCCGAGCGTCTCCGTGGGCCCCGGCCCACGCGTCGCGCTGCGCAACTGGCGCATCTCCACCCGTCTGGTGGCGCTGCTGACCCTTCCGGTGGTCGCGGCCACCACCCTGGGCGCACTGCGTATCAACGAGTCCATGGACGACATCCAGCAGCTCGACAACATGCGGCTGCTGACGGACATGACCAAGCAGGCGACCGAGCTCTCCGTCGCCCTCCAGGAGGAGCGCGACCGCTCGGCCGGCCCGATGACGCACGGCACCAAGGCGACCGACTTCGGCATCAAGGGCTACCGGACCAAGACGGACCGGGCCGTGACCGCCTTCCAGGACGCCTCCGAGGAGATCAACACCGCCTCCAAGGACGGCAACCTCCAGGGCGTCCGCGACAGCCTCATCGGTCTGCTCTCCGACCTCGCGAACCTCCAGAAGATCCGCTCCACGGCGTACGCGGAGAAGGGCAACGCCGGCCAGACGGTCGACGCCTACCACCAGCTCATCACGAGCCTGCTCGACCTCTCGCAGGACATGGCCCAGGCCACCAGCAACCCGGAGATGATCCAGCGCACCCGTGCGCTGGCCGCCTTCTCCAACGCCAAGGAATACGCCTCGGTCCAGCGCGCCATCCTCGCGGCCGCGCTGCCGGCGAACAACACCTCCTACGGCGAGCTCTCCAACAACGAGCGGCAGTACGCCGACGCCGCCTTCGACAACGAGGCCTCCGAACTCGCGAGTTTCCGCAGCATCTACGGCGACGACGGCGCCGAGGAGCTGCTGAAGCCCATCGAGCAGGGCAACCCGGTCATCGAGGAGTCC
Source organism: Streptomyces sp. NPDC005820 (assembly GCF_040630255.1). Classification (NCBI taxonomy): domain Bacteria; kingdom Bacillati; phylum Actinomycetota; class Actinomycetes; order Kitasatosporales; family Streptomycetaceae; genus Streptomyces; species Streptomyces sp. NPDC005820. Next base: position 233,639 of record NZ_JBEXXE010000014.1, read on the forward strand.
GACACCTACGCCTCGCGTGCGTTCGCCTCCGCCTCCGGTCTGACCTCGCAGGACCAGCGGTCGTACCAGGACTGGATCGACGACTCGTCGACCAAGATCCGCCAGATGAACAACATCGAGCACACCCTGCTCGAGGACATGGAGCAGAAGGCCCGCGAGCTGCGCTCCGAGTCCGAGCGGGACGCCATCATCAACGGTGCCCTGATCCTGCTCGTCCTCGGTGTGTCGCTGGTCGGCGCCTTCGTCGTCGCCCGGTCCATGATCCGCTCGCTGCGCCGCCTCCAGGAGACCGCCACCAAGGTCGCCCAGGACCGTCTGCCCGAGCTGGTCAAGCAGCTCTCCGAGTCCGACCCGCAGGACGTCGACACGTCCGTGGAGTCGGTCGGTGTGCACTCCCGGGACGAGATCGGCCAGGTGGCCGCGGCCTTCGACGACGTGCACCGCGAGGCCGTCCGCCTCGCCGCCGAGCAGGCCCTTCTGCGGGGCAACGTCAACGCGATGTTCACCAACCTCTCGCGCCGCTCCCAGGGCCTCATCCAACGTCAGCTCTCGCTCATCTCCGAACTGGAGTCCCGCGAGGCCGACCCGGACCAGCTGTCCTCGCTCTTCAAGCTCGACCACCTCGCCACCCGTATGCGCCGTAACGGCGAAAACCTCCTGGTCCTCGCGGGTGAGGAGCCCGGCCGCCGCTGGACCCGCCCGGTCCCGCTGGTCGACGTCCTGCGCGCCGCCGCCTCCGAGGTGGAGCAGTACGAGCGCATCGAGCTGGCGTCCGTGCCGTCCACCGAAGTGGCCGGCCGGGTCGTCAACGACCTCGTGCACCTCCTCGCCGAGCTGCTCGAGAACGCCACCTCGTTCTCCTCGCCGCAGACCAAGGTCAAGGTCACCGGTCACGCGCTGCCCGACGGCCGCGTCCTGATCGAGATCCACGACACCGGTATCGGCCTCTCCCCCGAGGACCTGGCCGCGATCAACGAGCGGCTCGCCTCGCCGCCCACCGTGGACGTCTCCGTCTCCCGCCGCATGGGCCTCTTCGTGGTCGGTCGTCTGTCGCAGCGGCACGGCATCCGCATCCAGCTGCGCCCGTCCGACTCCGGTGGTACGACCGCGCTGGTCATGCTGCCCGTGGACGTCGCCCAGGGCGGCAAGAAGCCCCAGCCCAAGCCGGGTCAGGGCGGTTCGGCCGGCGGTCCCGCCGCCGCGCAGGCCGCCGCGGGCGTCGCCGCCGCGCGTCGCCAGGGTGGTCCGCAGGGTGGTGCGCTCGGCGCCGGTGCCCCGGGCGGGGGCGGTTCCCTCGGCGCCGGTCCCGGCTCCGGTCCCGGTGCGGGCGGCCGCCTCGCCGCCGGCCAGGGTCCCCGGGCCGCGCTGCCCGGCCGTGACGGCGGTGGCCGTCCCGGCGGCCAGCCCCCGCGCGGACCGCAGTCCCCCGTCCCGCCCCAGCAGGACCGTCCGGCCCCGGCCGGCGCGGGCGCCGGCTTCGGCGGTCAGGCACAGGGCTTCCAGAGCCCCGGGACCAACGACCAGGCCCAGGACTTCTTCGGCGGCAGCCGTCCGCCGCAGCGCAAGAACAACTCCGAGCAGCGTGGCCGTCAGCCACAGCTCCCGCCGCGCGGCGGCCCGCGCGCCGAGCTGCCCGGCGGCAACCCGCAGCCGCGCGTGACCAGCTGGGGCGACGAGAACGCCCAGCCGCCGGTGCCGCGCACCCCGCTGGACGCCCCGCGCGGCCACGAGGAGCCGGACGTCGCGCAGACCTCGCGCATGCCGCGCATCGACGACCGCCAGGGCCCGGCCGACTTCGGCCGCGGCGTCGGCGGTCCGCAGAGCACGGGCCAGTTCCCCGCCGTCGCCCCCCAGGACATGGGCGGCACGGGCCAGTTCCAGCGCCCGGGCGGCGCCGACCGGCAGGACAACGGGTTCACCCGCTCCGACGTCTTCGGCGCACCGGCCGGGCAGAACACCCCGGCGAACCCGAACCCGTTCGCTCCGCAGGCGTACGACAACGGCTCCACCGGCCAGTTCGCCACGCCGGGCTACGACAGCTCCAGCACGGGCCAGCACGCGCTGCCCGGCCGCCAGGACATGGCGTCCACGGGACAGTTCGAGCGCCCCCAGATCAACGGCGCCAACGGCTACGGCTCGCCGCGGCCGCAGGTGCCGCCGCGTCCCGCCCAGCGTCCCGAGCCGGAGGCCCTGCCGCCGGCCCCGGGTCCGGGCGACGGCCGCACCCCGCTGTACGACACGCTGGAGACCAACTGGTTCCACGGCGGTCCGCAGGCGGGCGAGCAGGCTCCCGCGCCGCAGGCACCGCAGCAGCAGCCGCAGGCTCCGGCCGCTCCCCAGCGGCCCGCGGCGGGCGGCCCCTCGACCTCCTCGTGGCGTACCTCGCCGAACGACGAACTCGTCCGCCAGGCCGAGCGCGTCCGGCAGCCCGCCGCGGGCGGAGTCACCACCTCCGGTCTGCCGCGCCGGGTGCCCAGGGCGAACCTGGTCCCGGGCACGGCACAGCAGCAACAGCACCAAACCGGTCCGCAGGTCTCGCGTGCGCCTGACGACGTACGCGGACGGCTGACCAATCTTCGTCGGGGCATCGCGCAGGGTCGTCAGGCCGGCAACGGTCAGACCGGCAGTTTCCCGAGCCCCACTCACCCGCAGGAGCGTTAGTTGAGTCAGATGAGCCAGGCGGCACAGAATCTGAACTGGTTGATCACCAACTTCGTGGACAACACCCCCGGGGTGTCCCACACCGTCGTCGTGTCCGCCGACGGGCTCCTGCTCGCGATGTCCGAGGGTTTCCCGCGCGACCGTGCCGACCAGCTGGCGGCGGTCGCGTCGGGGCTCACCTCGCTCACGGCCGGCGCCTCCCGGATCTTCGAGGGCGGCAACGTGGCCCAGACGGTCGTCGAGATGGAGCGAGGATTCCTCTTCCTCATGTCCGTCTCGGACGGCTCGTCCCTGGCCGTGCTCGCCCACCCCGAGTGCGACATCGGCCTCGTCGGCTACGAGATGGCGCTCCTGGTCGACCGCGCGGGCGCGGTCCTCACCCCGGACCTGCGCGCCGAGCTCCAGGGCAGTCTGCTTCACTGACCGACCCCGGCACCACCCGCCTCACGAAATCACCGTCCGGCCGACACAAACCCCCCACCGGCCTCGACGGACGGCACGACTGACCGAGAATGCTGTCCCGCCCGGAGGATCCATGACCCCGCCCCCCGCCCATCATGATCCGTACGCGGAGCCGTACGGGGATGAGGGCGACCAGCCGCTGGTGCGTCCTTATGCGATGACCGGTGGCCGGACCCGGCCGCGCTATCAGCTCGCCATCGAGGCGCTGATCAGCACCACGGCCGACCCGGCAGCACTGATGGGGCTGCTCCCGGAGCACCAGCGCATCTGCCACCTGTGCCGCGAGGTCAAGTCGGTCGCCGAGGTCTCGGCGCTGCTGGCCATGCCGCTGGGTGTGGCGCGGATTCTGGTGGCGGACCTCGCCGAGGCCGGTCTGGTGGCCATCCACCAGCCGGGCGGCGACGAGAACAACGGTGGCGCTCCGGACGTGACGCTGCTCGAAAGGGTGCTCAGTGGACTTCGCAAGCTCTGACGGGGGCCGGGCCACCACTTCCGCGAAGATCGTGGTGGCGGGTGGCTTCGGCGTGGGCAAGACCACGTTCGTGGGAGCGGTCTCCGAGATCAACCCGCTGCGTACCGAGGCCGTCATGACGTCCGCGTCGGCGGGCATCGACGACCTCACCCACACCGGGGACAAGACCACCACCACGGTGGCCATGGACTTCGGACGTATCACCCTGGACCAGGACCTGATCCTGTACCTGTTCGGCACCCCCGGCCAGGACCGCTTCTGGTTCATGTGGGACGACCTGGTGCGCGGCGCCATCGGCGCGATCGTCCTCGTGGACACCCGCCGCCTCGCCGACTGCTTCCCCGCCGTCGACTACTTCGAGAACAGCGGCCTGCCGTTCGTCGTCGCTCTCAACGGCTTCGACGGCTCGCAGCCCTACCAGCCCGAAGAGGTCCGCGAGGCCCTGCAGATCGGCCCGGACACCCCGATCATCACGACCGACGCACGGCACCGCTCGGATGCGAAGAGTGCGCTGATCACGCTGGTCGAGCATGCGCTCATGGCGCGTTTGCGGTAACTTTCAAGTTCACCGTGGCGTACGGCAGTTGTCGTAGACACTTCGGAGCCGGCTGTGGCCTTTGACACGGCCGGCTCCGGTGTTCATAACGTTTCGGCAGAGGAATCCAGTGGTACCGCCACGCGTCGCGGTCGCTTGGTCTCGCTGTGCGCACGAAAGCCCCGTCTTTTGACGGGGCTCGTTCTTTTTGACCGTTTTATCTGCGGCTTACATCACGTCGAACCGGCGCTTCCCCATGTTTGGAATCGCGCAGGACGTCGTGCTGGAATGCCTGAACTGCCCAATAGTCAATGACGTACTGATGGTCGATGGCTGACCGGGCTCTGAGAACCTGCGGCACGGAAGGTGCCGACCGCCGAGAGGTTGTTGGTCGAGTGAGGCGAAGCAAGAAAAGTCCCGAGCCTGCGGCCCGGGGCAACTTCACGCCGCCGTCGCGCGGAGCGGCGCCCGCCCCTGTGCCCGGCTCGGAGCCGACGGCCGCACCCCCGAAGAGCGGTGGTCGGCTGTCCCCGCGCAACTGGCGGGTGCCGACGAGGCTGAACGCGATCCTGCTCATACCCGTGCTGGTCGGCCTGGTCATGGGCGGCTTCCAGGTGAAGGGCTCGATCGACACCTGGCAGGAGGCGCGCGACGCCGAGAAGGTCGCGAAGATCGTGGCCGCGGCCGGTGAGTACGCCCAGGCTCTCCTCAACGAGCGGGACGTCTCCGCAGAGCCGCTGCTGGAGAACAAGAAGGACTCCCCGATCGTCAAGCAGGCCCGCGCCGTCACCGATGAGAAGGCTGCCGCCTTCCACCAGGAGACGGTCGGGATGCCGGACAAGGAAGGCCTCAAGCGCCGCCTGAAGCTGGTGGAAGAGGCCGAGCCGACGCTGACGAAGATCCGCGCGGTCGCCTACGGCAAGGCGCTGGACCCGGTGAAGACCGAGGAGGGCTACGTCGCTGTCGAGCACCTGCTCGTGGAGTTCTCCAACGAACTCGGCCTCGGCACCGGCAACATCACCGCGTACGGCCGTTCGGTGTACGCGCTCGCCCTCGGCAAGGGCGCCGAGTCGCTGCAGCGCGCGATCGGCATGCACCTGCTGGTCCGGCCCAGCCCCGACGAGAAGGTCTACCAGCAGCAGCTCACCTCCTTCACCTCGTACGCCTACCTCGAGGGCATCGCCATGCAGGAGTACGTCTCCGGTGGTACTCCCCAGGACGAGGCGCGGCTCACCGAGGTCATGAAGGAGAAGCAGGCCGAGGGCGAGAAGGCGGCAGCCGACGCCAAGGCCAAGACGGAGGCCGCGGGCCAGACGTACACCGCGCCGCCGTCGATGACCGACATGATCAAACTGATCGGCAGCGGCCAGCTGACCACCGCCCAGCTCGCCGCCCAGGGCATCACCGCCAAGTCGTGGATGGCCGCGGCGACCCTGAAGTTCGAGGGCTACAACCAGGTCGAGACCGAGATGATCAACCGCGCGGTGGACGAAGCCGGGCAGATCGCCTCCGACGCCCAGCGCGACGCGATCATCAACGCCTCGATCGTCATCATCGCCCTGCTGGCCGCGTTCATCATCGCCTCGCTCATGGCCCGCCAGATGAGCACCTCGATGCGCCAGCTGCGCAACGCCGCCTTCGGCATCGCCGAGCAGCGGCTGCCGATGCTGGTCGACCAGCTCTCGCGCACCGACCCCGGCCGCGTCGACACCCGCGTCCAGCCCATCCCGATCAACACCCGCGACGAGATCGGCGAAGTCGCCCGCGCCTTCGACCAGGTCCACCGCGAGGCCGTCCGGCTCGCCGCCGAGCAGGCCCTGCTGCGGGGCAACATCAACGCGATCTTCACGAACCTCTCCCGGCGCAACCAGTCGCTGATCGAGGGCCAGCTGACCCTGATCACCGACCTGGAGAACAACGAGGCCGACCCGGACCAGCTGGAGAACCTCTTCCGCCTGGACCACCTCGCGACCCGTATGCGCCGCAACGGCGAGAACCTCCTGGTCCTCGCCGGCGAGGAGCCCGGCCGCCGCTGGGACCAGCCGGTCCCGCTGGTCGACGTGCTGCGCGCCGCCTCCTCCGAGGTGGAGCAGTACGAGCGCATCGAGCTCTCCGGCGTCCCGGAGGCCGAGATCCACGGCCGCGCCGTGACCGACCTCGTGCACCTGCTCGCCGAGCTGCTGGAGAACGCGACGACGTTCTCCTCCCCGCAGACCAAGGTCCGCGTCACCGCGACCCGTCTCCCCGACGGCCGCGTCATGATCGAGATCCACGACAAGGGCATCGGCCTGACCGCCGAGGACTTCGCGGACATCAACCACAAGCTGGCCAACCCGCCGACCGTGGACGCCGCGATCTCGCAGCGCATGGGTCTCTTCGTGGTCGGCCGGCTGTCCGACCGGCACGGCATCCGCGTCCAGCTGCGTCCCTCGGGCGAGCAGGCCGGCACCACCTCGCTGGTCATGCTCCCGGACGCCATCACCCACGGTGGCGGCGGCGAGCAGCCCGAGCGCGACGAGTTCACCGTCTCGCAGATCATCCCGGAGCAGCACCAGCAGCAGCTCCCGGGCGAAAACTTCAACACCGGCCTGCCGATGCGCACAGCCGCCGAGCTCGGCTTCGACGACAGCCGCTACGACGTCCCCGACGACCTGCGCGACCTGGACCCGGTGGGCCGCTCGCTGATGCGCGAGGAGCGCAAGGCGGCCCTGGAGTCGCAGGCCGGCCATCCGCAGCAGACACAGGAGATCCCCGCCTTCGGCGAGGGCTTCGACGGCACCCCGCAGCAGCCCGCCTACGACAACGGCTTCGACGCGGCCCCGACGGGCTACGACAGCAGCCAGACGGCGTTCGTGGACCAGCCGGGGGCGTACGAGGGCGCGCACGGTCAGAACGGCCGTACGGCGTACGAGGAGCCGCGGCAGGCGCCGTACGAGGAGCAGCAGCGGCCCGCGTACGACGGGCAGTACTTCGCGCCGAACGACGGGATGCCGCAGGGCGAGTCCTTCTCGGCCCCGAACGGTGTGCCGCAGAACAACGGCTTCTCGCCCAACGGCGGTTACCCGGACCCCGCGTATGCGGAGCCGGCCCAGGACGAGCGCGCGGCCTCGCACGCCACCGCGGCCGAGGGCTACCCGGCGTACGAGGAGAAGTCCTACCAGGACGACTGGCCGCAGCAGTCCGGTTACCGGAACGGCTACCCGGACCAGTACGCTCCGGAAGCGGAATCCACGCAGGCCGCTGACGCGGGTGAGCAGGACCGCGTAGGCTTCGACCGTCCGGGACCGGCCGCATCCGCCGTCCACGAGCTGACCGACGCCGGGCTTCCCCGCCGCGGATCCACCGCGGCGAACGGTTCGAACGGCGCCGCGCGGCCCGTGCACACGGAAGCGCCGGCCTCCACTTCGGAGAGCAACGGCGACAGCTCCTGGCGTTCGGCGAACGACGCGCGCTGGCAGCAGGCCTCGCAGCTGCGGAAGCCCAAGGCAGGCGGGGTCACCTCGTCCGGTCTGCCGCGGCGTGTGCCCAAGGCCAACCTGGTCGAGGGCGCCGCCGAGACCACCCCTCAGGGAGGCCCACAGGTCTCCCGCGCTCCGGAGGACGTCCGGGGCAGGCTGAGCAACCTGCGTCGAGGCGTCCAGCGCGGGCGCAACGCAGGCAGTGAAACGAACGGCCAGGGCTTCGGTCCTGACAGCACCTACAACCAGGAGCGTTAGTGTGAGCCCGATGAGCCAGGCGGCACAGAACCTGAACTGGGTGATCACCAACTTCGTGGACAACACCCCGGGGGTGTCCCACACGGTGGTGGTCTCCGCCGACGGACTCCTTCTGGCGATGTCCGAAGGCTTCCCCCGCGACCGTGCCGACCAGCTCGCGGCTGTCGCCTCCGGTCTGACGTCCCTGACGGCAGGCGCCTCCCGGATCTTCGAGGGAGGCAGCGTGAACCAGACGGTTGTGGAGATGGAGCGCGGATTCCTCTTCCTCATGTCCATTTCCGACGGTTCCTCGCTCGCGGTTCTCGCGCACCCGGAGGCGGACATCGGCCTCATTGGGTACGAGATGGCGCTTCTGGTGGACCGTGCCGGCACGGTTCTGACGCCCGACCTTCGCGCGGAGCTCCAAGGGAGCCTGCTCAACTGACAGTAGGACGGTGCGTTTTGGCGTCCCGAGGCCGTAGGGTTTCGGGACGCGGCTCCATAGTGATGGGTGCCCGGCACAGTCGGAGGAGGAGAGAAAGTGGCAACACCCCCAGGCGGTTCGAATACGGGTAATTGGTCGTACGGTCCTCCCCAGGGCCCGGGCGACGGTTCCCACAACCCGAACCGTTACAACTTCCCCTCCGCACCGAGCCAGCAGCGGCCGTACGCACCCCAGAGCCCACAGGGCCCCGGGCCGTCGCCGTACGACCAGCCGCAGGCCCCGCGCATCCAGCCCGTGCAGCCGCAGCGCCGCACCCCCGAGCCGGCGCCCGCCGGGGCGTCCAACAACCCCCTGGTGCGTCCGTACGCCATGACCGGCGGCCGGACCCGCCCGCGCTACCAGCTCGCCATCGAGGCGCTGGTGCACACCACTGCGCAGCCGCACCAGATGCAGGGCCAGTTGCCCGAGCATCAGCGGATCTGCAATCTGTGCCGTGAGATCAAGTCGGTGGCCGAGATCTCGGCCCTCCTGACCATCCCTCTCGGCGTGGCCAGGATCCTCGTCGCCGACTTGGCGGAGGCGGGACTGGTCGCCATCCATCAGCCCGGCGGCGACGAGAGCGCCGGCGGCCAGCCAGACGTGACACTGCTCGAAAGGGTGCTCAGTGGACTTCGCAAGCTCTAGCGGCGGTCCTTCCCGCTCCACCACCTCGGCGAAGATCGTGGTGGCGGGTGGCTTCGGCGTGGGCAAGACCACGTTCGTCGGGGCCGTCTCGGAGATCAACCCGCTGCGTACCGAGGCCGTCATGACGTCCGCGTCGGCGGGCATCGACGACCTCACCCACACCGGGGACAAGACCACCACCACGGTGGCCATGGACTTCGGACGTATCACCCTGGACCAGGACCTGATCCTGTACCTGTTCGGCACCCCCGGCCAGGACCGCTTCTGGTTCATGTGGGACGACCTGGTGCGCGGCGCCATCGGCGCGATCGTCCTCGTGGACACCCGCCGCCTCGCCGACTGCTTCCCCGCCGTCGACTACTTCGAGAACAGCGGCCTGCCGTTCGTGATCGCCCTCAACGGCTTCGACGGGCAGCAGCCGTACAACCCCGAAGAGGTCCGCGAGGCCCTGCAGATCGGCCCGGACGCCCCGATCATCACGACGGACGCCCGACACCGCTCGGACGCCAAGTCGGCGCTGATCACGCTTGTGGAGCACGCGCTGATGGCCCGCCTGCGGTAGGTCTCCGACACGTCACGGCCCCTGTGCCCTCCCTTAGGGAGCACAGGGGCCGTTCGCTTGCCGTCCGCGGGCCCGTATCAGCCCGCGGCTCCCAGGAGGATGCTCCGGATGGAGCCCATCCCGTACTTGTTCTCGGCGCTGGAGAGTGCGGCGACCTCCAGCAGCAGCGGCCGGATGTCGACCCCGGCCTCCCGGGCTTCGGCGCACAGGTCGTGCAGCGTGAGCAGTTCGTCCCGGGTGTCGCCGTCGTGGTCCCGGGCGGACAGGTGCAGCAGCCGCTGCCGGAATCCCTCGGGGGTGCGCTCGTACGGCAGCCGCGTGGCCCAGCGGAACGAGGAGCAGCGGTCGAGGAGGGCGCGTACGGCGGCGCGGTCCTCGTCGTCGCCGTGCTCGTAGTGGGCGAGCAGCTCGCGCAGCGCGGCCTCGGCGCGGGTGCGGACGTCCGCCTCGTCGAGCGGCCGGGGCCCCTCGCGCATGCGCCGCTCCCAGTCGGGGTCGGTGGGGTCCACGGGCCGGTCGGCGATCGGCCGCAGCCGGGCGTCGATCCGCACCACCTCGTCCACGAGCGCCGCCGGCAGCCCCATGCGCCTCCCCCTTTCGCGTCTCGTCCTCTTCGGGTACGCCGAAGGGCCCCTCTCCGGGAGAGGGGCCCTTCTTGGTGCTCAGCGCCAGCTGTGGGGGGCTCGGAAGCCGCCCTCGCGCTCCAGGCGGCGCCAGCCGGCCTTGCGGCGGGGGCGGTGGGCCTGGGTGGGCTCGGAGGTGCGGGCGGCGGCGCGGGCCAGCAGGATCGCCGTGATGGCGGCGACTTCCTCGGGCTCGGCGTTGCCCTTCTCGACGCGGATGTCGGGAGTGTTCATGGGTGTCAGTCTCCGTGAGAGAGGTTTCCGCAGAGGTATCGGCGAGAGTCCGCCGGGTTACTGCGGGGGGTTGCCGTGCTTGCGCGAGGGCAGGTCGGCGTGCTTGGACTGGAGCATCGCGAGCGACTTGACGAGGATCTCGCGGGTCTCGGCGGGGTCGATGACGTCGTCGACCAGGCCGCGCTCGGCCGCGTAGTAGGGGTGCATCAGCTCGGACTTGTACTCCTTGACCATGCGGGCCCGCATGGCCTCGGGGTCCTCGGCCTCGGCGATCTGTCGCCGGAAGATGACGTTGGCGGCGCCCTCGGCACCCATCACGGCGATCTCGTTGGTGGGCCAGGCGTAGGTCAGGTCGGCGCCGATGGACTGGCTGTCCATCACGATGTACGCGCCGCCGTAGGCCTTGCGCAGGATCAGCGAGATCCGGGGCACGGTCGCGTTGCAGTAGGCGTAGAGGAGCTTCGCGCCGTGGCGGATGATTCCACCGTGCTCCTGGTCGACGCCGGGGAGGAAGCCGGGTACGTCCAGAAGAGTGAGGATCGGGATGTTGAACGCGTCGCACATCTGCACGAAGCGCGCGGCCTTCTCCGAGGCCTCGATGTCCAGCACGCCGGCCAGGGACTGGGGCTGGTTGGCGACGATGCCGACGACCTGGCCGTCGAGGCGGGCCAGGGCGCAGATGATGTTGCGGGCCCAGCGCTCGTGGACCTCGAGGTACTCGCCGTCGTCGACGATCTCCTCGATGACCTTGGTCATGTCGTAGGGCCGGTTGCCGTCGGCCGGGACCAGGTCGAGCAGCGCGTCACCGCGCCGGTCCGCCGGGTCGCCGCACTCGACGCGCGGGGGGTTCTCACGGTTGTTCTGCGGCAGCAGCGACAGGAGGTAGCGGACCTCCGCGATGCAGGTCTCCTCGTCGTCGTAGGCGAAGTGGCACACGCCGGAGGTCTCGGCGTGCACGTCCGCGCCGCCGAGGCCGTTCTGGGTGATCTCCTCGCCGGTGACCGCCTTGACGACGTCCGGGCCGGTGATGAACATCTGCGAGGTCTCGCGGACCATGAACACGAAGTCCGTCAGTGCGG